>CAYRPZ010000089.1:0-6212 GCA_964426275.1 uncultured Ruminococcus sp. | reverse complement strand
GATAACGGTAAACGTTATCATATGCAAATTACAATAGATGGAAGTGCTCAGGAGTGTCGTAGCAATATACTTAAAAACTATCAGAATCTTGAAACCCTTGTAAATGAGGGAATACGAATTGCTATGCATGAACCATTGCCTGATAAATCTATTAAAATTATTTTGGAATATATGGGAAAGGCTTTGAACGGAGAGAGAACATACATTGTTGAAAAAAATAAACTCGGTGGTGATGACAATACTTATGAATGGGTTGCAGTGGGTGTAACTCCTGAAATAGATAATCTGCAAAATCTTCCACCGGAGGTGTGCGCAAGCTGGTATCAGAGTTTTAGTAAAAATAAGAATATTGTTATTGAAAATGTGGAAAGTATCAAAAACAGCGACCCATTAAAGTATGAAATTCTTAAAAGGCAGAATATCAATTCAATTGTTGTAGTTCCGCTTTATGATGATAATAAGATAATTGGTTTTTACGGTGTTGACAATCCACCAATGAAAAATCTTGATTATGCTTTAGATATGCTTCAGATTGTGGGACACTTTATTATTTCTACACTTAGAAGGCGCAATATTATAAAACAACTTCATGAAATGAGTTGCAGTGATCAGCTTACAAAGATAGGCAACAGATATGCGATGAATGAATTTATTTCTAATATACGGCAGGGAGAAAGTATAGGTGTTGTATACTGCGATATTACAGGACTTAAACGTGTTAATGATTCAGAAGGTCATGAAGCAGGAGATAAGTTGATTTGCATATGTTGTGAATGTATAAAAGCAGCATTTGGAAATTATAGTTTGTTTCGTATTGGCGGTGATGAGTTTTTGGTGCTGTGTGTTCAGATAGATGAGGCAGAACTGAATGAAAGAGTTCAATTGCTTAAAAGAGAATCAGAAAAAAATTCTGTTGTTATTGCTACAGGTGCGGTATGGAGCAAGAATGATACATCTGAAATACAAACGGTTATTTCAAAAGCAGAAAAACTGATGTATGAGGATAAATCTGCATACTATAAGAGTGCGGGAATAGACAGAAGAAGATGATTTTACATAAATATTATTAATAAATTAGTAACTATTAATTCATGAAATTTTAAAGAATAATTGCATATTATGGTATATAATTATCATATATTGCAATAGGGAGGCAGTTAAAATGGAAGATAAAATGCCAAATCAGGAAGGAAGAAAGTTTATTAATCTTTCCAAACCTATCAGTGAACCTTATCATGATTATAATAATCAGAATAATACAAATTATCAACAGGAAGTATATCCTCAAAATAATTATAATACTTCATCAAATCATGAATTTAATCCTAATGCTTATCAGCAGGAGATATATCCCCAGAGAAATAATAATAATTCGACAATTTATAAAGAAAACAGTATTCCACGCTCGTCTATGGATATTCCAACTGTTCAGCCATCAATCGTAGTTCCACCGATACCTGCATCATCAAATTATGGAAACTATAATAATAATATAAGTCAGCCACAGTCAAATTCTCAGACTAAGTTCTGTAAATTCTGTGGTCAGAAAATTCCCATTGATGCGGTGGTATGTACGCATTGCGGACGGCAGGTTGAACAGCTTCAGAGCAGTTCTCCTGCATCAAATAATGTATACATTAATAATAATTCGGGTTCTGGTGTTCAGTATACAGTTCCTATCAGTTCATATTCAAAAACATCAGCACTTATTCTTGCCTGTCTTGGATTTGTAGGTATAGGAGGAATTCATCGTTTATATACAGGAAAATATGGAACAGGTATTATTTATCTTCTGACAGGTGGACTTTGTGGAATAGGAACGCTTATTGATATAATAAAAATTGCATCAGGAACTTTTAGGGATAAAAATGGTCTTCCATTAAAACAATAAAATATACTTTCACGCAGTATACATAAATTTATGTATACTGTTTTTTTGAATGATATATGGAAAATTTTTACTTGAATTTCATTTATGTAATGGTGTATAATAATATTGTCCTCTAAAAAGAGAATATTTAAAAATTCAAAGAAAGGTTCTGTCATATATAAAAAGTTAAAAAGTGTATATCATTTTTTATACGGTGACAGAAAATGGTGTTTGAAATGGACTGCGAATGTAAACATAAAAATTCAAGTATAAGATGTACCGTACAGGCTTGTAAGCATAACATGGGTACAGAAGATTACTGTTCACTCGATACAATCAGTGTAGGAACTCATGAACCTAATCCATCAGTTCCTGAATGTATTGACTGCAATTCATTTGTAAAAAAGTAATCAGTTGATGATAATAGAGGACAGCAGAAAAATGCTGTCCTCTACATATAAAATATTTGACATATATATGCTGATATGTTAAAATGATTATCGTCAGTACATATGAAAGGAAGTAAGAAATTGAAAGAGGCAAGGGACAGAATACTTGTATTAATTGTAATTGTATTTGCAATTACATCTATTCTTGTTACATATGTGATGTTTACATCATCTCTTGAAGATGACAGGCAGATTATGGAGGAAATATCGGAAACTGAAAGTTCCATAGATAACAGGATATATATTGAAACAGAAGACAATTTTTCAGAAAATTCTCAAGAAGATGACAATGAGAAAGTTGTTTCTGTATATGAAAATATTCCTGTAGTTATTCCTGATATTAACACTCAAGAATATACTTACAGGGTTGAAGCCGAAGATACCTCTATGTACGGAGCATTGCATACTGAAAGCGTAAGAGAGGGATATTCGGGAACAGGATATGTTACAGGCTTTGAAAATACTGAAAGCGGTATAAACAGAATAATTTTCTATTTTTATATTCCGAGTCTTCAGCATTATGATTTAACGGTAAGATATGCATCTGATGAAAATTTTTCAGGTTATGTGACAATAAACGGTGAAAAAACAGGTATACTTAAATCGGGAAACAGTGACAGATTTTTTGATTCAACATTTGACGGAGTATTTCTTGATGAAGGATATGCAGAAATAGAGATTGTACGAGAGGAAGGAAATATTGATATTGATTATATTGAAATAAATAATAATACATATGTTTATGAAAATGAAAATGATGTAATGAAACGTTTAAGCAATGAGAATGCATCTGAAGAAGCTCAAAATCTTATGTCATATCTTGTTGATATGTATGGAAAGGGTATTATTACAGGTCAATATGCATCATCATCGAAAAATATTGAAATAGAAAAGATAAATGAGGTTACCGGAAGATATCCTGTTATAAGGTTCGGAACACTTACATCTGATGATGAAAAAAATTCAGAAGAAATAGATGCGTGTGCAGACTGGAGCAATGATAAAGGCGGAATTGCAGGACTTATGTGGTACTGGGACGCACCGACAGGAAATGCCAGTATTTATTCTTCTGAAACTGACTTTAATCTTGCAGATGCGGTTACAGAAAAGGAGATAGCTCTGAGGGATATTGATGAACTTGAAACTATGTGCAAAAACGGCACAATTTCAGAAGAATGTCTTGAAATTGTAAGGGGAATTGATGAGATTTCAGAACAGCTTAAAAAGCTTAAAAAGCAGAATATACCTGTTTTATGGAGACCGCTTCATGAAGCAGGAGGCGAGTGGTACTGGTGGGGAAGTGCAGGTTCTGAAGCATATATATGGTTGTGGGAGCTTTTATATAAACGTCAGACTGTTTATCATGACCTTGATAATTTAATCTGGATATGGAATGGTCAGAGCAAAAATTTTGTGATAGATGAAAGTCTTTATGATATAGCATCGGTAGATATATATGAAGGTGATAAAACTGATTATGGAAGTCATTTTCAGCAGTATAAATGGCTGTATATGCTTACGGAAAAGAAAAAACTTGTTGCACTCAGTGAATGTGGAACAGTACCTGATATTAATGAAATATTCAGGGATAATGCAATGTTTTCATTTTTCGGATTGTGGTATGGCGATTATATCATTGATGAGAATGGTAATTATTCAGAAAAATACACCTCTGAAGAAACTATTAAGAATATGTATAATTCAGATGGAGCAATAACTCTTGATGAATATTTAAACAATCAAGTTCCATCAGAATCAGTTATAATTGAAACAAAGTCAGAAGAATAATAATTTTTATAATGCAGGAAATAGATTTTCCTGCATTATTTTTAAGCAATGAAAATACCCTGCACAGTCATTTATGAACTGTACAGGGCATTTTTTTATATTAATTCAAATGAACGGTTTTACTTATTTTCCGTGCCGTAAAGAGCAACAAGTCTTGTAAGATAATCATATCTGTCCTTAGCATTGGCAATTGCTGAATCGAATAACATTCTTGCTCTTTCAGGGTTCTGTCTTGCAAGAGCATTGTAACGTACTTCACCCATAAGGAAGTTTTCATAATTTTCATCAATCTTAGGAAGCTTTGAATCGAGTGAGAAAGGATTTTTGCCTTCATTTTTAAGAGCAGGATTATATCTGTAAAGATGCCAGTAACCTGCTTCAACAGCTTTCTTTTCTTCAGCCTGAGCAGTAGCCATGCCTGTCTTGATACCATGATTGATACAAGGTGCATAAGCGATGATAAGTGACGGACCGTCATAAGCTTCAGCTTCTGCAATAGCTTTGATGCACTGAGACTGATTTGCACCCATAGCGATATGAGCAACATAAACATATCCATAACTCATAGCAATACCGGCAAGGTCTTTTTTCTTTACAGTTTTACCGGCAGCAGCGAACTGAGCGATAGCACCTGTAGGAGTAGATTTTGATGCCTGACCGCCTGTATTTGAATAAACTTCTGTATCAAATACGAGGATATTTACATTTTCGCCTGATGCGATAACATGGTCAAGACCGGAGAAACCGATATCATAAGCCCAGCCGTCACCGCCGAATATCCACATTGATTTCTTTCTGAGATAGTCTTTTGCGGCAAGGATTTCCTTGACAGTATCACAGCCGCATGTGCAGTTTTCGAGAGCTTTTACAAGTTTTTCGGTAGCAGGAGTATTAGCCTTTCCATCGTCCTTTGTAGCAAGGAATTCATCGATAGCAGCTTTAACTTCATCATTTGCCTTATCTCTGATTGAAACAACCTTTGAAATTACTCTGTCACGGAGAGTTTTCTGTGCAAGGAACATACCATAACCGTATTCAGCATTATCCTCAAAGAGTGAATTAGCCCATGCAGGACCTTTTCCTTCCTTATTTGTAGTATAAGGAGTTGAAGGTGCAGAACCGCCCCAGATTGATGAACAGCCTGTAGCATTTGCAATATACATTCTGTCGCCAAAGAGCTGAGTAACGAGTTTTGCATAAGGAGTTTCACCACAGCCTGCACAAGCACCTGAGAATTCAAGGAGAGGCTGTTTGAACTGAGAACCCTTTACAGTAGTTTCAGCAAATTTAGCAGAAACTTCAGGTTTTGAGTCAATAGAAGTACCATAATTGAATACTTCCTGCTGAGGCATCTGTGAATCGATAGGCTGCATAACAAGAGCTTTTTCCTTGGCAGGACAAACGTTTGCACATACACCGCATCCTGTACAGTCAAGAGTTGAAACAGTCATAACAAATTTAAGGTTGTTGAGAGCGGGTCTGAAATCAGCAGATTTTACAGCTTCAGGGGCATTTGCAACTTCTTCGGCAGTCATTGCAACAGGACGGATTACAGCATGAGGACATGAATAAGCACACTGATTGCACTGGATACAGTTTTCCGGAATCCATTCAGGAACTTTTACAGCTATGCCGCGTTTTTCAAATGCAGCAGAACCCTGTGGGAAAGTACCGTCAGCCATATCAACGAATGTTGAAACAGGAAGTTTTTCTCCCTGCTGTGCATTGCAGGGCTGCTGGATATTGTTTACAAAGTCAATAAGTTTCTTGTTATCGCCTGTAGCCTTATCCATACCCATTTTTGAATCAGCAGCTTCAGCCCATTCAGCAGGAATATCGATTTTCTGAATTGACTGATAGCCTGCATCGATAGCATTCCAGTTCTTTTCAACGATGTCCTGACCTTTTTTAGCATATGATGCTTCAGCAGCAGCTTTCATATATTTGAGAGCATCTTCAAAAGGAATGATATTTGCAAGTTTGAAGAATGCAGACTGGAGAATTGTATTTATTCTTGTACCCATACCTGTTTCTTCGCCAAGTTTGATGCCATTGATTGTATAGAAATTTATATTATTTTTTGCAAGATATCTCTTAACCTGTCC
>CAYRPZ010000088.1:0-6219 GCA_964426275.1 uncultured Ruminococcus sp. | reverse complement strand
AATTTCAGGGAGTATGGGATATTCAGCATTTTAAATATCATACAGGACTTCCTGAATATGTCTATTCAGCGGATAAGCTTGAATTTACTCCTGTAAATCCGAATTATAAAAAAAATGCAAATATGCTCAAGGGCGGACTTGTATATTCAGATATCATAACAACTGTAAGCGAAAGCTATGCAGGAGAAATTCAGACTGCATATTATGGTGAAGGTCTTGACGGTCTTATGAGATGCAGGAACAATTCACTTGTCGGTATTGTAAACGGTATTGACTATAAAGTATATGACCCTCAGAAAGACAGCAGAATTTTCAAGAAATACAATATAAAAAATGCTATAAAAAATAAAAAGGCAAATAAAACTGCACTTCAGAAAGAACTTGGACTTCCTGTTGATGAAAATAAGATGATTATAGGAATAATTTCAAGACTTACTGACCAGAAAGGACTTGATCTTGTAAACTGTGTTATGGACGGAATTGCTGACAATAATGTTCAGTTTATTATAATCGGAACAGGTACTGCACAGTATGAAAATATGTTTAAAAACTATCAGTATTATCATCGTGACAGAGTATCAGCCAATATATTCTATTCAAATGACCTTGCACATAAGCTTTATGCTTCTGCTGATGCAATGCTTATGCCGTCACTCTTTGAACCATGCGGTCTTACGCAGCTTATATCGCTTCGTTACGGAACAATTCCGATTGTAAGAGAAACAGGCGGTCTTAAGGATACAGTAAAGCCATATAATCGTTATGACGGCACAGGAACAGGATTTTCATTTGCAAATTACAATGCACATGAAATGCTCAATACAATAAACTATGCAAAGCACGTTTATTTCAATGAAAAACCTGAATGGGACAATATGGTTATAAGAGGAATGAAAGAAGACTTTTCATGGGGTGAATCTGCTAAGAAATATCAGGCACTCTATGACAGACTTTCACCACAGTAAATCAATCAATAAGCAATATAAAAGTAAAACCGTATCATTAAATATGAATGATACGGTTTTCTGTATATTATTTTAATACCTGTTTCTGTTGTTACGGTCACCGAAAAAAGTTTTTCTGATGCCTTCTCTTATACGGTCACCACATTCATTTGCGATTTCATTAGCCATACTGTCGAAAGCATCAGCAGTATTTTTAATTTTCTCCATAACCTGTGACTGTCTGACATTATCATTATTCTGCGTCTGAGAATGATTTTCGGATTTGTTCACACTGAAAATATCCTGAAATGTTGGTATATTAATACTTTCAAAAGGATTTTTAAGCTTTGGATTAAGAATATCATCAGGATATCCGTTTTTAAATGCGATATTATAACGCATGGGATATGGCTGCTGAATATCATCCGAAAGATTAATATAATTTTCCTTGCTATCAGCGGGAATGATAGTCATAACAGCTCCTCTTACAGTAAATTTAAGCTGTGTAAACTCATTATCTTCAGTAGTAAACGGAATTTCAAACAAAAGCCAGCCCTTATGATATTTAACAGGTTTTATAAGATTTCTGTTAAGCTTATAAACTCTTTTGTTCTCATTGTCATTATTAAAAATAATCTGAAGATTGCATAATTCAGTCTGATACTGATTTTCACCGCCATTAAGCCAGAAAGTAAATATATGGTCTGTATTTTTTTTCAGAATAAGCTGTTTTGTAGTAATTTCAGATGTTTCCTCATCAGACCAGCTTCCCAGTGAATATGCTTCTGCAAGCGAACCGTCAAAACTTGTTATAAAAGTACGCTCACCTTTATTTGTTTCAGAAAAATCCTTGCTGAACGACCATTCTCTTGCATTAAAATAAATTTTTTGTATATCATTTTCCTTAACATCTTCTTTTTTATCAAACTCATTTTCCATAATAATATGCTGTTACTGAAAACTTATAATAAAGTTATAACATTTAAAAAAGCTATAAAACTTATGGGGATTCTATCCTTAAACATTCAATCTTTCTTTCTGATATTTTCCTTTGAACCGGAATATAACTTGTCAGCAATTTTCAATGTGACTGTATTCCATGTTTACAGAACTCATAAAAGCTTTGCTCTTGGATAGCTTTGTGTTTTTCATCATGACTTGCACGTTCAAATCTTTCAAAAGTTTCTTTTCAATCTTCACAATGTTATTACTTGTTTTACAGTAACTCTCTCCTTTCTTATTCTTTAAATCTACGCTTCTTCTTGTTCAATCTACGTATTTTCTTAGTTTTATCAATATTCCGACAGCCAAATCTTTACCATATAATATTATGATTAATATATATAATATCAATTTTTTTATTTCAAGTCAAGTAATCTGATAAAAAATGCAGAAACTTTTTCATAGTTTCTGCATCTTAATTTTACTCAGTTTCATCATTATCACTGTCAACTGATTTTTTTTCAGCATTTGTATAGCTGTTTTCCTGATCAATGTCATCATTATTCTGATATTCTTCAGTCTGAATTTCAACTGCATCTTCAACCTGTATAACTGCAACATATGTTCCCAGAGTCCATACACGTTCGTAATTAGGAATAAGAACATTTACATTTACACTATATTCCTCACCTGACTGAAGTGGAAGTATACTGCTTACATCAATTTCAAGGACAATATCCATATCAGTAATTTTTTCAATATCCTCCTTAGGACCTACAAGTACAGGAGAAATACTTTTTGTCATAAGTGAAATATCATACTGGGAAGGAGCATTTATAATTGAAATATTGCTCATATTTGCAAAAGTTTTGGTTTTAAGATTATCATATTTAAGCTTTGCTGTAACAGTTGTATCACCGGAAAGATTCTGATATCCGCTCGGAAGTTCAATATCAAAAGTAAATGTACTGTCAGGAGCAACATTTCTAAGATCAATATATCCTATATGCAATGTTGTCTGTTCAAGCAACGCCTTATTAGGAGATGTAACAACTATTGAACTCGGTGAAAGTTCAAATTCAATTGAATTTTCATCAAAATATGACGGAACATTCTTAAGTGTATATGTCAGCTCCAGCTCTTTCTTCATATACACAGGAATATCAACTTTAAATTCATCTTCTGCTATTTCAATGCTTTTATCATCGACCATGCCTGAATCGCTGTAAAGCTTCCATTCACTGCTGTATGCTGTATAATAATTATCAAGTTTCAGCTCATCTTCAACATTGACAACAAGCTTTGTAATTGAATCAATCTGATTTTTAGGTCCTGATATTTCAACTGTTGAAGGAGTACATACAGGATTATCCTTATAATATCCTGAAGCAACTGAAATATTCGGAGTTTCCGCCTGAACTTCAACTTCCTTTGTTGCATATTCATCAAATTTAACTGTAGTATATGATGGATTTATACTTTCAACTGTAAATTTAGCATTTATATCATCTTTTGTAACTATTTCAATAGCAAGAAGATACTCTCCCGCTGAAGTTACATTTTCAACCACAACATTTGCTTCAAGCTGTGATGCTTTAAGATTGCCTATTTCAGTACGTTCCCCCTGAATACGAACATCAACGCTTTCAACATCAAATGAAACAGCCTGAAGATTATTTGCCTCTGCTGATGTACCTTCAATGTTAAGTGTAACAGGAATATTTTTCAGAGTCTGGTATGTACTTGGATATATATTTACAGAAATTATAACCCAAAGTAAAACTGATATAATCGCTGAATAGATAATAATTGTAGCATCATTTCGGAATGAAGCCATAAATTTTGATTTTATCAGATTAATTAGGTTTCTCATTTGCTTTTACTCCTCCGTACCGATTGCCTGCGTGATTTATCATCTGTTTTTATTTCAGGAACAAATTTCTCCTTTAAAATTTTTTTCAGACTTTCCTTATTATAGTTTCTTGTAATCTCACCGTTTTCCGCAATGGAAATAGTCCCCGTTTCTTCGGAAACAATAATTACAACAGCATCTGAATTTTCACTCATTCCTATAGCGGCACGATGCCTTGAACCGAATTTAATATTTATAAGTTCTTCTTTCTGAGGTTTAGGCAAAAAACAGGCAGCCGCAAGTATCATACCTTCACGCATAATGACAGCACCATCATGCAGAGGAGTTTTCGGATAAAATATATTGCCGAAAAGCTCTTTTGTTGGTGCGGCATTCATAATTACACCTGTATCAATCTGTTCACCAAGCCTTGTCTGACGTTCCATTACTATTAAAGCACCTGTTGCAGTAGCTGACAGTTCTTCACACGCCTCACATATTTCATCAATTGCCACAATCCACTGAACTCTTATTGAATCTGACATTTCAAATCCAAAAAGCTGATTAATCTGAGGTATGCTTGTTCTGCCAACCTTTTCAAGTGCACGTCTTAATTCAGGCTGAAACATTACAAGTATAGCTATTGTACCGATATTGAAAGCTTTTTCAAGAAGGAATGACAATGTTTTAAGTTTGAAGGCATTACAGACAAGGTATGCTATTACAATAAGCATAATACCCTTTATAAGCTGACCCGCTCTTGTTTCCCTTATAAGCTTTATAAGTTTATAGACTATAAATGTAAGACACAGAATATCAATTATATCAGGTATTGTAATAGTCCTCAGAATATTTGTAATATCAGCAATAACGTCCATAATAAGTCAGTTCACTTCCTCATCTGTATGTATTAATCGGGTATAATGAAATACCCGATATAAATTTTTATATATAATATAATTGTACCATAAATACAGATTATTTCAAGGGGGTATATGCATTTTTTTTGCTCATTGTAAAAATTTTTATATGATAAATAAGCTGATTCACTTCTCTTTCATTGTTGAATACTGAAGGGGCAAACCTTACAGTGCCTTTTAAAGTTCCCAGATTTTTATGTGCAAGACCTGCACAGTGAAGTCCCGCACGAAGGCAGAATCCCTTTTCATTAAGATATCCTGCTATTTCCTCAGGAGAAATCCCATCAATATTAAATGAAACTATCGGCACATAAGATGAGGTTTTATTTCTGTATATTATACAGCCTTCAATATCTGAAACTCCGTCAATAAACCTTTTACAAAGTTTTTCCTCATATTCATATATTTTATTTATGTTATTTTTCTTTACAAACTCAATCCCTGATTTAAGTGAAAGTATTCCTATTGCATTTAAAGTTCCGCTTTCAAGTGAATCAGGAAGAAAATTCGGCTGTTCAAGGTCTATTGAAGCACTCCCTGTTCCACCCTCTATTATATGGTCTATATGATATTTTCCATCAGTAACAAGAAGCCCTGTTCCTGTAACTCCGTAAAGTCCCTTATGTCCTGCTGTGCAGAGTACATTTATGCCGTCTGAAAGATTTACAGGAACTATTCCGCAAATCTGTGCACCATCTGCTATAAAGCATATATCATTAGCACGACAAAGTTCGGCAATGCGTCTGTAAGGAAGTATCTGACCTGTCACATTGCTTGCAAGAGTACATACAACCGCTTTGGTTTCAGGAGTAATAAGCCTGCTGAAAGACTTTATTGTTCTTTCATCATCATAATATACCTTTGCAATGCTGTACGAAATTTTTCCTTCTCTTTTCATAGCTTCTATAGGACGTATTACAGAATTATGCTCAAGCGAACTTGTAATTATATGCCCTCCATTTTTCATAATTCCCTTTATAGCCATATTAAGTGCATGTGTACAGTTAAAAGTAAATATAACGTTTTCAGGTTCTGCACCAAAAAAATCCGCTGCCGTCTCCCTTGCAGCAAAAACTTTCTCAGATGTAAACATTGCAAGCTTATGACCGCCTCTTCCCGCATTTCCACCGCACTTTTCGACAGCATATCTGACAGCATATTTTACTTCTGAAGGTTTCGGATAGGTAGTGGCTGCATTATCAAAATTCACCATGATGATATGCTCTTTTCCTTATATGGTATATTTTTTTCATCAAGCACCTTTTTTGCAGTATTACAGTTAGCATATACCTTTACACTGTATCCGCATGACTCAGCATTCCTTATAACCTCGCTTTTAAATCCTTTTTCTCTGAAGTAAACCTTTGCTTTCTGAGCATAAGTAACTGATGGTACTTCAATAGTACATAAATTCATTTTTAAAACCCACCTTTCATAATATAGTAAAAACAAGTAGCTGTATTATATTTTATGCTGAAGTATAAAATTCGTGAAGATTACTTAAAAACTGACATTTAATATCATAATTATAAACAAATAATAAATTTAACAAAAAACATAT
>CAYRPZ010000087.1:0-6240 GCA_964426275.1 uncultured Ruminococcus sp. | reverse complement strand
AGGCACAGTTCGGCGGTCAGAGATTCGGAGAAATGGAAGTATGGGCTCTCGAAGCTTATGGTGCTGCATATACTCTTCAGGAAATCCTGACTGTAAAATCTGATGATACTGTCGGACGTGTAAATACGTATGAAGCTATTGTAAAGGGTCAGAATGTTCCGAAACCTGGTATTCCTGAATCATTCAAGGTTCTTATCAAGGAACTCCAGTCACTTGGACTTGATGTAAAGGTTCTTGATATAAATAAAAATGAAATTGACCTCAAGCAGAATTTTGATGAAGATGATGATATAATTCCTCAGCCTGTTTCTGCCAGCGATGATTATCTCGAGGGCGAAAATATGGGATATACCAGCGATGATATTGAAAATGACGGATATCTGCTTGACGGAACTGAAACTACTGAAGAAGATGTTGTTAATCTTGATGATGAAGATGATTATATTAACGATGATTATAATTTCGGTTCAGATTCAGACGATGATGATATGTAAAAGGTAGAAAATATCTGCCGGTGCAGTTTTTTTGGAATGTTCTGAACCGGCAGTTTTTCCCTATAACGATACAGGAGGATAATAATTTGGAATTTAATGTATTTGAATCCATTAAGATTGGTCTTGCTTCACCTGAACAGATAAGAAAATGGTCATATGGTGTTGTTGAAAGACCTGAAACCATCAATTACAGAACACAGAAACCTGAACGTGATGGTCTGTTCTGTGAAAGAATTTTCGGACCTACAAAGGACTGGGAATGTCACTGCGGAAAATTCAAAAAAATTCGCTTCAAGGGCAAAGTCTGTGACAGATGCGGAGTTGAAGTCACAAGAGCAAAGGTAAGACGTGAAAGAATGGGACATATTGAGCTTGCTGCACCTGTATCCCATATATGGTATTTCAAGGGCACTCCTTCCAGAATAGGACAGGTTCTTGAAGTTTCTCAGAAACGACTTGAGGAAGTCCTTTACTTTACAAAATATATCGTTATTGACCCAGGAAATTCCACGGAATATCTTAAAAAACAGCTTCTTAATGAAAAAGAATATATGGAAGCATGTGAAAAATACGGATATGATGATTTCTATGCTGATATGGGTGCTGAAGCTATTCAGAAACTTCTTGATGAATATGACCCCGAACGCTATGATGAATTTATCAGAGCAAATATAACTGCATTTTCAAAAATTATCGGCATGAGTGAAAATGAAATCAGAGATTTACTCCTTGAAAGAGTTTTCGTAATCGATAATAATGCAGATAATCCCGACTATTGTTCAGGTCAGGTTATAAAGCGTTCTGTATACAGGGAAAAAGTTCTCAGATTTAATAGAGAGCAGGACGATAAAAAAGCTCCTCAGATTACTGTAAAAACAGGCTCAAAATATATTGAAGAACTTTTTGATGTAAAATTCAATCCTGATAATACTGAATATCCTGAACTTAAAAAGGAAAACTGGACTGACAATCTCAAGTGGGTTTCAGATGAACTCAAGGCTGAACTTGAAGGTCTTCCTTCAGGTCAGAAGAAAATAAAACTTCTTAAAAGACTCGAAATAATTGAGGCTTTCAGACTTTCAGGCGGTGATGACCCAAAGAAAGCCAATAAGCCTTCATGGATGGTTATGAATGTTGTTCCTGTTATTCCTCCGGAAATCAGACCTATGGTTATGCTTGACGGCGGACGCTATGCAACATCTGACCTTAATGACCTTTATAGGAGGGTCATAAACAGAAATAATCGTTTAAGAAGAATGCTTACCCTCGAAGCCCCTGATATCATTATCAGAAATGAAAAACGTATGCTTCAGGAAGCTGTCGATGCCCTTATTGACAACGGCAGACACGGCAGGGCTGTTACAGGTCCCAATAACAGAGCGTTAAAATCCCTTTCGGATATGCTTAAGGGTAAACAGGGACGTTTCAGGCAGAACCTTCTCGGAAAACGTGTCGATTATTCAGGACGTTCGGTTATTGTAGTAGGTCCTGAACTTAAAATGTATCAGTGCGGTCTTCCTAAGGAAATGGCTCTTGAACTTTTCAAGCCGTTTGTACTTAAAAGACTTGTTGACAAAAAAGTTACTGCAAATATAAAAAGTGCAAGGAAAATGGTGGACAGAGCTTCAACTCAGGTATGGGACGCTCTTGAAGAAGTTATAAAAGACCACCCTGTTCTCCTTAACAGAGCCCCCACACTCCACAGACTTGGTATTCAGGCATTTGAACCTGTTCTTGTTGAGGGCAGGGCATTGAAGCTTCACCCGCTTGTATGTACTGCTTACAATGCTGACTTTGACGGCGACCAGATGGCTGTTCATCTTCCGCTTTCAGCTGAAGCTCAGGCAGAAGCCCGTTTCCTTATGCTTGCCGCAAATAACCTCCTCAAGCCTTCAGACGGAAGACCTGTTGCTGTTCCTACTCAGGATATGGTTCTCGGTTCTTACTATCTTACAATGCTTAAAGAGGGCGAACTCGGTGAGGGTAAGGTTTTCAAAGATGTGAATGAAGCACTTATGGCTTACAATGAAAAAGCTGTTTCACTTCATGCCGCTGTAAAGGTAAGAGTTACAAAAGATATCGGCGGAAGAAAAGTTTCAAAGATTATTGACTGTACTGTCGGAAGACTTATTTTCAATGAAAATATTCCTCAGAATCTCGGATATGTTGACAGAACAAATTCTGAAAAACAGTTTGACCTTGAAGTCGCTTTCCTCGTAGGTAAAAAACAGCTTTCAGATATCATTGAACGCTGCATAAGAATACATGGAACTACAACTACTTCTGAAGTCCTTGATAAAATCAAGGCACTCGGATTCAAATATTCAACAAGAGCCGCAATTACAGTTGCTGTATGCGATGCTGTAATTCCGCCTCAGAAAAAAGATATTCTTGCAGAAGCTGACAAGAAGATTGAAGTTGTTACAAATCAGTATGACTATGGTTATATCTCAGCAAATGAAAAATCAAAGAGAGTCATTGAGATATGGAACAAGGCAACAGATGATGTTACCGCTGCCCTTAAGGCTAATCTTGACAAATATAATCCAATATTCATGATGGCTGACTCAGGTGCCCGTGGTAGTATCAACCAGATAAGACAGCTTGCAGGTATGCGTGGACTTATTGCAAATACATCAGGTACTACTATTGAAATTCCAATCAGAGCTAATTATCGTGAAGGTCTTAATATCCTTGAATACTTTATATCTTCCCGTGGCGCAAGAAAAGGTCTTGCCGATACTGCCCTTAGAACTGCCGACTCCGGTTACCTCACAAGAAGACTTGTCGACGTTTCACAGGACGTTATTATTCGTAGTCATGACTGCGGAACAACTGAAGGTATTGAAATTTATGAAATTAAAAACGGCAATGAAATAATTGAACCGTTTGCAGAACGTCTTATAGGCCGTTATCTTGTTGATGACCTTCGTGATGAACAGGGCGAACTTGTAATTTCAAAGAATAAACTTATGAATAAGTCTGACGCACAGAAGATTGTAAGCATGGGCGTTGAAAAAATAAAGATACGTTCAGTTCTTCAGTGTAAGGCAAAACAGGGTGTATGTGCAAAATGTTATGGTGCAAACCTTGCAAACGGAAATATTGTTTCAGTCGGCGAAGCTGTCGGAGTAATTGCGGCACAGTCAATCGGTGAACCGGGTACTCAGCTTACAATGAGAACATTCCATACAGGCGGTATTGCATCTGCTGAAGATATTACACAGGGTCTGCCTCGTGTTGAAGAACTTTTTGAAAGTCGCCGTCCGAAAAATGCTGCCATTATTGCCCGTATTGACGGTACTGTAAAGATTGAAGAAGTAAAGACTACAAGAAATGTTGTTCTTACCAATTATGAAACAGGTGAGGAAGAAGTTTATATGGTTCCTTACAATTTCAGAATAAGAGTTCAGAACGGTGAGGAAATAAAGAAAGGTACGAGAATTACTGAAGGTAATGTTTATCCGACAGATATTCTTACCGTTCTTGGAGCAAAGGCTGTTCAGGATTATATCATCAGTGAAGTTCAGAAAGTTTACAGACTTCAGGGTGTTGATATCAATGATAAGCATATTGAAGTTATCGTTCGTCAGATGCTCAGAAAGATTAAGGTTGAGGATTCCGGTTCAAGTTATCTGCTTCCGGGTTCACTTGTGGATAAAAAGGAAATTGATGAAATTAACCGTGGCATTCAGGATAGAATTGATAACGGTGAAGAAGGACTCTCGCTTGTTAAGACAATACCTGTTCTTCAGGGTATTACCAAGGCTTCATCAAGTTCAGACAGCTTCCTCTCAGCAGCTTCATTCCAGGAAACAACAAAGGCTCTTACTGATGCTGCAATCAAGGGAAAAAGTGATATGCTCCTTGGTCTTAAGGAAAATGTTATTATTGGTAAACTTGTTCCTGCCGGTACAGGTATGGACATATACAATAAGGTTCAGGTGGTCAAGAATGAAGGCTATATTGAACATAATCAGAATGTACACAGCATAAATTAAATTATTGTCGGTCGATATTCCCTGTAGAAACGCAGGGAATATTTGGTTAATTGCTGAAAAAAGAATAGTCAGAGTGTTAAAAAAAAAACAAGGCATTAAATTTATTTTATATAATATGACGATTAGAATAATGATTATTGAATTTTGACTTGAAATTTTCTGAAATTATGTTATAATATAATCCTAAGGTGCTATACCTTGGTTAATAAGTTGATTATTAATTAATTTTTTATGGAGGTTTTATCATGATAGGAAAGAATAAAAAAGTTATAGCAAGTGTCCTTGCAGTTGCTGTTCTTGCAACTGCTATTCCGATAACAGCAATGGCTGTTGAAACAGACAGCACATCTACTTCAACTGTTACTGAAAGTTCAAGCGGAAATCTTGCTGTAAGAGACATTACACTTAAACAGCTTCTCTACATTCCGGAAGACAGTGAAGAATCAAACTGGGATGATGTTTTTGTAAAGCAGATGAGTACAGTTGACGAAACAACTTTCGGCAGTGATTTCAGCAAAGATGATTATATGGACATTGTTGAAAGCGTTGCAAACATTATGCCTTCTTATAAAGATGTAATAATGAATCTCTACAACAGCGATGATACAACAGTATCTGTTTCTCTTAAAGATGGTGTATTTACAATTACTGCTGATGCTGTAAACCTTAATGCTATAGTTAATGAAAAGATAAATGAACAGATAGAAGCTGCTGCAGGTGAATATGCTGACAAGTTCGGTGAACTTGAAATTAATACAAAACTTGATACAACAGCTGTTCTCACTATTGACACAAATACAGTTAAAGATGATGGCAAGAAAATAACCGCATCTTTCCAGGCTGTATGTGATGGTGAAACATATGATGTATTAGGTCTTTTTGATCTTGCCGGTGCAAAACTTGATTCTATTAAGAAGGAATTCGATGATTTCTTTGAGAAGAATTATAATGATGCTAATGAACAGCTCGAAGAAGCTAAAGGAAAGCTTAAAGAGGCAAATACTCAGAAGGAATCAGCTGACGCAGATATTACAAGTGCTAAAATTGAAATAGAAGAAGCTTGGCAGAAACTTAATGATGCTAAAGCTCAGGGTGCTGATACCACAAAGGAAGAAGCTGATTTAGCTGCTTCAGAAAGCAGACTTGCTGATGCAGAAGAGAAACTTGCTGATGCAGATGCTAAGCTTAAAGATGCAGATAATCAGATTTCTGATGCTCAGAGTAAGCTTGATACAGCCGAAGAAAAGGCAACCAGCGTTTCAGCCAAATTTAATCAGTACATAAATAAAATTGATTCAATGAAACAGAGTGCTGAAAATGCTCTTACAATTACTTCTAATGGCAGCGGTTCAAATGCTGATGAAGCTTATACTTCATTCTATAATGCAATTATGGACAAGAATATCCCTCAGGCTATAAAGAATAGAATTCCTTCAACTCTTGACGGTGCTCTCAATTCAGAGGCATTTGCAGATGTTCTCTCATTTATGAATAATATTACTGTTGATGAAGTTTCTGCTGTCGTTAAAACCGCAGAGAATGTTGAAATGGGCATTAAAGACGGCAAATTCACAATAGTTGGCGATATTACTGATGAACAGGGATTAAAGGAAGTTACAATAGAAGTTGATGCATCTAAACTTGAGTCAGAATCATCTGCTGTTTTCTACTTTAATGTTAAAATGCTTAAAAGAGCAGAAGTAACAACAACAAGTGAAACAACACCTGTTTCAGATGTAACAGGC
>CAYRPZ010000086.1:0-6380 GCA_964426275.1 uncultured Ruminococcus sp. | reverse complement strand
GGCGCCCCTGCTAAGGGTGTAGGTCGGGTGACCGGCGCGAGGGTTCAAATCCCTTGTCCTCCGCTGAAAAAAGCATGGATTTTTAATCCATGCTTTTTTCATATCAGGAAAAAGATTAGTTAGCATATTCAATGCGATGTTTTTATTTATTCATAATTTCTCCTGCTCCTATTTATTAAGGGTGGCAATTTGCCACCCTTTTTTATATTATCTTGCAGTCCAGGATTTTCTGTATTTAAGAGGGGTTATATCCTCAGATGCCTTAAACTGTTTATTAAAATAGCTTGTATCATAAAAACCGCACATTGCAGAAATTTCTTCAATTGATTTATCTGAAAATCGGAGGAGATGCTTTGAATAGCTCAGGCGTTTTGAAAGTATGTATTTTGATATGTTAATACCAAAAATCTTTTTAAATTCTCTTGTTATATTAAATTTACTTATACCGAATTTTTCTGCAAGTACTTCAAGATATATTTCATCAGCAAAATGTTCATCAATATATTGCTTAATTCTGGTCATACAAACTGATACCTTTGAATTTTCATCATAATCAGCATTTTTAAATGTTATAAGCATAGTGAGAAGGTCGGTTATAAGTTTTGAAGTTATAAGTTCGGTATAAGGTATACTTCTTATATTAATGTCTGCTATTTTTGTCATTGTTTCCTTAAATGGAGTTAGATCAGCAGGACGTACAACGTTGACATAAGTCGAATCAAACAGCTTATAATATTCAGATGCAGATACTCCGGAAAAATGTATAAACATCACGTCACATGAGGCATCAGACTGATAAATATGTGGCTCAAGACAGTCTATAAAAAAACAAGTTCCCTCATTCAGATGAAAATTATGTCCCTTGTATGTTAAAGATGCCTTTCCTTCAAGAACAATTGCCAAAAGGAATGAATTAAGATTTTCATTTTCAAATCGATAAGCATCATTTGATTTGATACGACCTATTTCAAGAATATAAAAAAACATTGATTTTGCTTCAGGACTTACAGTACATATATGCCTGAAGGAGTTCTGTGTAAAATTACAGATTTGATTTTCATCAAACAGCATATTATCCATATATTTTCTCCTGTATATTAACTAATAATACCTTTTATTCTCATGGAAATGTCAAAGCATTTTACAGAATGAGTAATTGCACCAAGTGAAATGATATCAACTCCTGTAAGAGCAACATCTCTTATATTTTCAGCAGTAATATTTCCTGATGCTTCAAGTTTTGCCCTGCCATTTGTAAATTCAACGGCTTTTTTCATTTCATCACAGTTCATATTGTCGAGCATAATTACATCAGTACCGGCATTGATAGCTTCTTCAAGTTCTGTCATATTGCGCACTTCAACTTCAATTTTTACCATATGACCGATTTTTTCACGAAGTGCATTTACAGCACCCGTAATGCTTCCGTAAGCATCAATATGGTTATCCTTTAGCATTGCACCGTCTGAGAGGTTAAAGCGATGATTTTTTCCTCCGCCGACAGTTACAGCATATTTCTGGAGGTTGCGGAGTCCGGGGAGAGTTTTTCTTGTATCGGTAATCTGAGCTCTTGTACCTTCAACAAGTTCGGTGCATCTGTTTACAGCAGTCGCAATTCCGGACATATGCTGAAGAATATTAAGAGCAGTTCTTTCGCCTTTGAGAAGAACTTTTGTTTCTCCTTTGAATTCAGCGATTATATCTCCTTTTTTAACCTTTTCACCGTCATGGATAAGTATTTTACATTCAACACCATCACCGACCAGTTCAAATACTCTTTTTGCAATATCAATTCCGCAGAGTACACCATTATCTTTGGCAATATAACAGCCTGTGCTTTTATGACCATCTTCAATAAGATAATCAGTTGTTACATCAATATAATTTATGTCCTCATTCAAAGCGGTATTAATAACAGAATCAATATAACTCTGTAAAAGTTTCATAGATTAAAATCCTCTCTTTCTTTTTATATGACTTCTTTAAGTATAAGATAAGCGATTGTGGCAAGTGATTTTGCCTCTATATAATCAGAATTCTGAATATAATTGCCCGAATTAAGCATTTTCTTTATTTCAGCAACTCGTTCAAATCCTTCAACAGCAGCTTTCTTATCAGGAATTACAAAGTAACTGCTTTGCATTATATGTCTTATTTCCGTCCTTATTCCCTGTGGTATGGGAACTGCATTTTCAGGGTGCTCAAATGTATAATCATCAAAATCATCAGTTATTTCAGAAACTTTTGATATTATATTGTTTGCTGCCTGCCTTGAAAATACAAGGGCTTCAAGCAGTGAGTTGCTTGCAAGTCTGTTATTTCCGTGAACTCCTGTATGTGAACATTCACCGACAGCATACATATTTTCCACTGAGGTTTCAGCATTGCTGTTTACATTAATACCGCCCATAAGATAATGCTGGCATGGGAAAATCGGTATTCTGTCCTTTGTAAGGTCATACCCCTGCTCCATAAGATTTTTATAAATCATAGGAAAGCGATTTTTAAGAAATTCAGGGTCTTTATGGGATATGTCAAGATAAAATTCATCTGAGCCAAGTTTTCTGCTCTCATATATTATGGCGTGTGAAACAACATCACGGGGAGCAAGTTCAAGTCTGTCATCATAATTATGCATAAATCTTTCACCGTTACAGTTGAGAAGATATGCTCCTTCGCCCCTTACCGCTTCAGATATAAGGAAACATTCTCTTGTATTTTTATTTTTGAATGCTGTTGGGTGGAACTGTACAAAGCTTAAATTTTTAATTACTGCATCTGTTTCATAAGCCATAGTTATACCATCGCCGGTGGCAATTGCTGAATTGGTTGTAAATTCATATACTCGTCCTATACCGCCTGTTGCAAGTATAAGGAAGTGGCAATTATATGAGGTATGGTCATCATTAAAGAAAGTATCAACTGAAAATCCGGTTGAAGTCTTTTTAATATTGCAAAGATATGTATTTTCCTTTATATCTACATTAGGAAGTTTCTTAACATTTTCAAGAAGTTTTGTAAGCACTTCATATCCTGTAATATCCTTGTGGTGAAAAATTCTGTTGCGGCAGTGACCGCCTTCGAGAGTTCGGTGATAAGTGCCGTCAGGATTTTTGTCAAAATCGACGCCGAGTTTTATAATATTTTCAATATCGTGAGCCGCCTCGCTTACAAGGATATGGACAGTTTCAGTATTGTTTTTGAATCCGCCTGCAATCATTGTATCATTCTGATGCAGCTGAATGTTGTCCTTTGGGGAATTGTAAACGCCGGCAATTCCTCCCTGTGCGAGAGCAGAATTGCAGAGAGTAAGTTCACGCTTGGAAAGCATCAGAATTCTGAAATTTTCCGGAAGGCAGAGTGCAGAATAAAGTCCTGAAACACCACTGCCAACAATAATTGCATCATAATTTTGTGCCATAATAAACATTCCTTTTTTTTATTAAAACTTTACGTTCGAGCAAATAATTCGCTATAAATTGTATTATAACATAAAATTATTAAATTTCTATTAACTTATAGCATTTTAATAAATAATTTAATCAAAATATGTAAAAAGCAGCCTGTTTATAAAGAACGAACCGCTTTTTTTATAAGTTATAGTATAAATGCAGAATACTTTACAGCGTTCATTAATTGTTTCTGTAGGAGTAGAATTTTTATAAATTGCTGTAAATCAGGTGACATAATGCCGTCATTTAATGTAGCAAACAATAATTTCAAGAGCAAGCATTGCCATAGTGCGGGCAATTATCTTATTTTTTCATAATAAAACCTCCTTAAAATATTTTTAATTTATTAATTTTTATATTATACAATTTTATGTATTTACTATATTAATCTTGTATATCATGAAAAGGCTGCATGATTTTTTAAGGAATTTAATTTTGTGAGATGATATAAAAAAATATCTGAAATTTTATGCGCTTAGGCAATAAAATTTCAGATATACTATTTATATATAAAATGAGGAGAAAATTAATCGTTGTTTATACTGAGAATTACATCTGATACAAGATTTGAGGGGAGCTGTTCATATCTTGCAAATTCAAATGTAAATGTTCCCATACCTTTAGTAACCTGTCTGAGATACATAGTAAAGTCATGCATTTCACGTTCCGGAACTTCTGCAAGAATTTCAGTCATATTTTCACCGCAGGGATTCATGCCGAGCATACGGCCTCTTCTCTTGTTAAGTTCTCCCATTACATCTCCTGTATTTTCATCAGGTACTTTTACAGCAAGACTGCCTACAGGTTCAAGAAGTACAGGGTCTGCATTTTTAAGACCTTCTTTATATGCAATTGAGGCTGCCATTTTGAATGCCATTTCAGATGAGTCTACAGGGTGATATGAACCATCAAGGAGGGTTGCTTTAAGACCGCTTACAGGACAGCCTGCAAGTACGCCCTTACACATACATTCCTGAAGTCCCTTTTCAACAGCAGGAAAATAATTCTTAGGAACTGCTCCGCCGAATACCTTTTCTTCAAATACAAGCTCATCGCTTATAGTAGGCTCAAATTCAATCACAACATGACCATACTGACCGTGACCGCCACTCTGTTTTTTATGCTTGCCCTCAGCCTTTACTTTCTTTCTGATAGTTTCCTTGTATGCAGTTTTCGGAACTGATATTTCAACTTCAACACCGAATTTGCTCTTTAATTTGGATACTGCAACATCAATATGCTGTTCTCCGAGACCGCTTATTATACGTTCTTTTGTGAGAGGATTTTTTTCATATGAAAGAGTTTTGTCTTCTTCAAGAAGTTTTCTGATGCTTGATGAAATTTTTCCCTCATCATTCTGAGATTTAGCTTTTACAGCCATTTTATAGCATGGAACAGGAAATTCAATAGGACTGAATTTAACAGGACAGGAGCTGTCACACAGAGAGTCACCTGTATTTGCATTAATCTTTACAGCAGCGATAATTTCGCCCGCATATGCTTCAGAAACTTCAGTCTGTTTCTTTCCACAGAGTTTATAGATTTTGCCTATTTTTTCAGTTTCAGATGAAACTGCATTGAAAACTTCACTGTTAGCCTTTAAAGTGCCTGAATAAATTTTTATAAGTGACATTTTGCCGACAAACGGGTCAGCGATAGTTTTGAATACGACAGATGAAAGAGGTGCGGAAACATCATATGAAATTTCAGCAGGATTTCCGTCTTTGTATTCAGCCGTAACAGAAGAAGATTCTTCCGGTGAGGGAACAAGAAGGCTGATTTCCTTAAGAAGCATATCGATGCCGTCAAGAGTTGCAGATGATACACATACCACAGGAGTAATCATTCCTTTGTTCATTCCGTTGTGAATGCCGTCAATAAGCTCTTTCTGAGTAAACTGTTCGCCCTCGAAAAATTTTTCCATGAGAGTTTCATCAGTTTCTGCAACCGCTTCGCTTACAGCTTCAACAAGTCCGTCAAGGCGGTAGTCCATCTTGTCTGATATATCACCGGCAGGCATTTCAGTTTCAACTGCTTTTCCGTCCTGATATTTATAGCATTTCATTTCAATAAGATTTATGTAACTGTCAATAATGCCGTTTTTTATGACAGGAACGATTACAGGGCATACTGACGGACCGAATACTGTTTTAAGTTCTGTAAGTGTGTTATAGAAATTTGCATTGGGGTCATCTGTTTTAGTTACTGCAAAAATTTTGGATTTTCCGAGTTTATCAGCATATGCATAAGCCTTTTTAGTGCCGGATTTTACTCCTGATTTTGCTGAAACAGTTATAATAACAGTATTTCCTGCATAAATTCCTTCATACATTCCTCCGGAA
Organism: uncultured Ruminococcus sp.; assembly: GCA_964426275.1. Taxonomy (GTDB): domain Bacteria; phylum Bacillota; class Clostridia; order Oscillospirales; family Ruminococcaceae; genus UBA5884. The sequence goes on along the minus strand of CAYRPZ010000086.1, from coordinate 586 downwards.
AAATCAACCATGCCTGGAGTGTCTATGAGATTAACCTCAACTTCATCATAAACAAAAGATGCGACAGATGTATTTACTGAGATTTTTCTTTTAATTTCTTCACTGTCATAGTCGCAGACGGTATTCCCTTCAGCAGCTTTTCCGAGTCTGTCGGTTGCACCTGCTTTGAACAGCAGTGCTTCAGCAAGAGCGGTTTTGCCTGAACCGTTATGCCCTGCGAGAGCTATATTTCTTATTTTTGTGATGTCATAATTACCCATTGTTATAATCTCCTTTACAATCAATTATTTGTACTATGTAATAATATACAATGCTGATAAGGTTAATTATAACACATTTTATTAATTTTTACAATAGAAAAAGAAAAATTTATAAATTTTACTAATTAAATTATATTTTTTTATGCATAACAACAAATAAATTATAAATAATATAATGTTTTGAAATATGAAGAATATGTTTTTTGCTGAATTGTCAGTTAATCAAAATAATGCCTTAAATTTTATAAAATATGTTATAGTTTCTTTAAATTTATAAATATTTTAATTAAAATATATATAAATTTTATGTATATTGCATAAAGTAG
>CAYRPZ010000085.1:0-6580 GCA_964426275.1 uncultured Ruminococcus sp. | reverse complement strand
AGGACTGCTTGAACCGCTTAAACTTCAGATTGATGTCGCTGAAAGTGCAAAAGAATCATTTGAGAAAATTCAGAATGTTAAATATGATCTTGTCTTTATGGATCATATGATGCCTGAAATAGACGGTGTTGAAGCTGTAAAAATTATTCATGAGAATTTCCCTGAATATAAAAATATCCCGATTATTGCTCTTACAGCCAATGCCATCGGCGGTGCAAAGGAGATGTTTCTCAGTGCAGGAATGAGTGATTTCGTTCCTAAACCGATTGAATTTAAAAATATTGTTTCCAAAATAAAAAAATGGCTTCCTGATGAAAAAATAAATATAACTGACACAATTGAAGTTCCGGTTGAAGAAGAACATGATAAATTTGATGATATTCCAAATCTCAATGTTAAATCTGCAATTAAAATGCTTGGAAATAAAGAACTTTTTAAAACTATCCTGAAAGAATATTACTTTGCAATTGATAAGAAAACCGAATCTATCAAGAATTATAAAAATTTAAATGATATCAGAAATTATACAATAGAAGTCCATTCACTTAAAAGTACTTCAAAACAGGTTGGTGCTGATTTGGTATCATCTCTTGCTGCTGAACTTGAAGCAGCGGGAAATGCAAATGACATTGAGAAGATAGTTGAGAAAACGGATAATCTTTTGAATGAATACAATAAATATAAAGAAATACTTTCACCTTATTTCGCTGATGACAAACTCAGTCAGCCAAAGAAAAAAGCTGATAAAAATGAGGTTTTGAATATGCTTGAACAAGTAGTTGATGCTCTTGAGAATTTCGATACACTTCAGCTTGATGAAATTGTTGAAGAAATATCGCATTATGAGTATTCAGATTCTGAAAATGAACTGCTTGAAATGCTTAAGGAAGCAGCTGAAATATGTGATTTAGATGCAGCAAGCGGAATTGTGGATAAATGGAGGGAATTACTCTGCAATTAAATCTGATTTGAATTATCATTTTTAATTTTTTATTGAAAAAGGTTGGGAGAGCATATGTAATATGTATATTTTCCCGACCTTTGTCATTACTTTTTATTGTGAATATATGGCGAATGCGTAATTAAAATAATGTAATGTTTTGAAATGTTATTGACAAAACAGTATAATTGTTTTATAATAAAAAGCAGACCTGTTTATTTCTGACCATAGATAGGAGTTATAATATATTTGACATATTGTTGATTATGAGTTACAATTAAAATGGAAACATTGATATATGTAATTTAAATATGGCAGGGGGGAGATTATGGTTAAACAACAGCTTGATTATACACAAGGTTATCTTACAGATGAAATAATAACAGAAGTAACTTTGGATTCTTTGCAAAAAGATGAATCAAAAGTTACAGAATATCCGATTTTGGAATTTGATGAAACAGCTATAAAACTGCTTTGTACCGGTGTTGCAGAAACATTAAAAAGCAGTAAAATAAAATCAGGCGGAGGAAAATTGTATCGTTTTATAAAGCGATTGGCTGATATTATAATTTCTGTACTTGCATTGATTATTCTGCTTATACCCATGTTAATAGTTGCGTTGGTTATTTATATTGACGATAAAGGAAATCCTATATTTTCTCAAATAAGACTTACTGAAAATGGAAAACCATTTCGTATGTATAAATTTCGTTCAATGTGTGTAAATGCTGAAGAGAAGTTTTCAGAAGTTCAGAAACAGAATCAAACTGACGGACTTGCTTTTAAAAGCGAAAATGACCCGAGAATAACTAAAATCGGAAAGTTTATCCGTGCCACATCAATTGATGAACTTCCACAGTTATGGAATGTTCTTAAAGGAGATATGTCAATAATAGGTCCAAGACCTTCGCTTCCCCGTGAGGTTGTCCTTTATACTCCGCATCAGATGAATCGTTTTCTTGTAAAAGGAGGACTTTCATGTATATGTCAGTGCAATGGCAGAAGTGATATGAAATTTGATGATTGGATTGAATCTGATATTTATTATGTTAAGAACAGAGGATTGCTTATGGATTTTAAGCTTTTCTTTAAAACTATAAAAGTTGTTATAATGAGAAAAGGTGCGAGATAATGAGTTACATATATGTGATGAAATAAACATAAGATACAGGTATATTGTATTGAAAATATTAGCTGGATAAAAACACTTTTCTCAGTATATTTATTATTGAGAGTACTAACATGAATTTTGTTATTATAATCAGCGGAGGAAAATTAAATTAATGAAAATAAAATTAGAAGTCAATTTTAAGCGTATTCTCCATCAGATGAAAAGATTTTTGGCATTGTGGCTGTCAGTGGCGGTGTTAAGTGCAGTTGCAATATGCTGTTATAATATTATTTCATCTGCTGAGGAGAGTTCTGTGTCAACAGTTGTAAATTTTAATTATGATGGAATAGAGCTTGGTTTAGACCCTATGGGGAATAAATTTAGTGTGTATGATATAAAATCAAATGAGATTATAGAAGAAGCAGCGGAAAGTCTGGGAATGAATTTGTCAGATGAAGAAATAACAGATATAAAAAATAGCATTTCAATAATTGGAAGCGTTCCTGAAAAAATTATAGATAAAATTATTTCATATAATTCTGTAATAGGAGAAAGCGATATTATTACAATGAATAATGTGAATGATATTTCATATAATCCAACACAATATAGTATTTCTTTTCAGTATTCAAATCTTGGATACAGCAGAAGTATGGGTGCAGAGTTCCTTAATAAAATAACTGAAAAATACAGAGAATATTTCTATAAGTCATATGGATATAACTTTTCAATAGATAAAGCAATACTTACAGTTGATTATAATGATTATGATTATATAGAGTCTGTTGATATAATGAAATATTATCTTGAAACAATGCAGTCATATATTAATTATCTTTCTGAAATTGATAATTCAAGATATGTGTCAAAGGTAACAGGCTACAGTTTTCAAGACCTGTCAAAAGCCATTAAAACTCTTAAAGATGAAAATCTTGGCTGGATATCTTCATATATTATCGCAAATAATGTTACAAAAGATAAAGATGGTCTTGTAATTTATTATCAATATAAAATAGATAATGCAAGAAGATATAAATCATTATATCAGGAACAGCTTGATTTGTTGTCAACAATGATTGATGAATATAAAAAAGTAAATACGGTTGTAATTGGGGCAGGTACTGAAGAAGATGAAATTTCATATTCACAGCCTTCGGAAATGTATGACAATATGATAAATATGAAGGTTGAATATCAGAAAAATGTTTCAAATTACTCTGAAAATATTGATATCTATAAAACAAGAATAGAAAATCTTAAAAATTTTAAAAGCGTAAGTACAGATTCTCAGATAGTTGATGATTATCTTACTGATATGGACAATCAAATAAAAGATATTCTCGATATGCTTCAGCAGACTGCTACAGAATATTATGAAACGGTTAATCTTCTTAATGCATACAATGTTATATCAGAAGCAGATGTTTCTGCTAAATTTTATTTTACAGCTTTAAAAAGTTCATTCAGTGTAACAGTTGCAGTTGAGTTTTTGATTCTGTCCTTGTATATTTTAATTGCATTTATTTTTTCCTGTATGTCCGCAAACGGAAAGGAAATAGTATTTTTTAAAAAATCAAAAAAGATAATAGGAGAAAATAATAATGGAGAAAAATGATAATATAAATATTACTTTGCTTCCCCCTTCTGATGAACAGAAAAGTATTGAAATTCCTTTTTCCGTTATTTTTAAATGTTTTAAAAAATTTTTTTCCTGTTGGCTTATTGTAGCAATTATTGTAGGACTTGCAACAGCAGGAATATCAATACTTCGTCAGAAATCTTCGTATGTAGGTGATGTTGAAGCACTGATACAATTTGATTATAGCGGAATAGAAAAAGGACTTGACCCTGATGGAAATGAATTTGATATTACCAAGATAAAATCACCTGCTGTTATAGAAAAAGCATTGACAAGTATATCAATAGATAGTTCAAAAGTTGATTTAGTTAGAAATAATATCCAGATAACAAGTGTTATGCCACAATCAGCAGTAGATGAAATGAATTTGTATTACAAAGCGTATAATAAGAATCTCTCACTTGATGCTGCTAAATCACTTCTTTCAACTTCATATTATCCTAATCAGTATGTAATTTCATTCGATTATTTTAACAGTAAATATTCAGTTAATCAGGGAACTGAAATATTAAATGCAATATTGGAGTCATATTCATCTTACTTTTTTGATACTTATAATTACAATATTGCTCTTGGAAGTGCTGTTTCGGTAATCGATTATAAAAATTATGACTATGCTGAAGCTTTAAATATTTTTTCAACTTCTCTTGATGATATAGAAGAATATATAATAAATATCAAGGAAAATGATGAAAATTCGTTTAGATCAAGTGTTACAGGCTATACTTTTGATGACCTTCTGAATATTGTTTCAATACTTAAATCAATGGATCTTGACAAAGTAACTTCATATGTTACAGTTAATAATGTAACAAATAATGATATTGAAACAATGATTTCATATTATAAATATATAGTGGAAAATTTAACGAAATCTAAATCTATAGAATGTGCAACGATGGATTCAATCAATGAATCTATTCAGAAATATGAAAGAGATCCTTTGGTATTAGTTGTAGGAAATGAAACTGCTGATAATCAGGATATGAATACAGCATATGATGAACTTATGACGAAGAAGATTGAATCACAGAAAAAGATTTCAAAATATAATAAGGATATTAAATATTATAATAAAATTATTGATTCATTTGAACAATCAGATTCAGTAAATCAAAGCAATATTGATGAAACAGATAAAATGTTGGCAAGTCTTAATGAGAAAGTTAATACTTTAATTACAAATGTAAATAAAACAACGGAAGAATATTATTCAAAGGTTGCTTTTGCAAATGCATTTAAAATACTTGTTCCGGCTTTGGGTTCTGAAACAAAAATTGTTTCACAATCGTTTGTATCATTTGTTTTATCTGAAGTTATTGTTTTTATAATTTATATACTTGTTTCAATTGCTATTGTAATGGTTGAAATTATAGATAAAAATTCTAAAAAATCAGAAGAAAATGAAGAAAATATTGATGATAAAGAAGAAACAAAGGCTGATATTTAATCAGCCTTTGCTTTTATTTTATGTATTTTTTGTGACGGTGATTTTATATTTTCCATTTATTAATTCACCTATTTTTATCGTATACCCTGTTTCTGCTGCAAGTTCTCCGCTGTCATTATATGCTAAAAAATCACTTATTGTTTCACTGGATATGATATCATCAGTATTGAAAAATCCATTTCCATCGTTTACTAATCTCAGTAAATCTTTACTGCTGCTGCTATATATATTATTGTAAATCCACAGATTTCCTATATTAGGATATTTTTTTACTTCAGCTTCGGCATGCCATATGCGTATTCCTGATTCGTTAGTAACATTTTTGTTGTTATTATCATTAGTTACATATTCAACTACGAAATATTCTGATGCAAGCTTTGTACTTAAATTTCCTACAGGAAGAATAAGACAACTTGGATAAGCCGAAGAATCACTAAGATAATACGATGATATCTTATCATCAAAGACTTGAACTTCATCAGGTGTATACCAGCCAAGCATGAGTTTTGAAAATGCACTGAAATCTCCTGTACTGGTTCCCATAATTTCAAATCCCGCTGAACCACTGAATGAAGTTTGGGTACTGTCATCATAACAGTAATAATCCTGAAGTCCCATTGAATGTCCGGTTTCATGGATAGCTGTGTTAAGGAAAAGAAATTTCTGAGTAATCTGAGTTCCGGAAGGTTGATAATGGTCAATAATCATTGTTTTAAATTCTTTACCATCAAATGATAAGCTTGTACTTCCGGTTACGCTTATTGTGCTGCTCCACCATGATTGTCCCCATTCAGCAGAGCTGTCAGATGGCATTGCAGGAATAAATAAAATATGGTCTATAATACCATCATTGTCATTGTCGTATTGTGAAAAATCAACATCATTATCAATTGATTCAAGAGCTTCTGAAAGAGTATTTATAATGGCAGTGTTATCAGCATCAGCTTCAAAATCAGTATTGACTTTTGTTTTATAAACATCTCCATCTATATTGATTCTTCCGTATGATGCACGTTCATAATAGTCAGACAGGCTGTCATATGGATAAAAATATGATTCTCCATCACCAAATAAAAGATTCTGAACTTGCTCAGGAGAACAGTCATCTGCAAATTCAACATCTGCAAATTCTATCATAATAACACAGCTTTTTATATTTCCGGAAGATGGTGTAGGAGAATATGCCTGATGCTGTGCAAGTCCATAGATAAGACCATTTTCTTCTGTTTTAATCTCATTTGTCATAATAATATTTTCAGAAGTTTCTGAATAAGATGTTGTTTCAGAAAAAGTTGTCATTTCAGATGTTGTTTCCGGTAAAGATGTTGTTGAGATTTCAATTTCATGAGAAGTTTCCGGAGAGGTTGTGGTTTGAGTTTCAAGAGAAGTTTCCGGAGCAGATGTTATTGAGGTTGTAGCTTGAGTTTCAAGAGAGGTTTG
>CAYRPZ010000084.1:0-6586 GCA_964426275.1 uncultured Ruminococcus sp. | reverse complement strand
TGCAGTATTCATTGAATGGGATACGAAGGAACAATAACTGCATCTTGTCGGACAGAATGGAATAGATATATAAAGACTCACTGAATTTCTGGTGAGGTTTTTCAGTAAAGGACGCTGAATATTGGCGGTAAGGCAGGCAAGTTCAGATTTTTTTCTGCTGACATTATATTTTTTATCGAGGAAAGAACAAATTTCATTATCTGACATACCAAAGTCCATAAGCTGAGAAACACGCTTTACAGGTCTTATACCTGTAAGAAGTCCCCACGGCGGAGAAATTCCTGTAATTTTCACCAATATTGTATAAACAAGACGACATAATTCAAGTTCACAGGTATTTTTATAATTTTCCGTATCATTAGAAAAATGGAAACATTTTCTTAACTTTTTTCCGTTCATACTGACAATAGTATAAAGATATGTGTTATTTTTGCATTTTTTCAGTTTGGAAAATATAAAATCATCATTTTCAGGAGGCTTAACCGCATCATTTATAAATTCAAAATGCTCGGTAAAAATGAAAAGTTTTACAACAGCTTCCGTTTCATATTTGAAATTATGTCCATTAAATAGAATCTTCATTATTATAAACCTGCCATATAAGGATTATTTCTGCGTTCATAATCGAGTTCAGTTTCAAGATTATGACCCGGATAAACGATATAGTTTCCTTCAAGTTTGCAAAGTTTCTGAAGTGATGCAAGAAGTTTATCAGAGTTTCCGTCCGGAAAATCAGTTCTTCCCATTGAACGTCTGAAAAGAGTATCTCCTGAAAAAATTACATTATCACATATATAGCATACACCGCCTTCGGTATGTCCAGGGGTATGCATTACTTTAAATTCAGTATTTCCTTCCTTTATTACAGCACCATCAATAATTTTATTAAATTGTTCAACCGGATAGAATTTGGGAAGTCCATAATTTATGCCGAGATTCTGTTCAGCACTCATAAGTTTCGGAGCATCAGCTTCATGTATAAAAACTTCAGCACCGGTAGTCTTTCTGACTTTTTCGACACCATAAACATGGTCAAAATGTCCATGTGTCAGCAGGATTTTTTTAAGTTCAAGACCGTTATCACTGAGAAACTCAAGTATTCTGTCAGGTTCATCGCCTATATCAACAGCAACAGCCTTTTTGTCATCAAGTTCTATAATATAGCAGTTAGTCCAGAAAAGAGTGCCTATATCAAGCTTGTGTACTTTCATAAAAACAATGCTCCTTTTTTTTATATTCTTGAAACAGAAATGACATCTGTTACTTTTTTCAGTCTTTCGAGAAGTCTTGAAAGCTGTTCTTTTCCTGATATTGCAACAGTTGTTTTCACAATGGCATTACCGTTTTTAAGCATACCTGAATATGAATTATGAATAGGGATTTTTGACTCAGATATAGTTGAACTTACATCTTCAAGCAATCCTATTCTGTCAGTAGCAATAATTTCAATTGTTGCAAGGAAAAAGCTTTGTATAGTTTCAGGCCACTGAACAGATATCCAGCGTTCAGTATCCCTGTTCTGTTTTATAGAAGCCTGATAGTTTACACAATTTCTCTTATGAACTGATATTCCATGACCTCTTGTGATAAATCCTATTATTTCATCGCACGGCAGAGGATTACAGCATTGTGAATAGCGGACAACGCAGCCATGAACAGTACCGTCTACAATAATATTATCCTTTTGTTTTTTTGTATCTGAAAATTCATACAGATTTGCTGTCTGACGGTTTTCCCCATACTGAGTATCATATTCAGATTTAAGACGCTGCATCATTTTTGAAAGCCCAATACCACCGTATCCTATTGAAGCATAAAAATCATCAAGTGTCTGACAGTTATGGCGTTTTAAATCATCAGCAAGGAAAAACTCCATTTCATTTTCAGGGACATTCATATGATTATGCTGAAATTCCTTTAAAAGTTCAGCCTTTCCTCTTTCAATATTTTCATCACGGCGTTCACGCTTGAACCATGAACGGATTTTTGATTTTGCATCATTTGTATATGCAATGTCAAGCCATGAGCGGTTAGGACCTCTTGAAGTATTCTTGCAGGTAATAATTTCAACAATTTCGCCTGTCTGAAGCTTATAATCAAGGGAAACCATCTTTCCGTCAACCTTCGCTCCCATTGTTCTGTGACCAATCTGTGTATGGATTCTGTATGCAAAGTCAATTATTGTAGCACCTACAGGGAGAGTTATACAGTCACCTTTAGGAGTAAACACAACTATATCTTCGGGAGTGAGGTCATTTTTTATAATATTAACAATTTCCTCAACATCATCAGAAGTTTTCTGAGCTTCAATAGCCTGTCTTGCCCATGCAATACGCTGTTCAAACTTATTGGAACCTGAAATTCCCTCTTTATATTTCCAGTGTGCTGCGATGCCATACTCTGCGGTATAGTGCATATCCCATGTTCTTATCTGGATTTCAAAGGGTATCCCCTCACGTCCGAGAACAGTTGTATGAAGTGACTGGTACATATTTGATTTCGGAGTAGAAATATAATCCTTAAATCTGTTTGGAATAGGGCGAAAAAGGTCATGAACTATTCCAAGGACATTATAACATTCTGCTATACTTGAAACGATAACTCTTACAGCATATTTATCATATATTTCATCTATACTTTTATTATTAAGGAAAGTTTTTCTGTATATACTGTATATACTTTTGACACGTCCGTCAATCTGAGGAGGCTGAACGAATTTTTCATTCTTGAAACGTTCAGCGATTCTTGACTTTATTGAAGTTATAAAAGCTTCACGTTCATCTTTGCTTATTTCAAGAATATGTTCAATATCTGAATATGCGTACGGGTCAAGGTAATGGAATGAAAGGTCTTCCAGTTCTTCCTTTACAGAGCGTATACCAAGTCTATTTGCGATAGGTGCATATATATTCATAGTTTCAAGAGCAGTATTTCTCTGCTTGTCATCTGTACGATAGCTGAGAGTACGCATATTATGCAGGCGGTCGCATAATTTTATTATAATAACCCTTATATCCTGAACCATTGCAAGAAGCATTTTTCTTATATTTTCAGCAAGCTGTTCCTGCTTATTGAAAACAGGAATTTTATCAAGTTTTGTAACACCGTCAACAAGCATTGCAACGTCCTGACCGAATCTTTTACGAAGGTCTTCAAGAGTTGCATCTGTATCCTCAACAACATCATGGAGCATTGCAGCACATATTGTATCAGTATCCATACCAAGTTCAAGAAGAATGAAAGATACAGCTATAGGGTGAATTATGTAAGGTTCTCCTGAATCACGCTTCTGACCTTCATGTGCTTTTGCAGCAAATTCATAAGCTGAAATAATTTTGCTCATATCATACTGTTTGTCATCATCAAGAATTTTCTGAATAAGCATATCTATTGTATATACTCTGTTATCACTCATAATAAATTGGTCAGCCTCCTTAATATTTCCGAATCATCAAGATTTACTTTTATATCTATAGGTATTCTGCGGACGATATCATTAAATACGTCATACTGTGCAATACCGAGTTCACAGAAGATATCAACGCATATTTTAAGCTTGCAGAGATTAATTCCCTGTGGTTCAAGATTTGAATATAAATTGCTTATATTCTGAGAAGAATTTCCGAGATATTTATAAACAAGTGTAAGATCAGTTCTTGACGGGCATATTTCATTATAAATACTTTTATCAGTAATTTCATTCAGTAAATACTGTTCATATACATTGCTGAAATAAAGATATTTTTCCTGTTTAAGACCATATTTTCTGAGGTCTTTTAATTTTGCACATACAGAAGATTTTCCGTTATATGTATCAACGCCGAGTGACACAATAAAACTCCAGATTTCACCGGTTTTTACACCGAGTGAAAGCGGTGTGGCATTAAAAGCAAGAACTTCAACGAAAACAGAACCATATCTGAGAATGAGCTTTGTATGAATTCCTGCTGAAAAGGGGATAATATTTTCAATTCTTGCATTGTTTATAAGAAAAAGCGGTTCAGGATTATTTTCACCGAAAGGTTCAAATGCGTCAAGGCTTCTGATATTTTCAACAGTTATTTCCTCAGGTTTTATAAATTTGTCAGCAACTATTGAGAATACAGGCATTATATTATGATTAAGTTTAGCATATTCCTGAATTTTTTCATCAAAAGCATCTACATCTGAAGTGTTGAGTGAAAATCCACCTGCACTCATATGACCACCGTATTTTGTTAAAATATCTCCGCAATATTCAAGGCATTTGAAAATGGAAAAATTGCCGAATGACCGTGCAGAACCTCTTGAAACGCCATTATTTTCATTGGTAATTATAAAGCATGGCTTTCCGAAATGCTGTGAAATTCTTGATGCAACGATTCCAATAACGCCATGATGCCAGTTTTCGCCACTGAAAACAAGAACTCTTTTGTATACGCTGTCAGGGTTACTGCGGACAATTTCAATAATATGATTTATAATTTCATTTTCACAGTCTTTACGCTGATTGTTAAGATTGTTAAGTTCATCAGCAATCTGCTCAGCCCTTTCGCCGTCCTCACACATGAGAAGTTCAACGGCAAGTTTGGGAGAAGCAAAGCGACCTGAAGCGTTTATTTTAGGAACAAGTTTGAATGCAATGGAAACGGACTTCAGACAGTTAGTTTTAAGATTATTTTTTTCCATAAGAGATATAAGTCCCAGACGTTCAGTATTTGCAAGAACATCAAGACCTCTGCTTACAATATAGCGGTTTTCTCCTGAAAGGCTTACGATATCTGCAATTGTGGCAAGAGAAGCTATATCACCGAACTGTTCCATAATGCATTCATAATCACCGCCTTCAACAGCTGATATTAGCTTGAGAACGACACCTGCACCACAAAGTTCTTTAAACTGAGAAGGACAGTCATGACGGTGCGGATTAATAATAGCTTCTGCTTTAGGAAGAATTTCGCCTGGCTGGTGATGGTCAGTTATAATCAGTTTCATGCCAAGCTGATATATATATTCTGCCTCATTTACGGCAGAAATTCCGTTGTCAACTGTAATTATAAGTTCAGTATTGTTTTCAGCAATTTGTTTTACAGCATTTTTATTCATGCCATATCCTTCTTCACGTTCAGGGATATAGTATGAAACATTTGCACCTATGCACTGAAGATATGAGAAAAGCATAACAGTTGAAACGATTCCATCACAGTCATAGTCACCGAATATACATATTTTTCTTCCATTGTCAACAGCATCATTAATAATTTCAACAGTTTCCTTCATATCTTTCATAATGAATGGATTTTCAGGTATTACAGGGCTGAAAAAATCTGATGCCTGATTTAAGTCAGATATACCTCTTGATGAAAGAATTTCAGCACAGAATAACGAAAGGTCACTGCAAGAAGAAATTTTTTCAGCGGTTGCGGTATTATTATTTTTAATTATCCATTTTTTCATAAACAGCATACTCCAAAACTAATATATTATTATTAATTATATCATTTTATAAACAAAATTACAACCTCTGAATAAAAGTTTTAAATAATTAAATATATCACGGATATACAATATATATTGAATTATTTTCATAAAAAGATGAATTTACATCAGGATTATTTATAAGAATGACAGATTTTTCAGATGTATAAACTGTTTCGCCGTATTCATTATAAACCTCAGAAATAACAACGGCAGTACGGTTATTATTATAAAATTCAACAGAATACCCGATATTATACATATTATAAAATTCGTCACCAAAAGCATTGACGAGAGTTTCTGAATCATTGTACTTTATCATAAGCTGACTATTATCAGAAAGACTGAAAGCGGTCATATTGCCGTCATATTCTTCAGGTGGATATGATGATACAGAGGAGGCATACATAAGATTATCGGCGATTATATCGGATACGGCATCAGAAATATTTTTCTGCTGTAATGTTTCAGCATTTCTGAAAAATATATTCATGCCTGAAATAAGCATAGAACCTGAAACGGCAATAACAATAACCATTACAGACATATTGACAATAACCTCCATGAGAGTAAAACCGTTAAGTTTATTCTGTTTCAGATGTAATTTCTTCAGTGATATCTGTTTCAATTTCGTCAGGCTTGTCAGCAATTTCATCACTCCTTTTATATGGTCTGACAGCAAGATATCCTGAAAATCCGTTGTCTGAATTATCAGATGAAACATTTAAAAGTTCACCTGAAAGTATGATATCATCATTTATTTTGAGAAAGCAACTATTATTCTGAGCAATTTCATCACTGCAGTATAAATCTGAAATCAGCCGTGATGTCCGTTCTGAATCTGACTGAATATCGGCAGAACGTCTGAAAATATTTCCAGATGAACTGAAAGCAACTGAAGTGCTTAGTGCTATAACAGAAATTATTGCAAGTGAAATAACCGTTTCAGCGAGAGTAATGCCTTCAAGCTTCATATATCAAAAAACTCCTTTCATTCACAGTAATTGAGAAAAGACCATTTATATTCGCTGTCAAATGAAAATTCAGCACATAATGTTTCTTCCTGACCATAATAATCAGAAACAGCAGTAATTTTCATTGTATATGGAAATTTATCTGCTTCATCAGT
>CAYRPZ010000083.1:0-6861 GCA_964426275.1 uncultured Ruminococcus sp. | reverse complement strand
AGTGTCATTGACTGGAATCCGGGGTTCTTTGTAATTTCTACAGGAACTGTTGCTTTTGTTGCTCCTGCATCTACATGAACTGTTCCGATTACGATTTCAAAATCACTTGAATTTGAAGGAACTGAAGTTGTTGTTGTTGTATCAGCTGCAGATGTTTCTGTTGCCAGTGTTGTGTCATCAGGCTTAGTTGTTTCAGATACAGTTGTATCTTCAGGAATCTCTGCATTTCCTACAATGATATAGCCTGCTTCATATGTAATATTTACATCTTGTTCGCCATGTCCGCCGCCCGGCATATCAATATCTTTGGAAGCCTGTATTTCTGTAAATTCTACTTTATAAACACCTTCCGGAGTTCCTGCTGGAACGATAAAGTTTGAAGGAGCAAAAAGACCTGTACTGGTAGTATTGGTTTCACCGGTTTCAGCTTCAAGTGTCCATACAAATGCACCATCACGAACATATGCTGCATTATCTGAAGCTGTACCACTTGCATTCCATTTATTTGCGGTAAATGAACCTTTTGGGGAATTGGTAAACTCACTGTTTTTTGCATTAACTCCCTTGAAAAGAATTGCACCGCTTGCAGTACCGTTTTCTATTACAGCACCGTCCGGCTGATTTACATCGAACTGAGCTGCAAGTACATGGAATCCGTCATTCTCGTCAATAGTTATGTTGACAGTAACAGTTTCATCTTCAGCGAGTTTTCCATCTACAATAGAACCTGTAGTTGAAACTGTTCCTACAGTGAGATGAAGACCATCGTCAGCTGCTGATGAACTTAATACTGATGCAGGCATGCTCATAGCACAGATTGCAAGAGCGGCAACGCCTGCAAACACCTTCTTAAACATAATTATTCAACCTCCTAAAATTTTTTGATAAACTTATTATATCATTTCAAATTGTTCCAGTCAATAGTTTAAACAAAAATACTTCACCGAAAAAAATTTTTTTGTAGGAAAATTATAATAAAACTTATATTAACTGTGCAAAATATGCATTAAAATCCCACATTATAACAACATAATAAATTTAATAACGGCATAGTTTATATGTTTCAGATTTTTTTACCTGTATAAGGAAAGAATAAAAAGCTGTCATTGCATTATCTTCCGCTTCATAAAACTGACCGGCAATTGAAATTTTATTCTGCAATATAGTCAGAATCCGCAGTTTCATCAACTTCTGAAGTTTCATCAACTTCTGAAGTTTCTTCAGTTTCGGAATCTGAATTTTCTAAACTGCTTAAAGTTATATAGTCGCTGAATACATAACCTTCTCTTTCGCCTTCAAGAATATAGTACCACTCACCGCACGAACCTATGACGGTTACCTTCTGACCATTCGGAATCTCACCGAGTATTGCCGCCTCAGTTGACGGATATGCACGAAGCCTTAAACTTCCTTCATCGACACTGACAACAGCATCACCGGACTCCATAAGTTTTATTTCATATTCACTGCCGTCAGCATCTGTAACGACAGTTATTTCGGGAGTTTCAGTTACTTCTGAAATTTCCTCAGCAGTTGTTTCTTCAGGAATTGTAGTCTGCAAAGTGATTTGTGAAGTTACTTCAGGGAGTGCTGATGAATTATTTTCATCTGATTTGTGGCTTGTAAAGAAGTAAACTACAATACAAGCAACGATAAGACAAACACACACAACACTGATAACGGCAACTTTCGAGGATTTTTCTGATTCTTCCCCATCATTGCTGTCATCATTTTCAGTTTCGTCATCATCATCTTCATCTTTTTCTTTCGGCTCATCATATTTTTTTACCGGCACAGGCTTTGTCCTGCCGGATTTGCCGAAATTTTCAGAAATAACTTTATCTTCATCGCTTTCAGGATTGTCTTTCCGAATATTATCATCAGGTATAATATTCATAATTCTTGTATGACTGCCATCATCATTTTTTTTCTGCTGTACTGATTTGGTTTTTTTGTAGATTTCAGCGTTACTATTATTCTGATTTGCTCCGCATCTGACGCAGAAGCCTGCATCATCAGGAAGCTTTTTTCCGCATTCAGGACAAATCATTTTTATACCTCCAACATAATTTTTGTTCTACAACAAAATTATAACATTTGCAGTACAATTTGTCAACAAACAAAGTAACTTTTTCGTAAAAAAATATATGTTTACTGAAAAGCCGGAAAAGAACATATGAATATTGTACAAAAAACATATACTCTTTTTAGTTATCATTTCAGTCCGTTTAGATTTCTTATTTCCTTTGTAATACTTTCAGGAATCTTCTGTGGTTCAAATACCGGTCTGTTAACATAGTATCCCTGAATAAGGTCCACATCGCATTTTATAACCATTGCCAGTTCAGAATATGTTTCAACACCTTCTGCCAGAACTTTTACCGACCTGCTGTGTGCTACTTTTATTATACTTTTTATAATATTCTGACGGCTTTCATCATTGTCACAGCCGCTTATCAGTGAGCGGTCTATTTTGATTATATCAGGATTTGAAGTTATAAGTGCATATTCACTGTTATAGCCTGTTCCGAAATCATCAAGGGCAATCTGTGCATTCCAGCGTTTCATCAGCTGTTTCTTTTTTCTTGCATAATCATCATTTACCTGTTCGCCCTCAAGGACTTCGAGCACAACATTTCCAACTATATCACTATATTTTTCCTCAAGTTTTCCGATATCCCTGTCCGGTATTATACAGTTTGAGATTGAATTTACAAATAATTTTGCAGACGGATTTATATTTCCCTTGTCAATCTGGATTTTAAAGCTTTCAAAAGCCTGAAACCATGTCATATATTCAACAGCGTTAAGCTTTGCACCTGTTTTTGCAAGCCTTATAAATTCAAGCGGGGATTTAAGTATTTCAGACTGCGGTCTCATAAGAGCCTCATATCCATAAATTTCACCTGTCTTAGCACTGACTATGCCATGGAATGCATATTTTATACTGCATTCATCAATAATCCTGTTCATCTCCTCAATGCCGGTTACAAGTATCGAATCCTTATTGTATGTATCGATATCAAATTCCGCAATGCTTCCTTTTTTATTGTTTTTTATTGTATACATTGCAAAATCAGCATATCTCATAAGCTGTTCATATGACTTTGAATCATCGGGATACCATGAAATTCCCGCACTGGCTCTTATTCTGTAATGACTTCCGTCAAGGAGCAGGCAATAGCTGTTTATAAGTTCATTTCTCACATTATTTATAATATATCTTATTTCATCTTTTGAATCAAAGCCACTCAGAAATACATTAAATTCATCACCGGAGAGCCTTGAAACGAGAGCTTTGTATTCCTTGAATCTTTTAAGTGCATTTGCTGCTGTTTTAATGTAATCATCACCGAACTCATGACCGTACGTATCATTTACATATTTGAGATTATCAAGGTCAATCATAAGAAATGCCGACACTTTAAGATTTGACTTATGCTGAAATTTTTCTGCTACCTGCTGATAATATGCACGTCTGTTCAAAAGTCCTGTTGTGATATCATAGTCACGCTCATATTCAATTCGTTTTCTTTCTATTGTCTGGCTTGTTATATCCTGAACAACTCCGAGCATTTTCATATCATCTACGACAACATTGAATTTAAGCCATTGAGCCCCTCCTGATTCCTGTGTTATTTTAAGCACTCTGCCTGAAATTTCAGTTAGTTTTTCCTCTGCATTATTCTTGTTTCTTTCGCTGAAAAGTGTATGGTTTGTATCAAGCTGTACAAGTCTTTCATAAAATTCAGTATCGCTTATAATTGTATCTCTTTCAGGCAAATCTATAAATCCAAGCAGTTTTATAAGGCTGTCAGCAATGAACACGCTTCTGCTTGGTCTGTCATACATAAAAGCACCTATTCCTATTTCAACAAGGTTTATAATTTTGGAAACTCTTGATGCTGAATCCTCGACTCTCAACTGCAAATCCTCAATTGCATCTGTCAGCTTATCAATTTCTTCCACACCTGTATTCTCAAATTTAATATTTATGCTTGTTTCAGCATTGTCAAGAAATACTGCAATATCAGTCAGAGGCTTTGAAATTTTCCTGCTTGCAAAAACGGAAATTATAATTGCTGCCGTAATTGAAATTACAGCGGATATTAAAAACATTTTTACAAATGTAGTGTATATTGTCAGAACTTTTTCATGGTCAGCAACAGAAATCAATGCCCAGTATTCCTCAGAATACGGTGCATAGTCATTGTAAAGCTTCATATACTGGATATTTCCTATAGTATCAATTCCCGATGACTGAACGAATGTTGTAATACTGTCACTTATATTTTTTCCGACTTCAAGCTTTTCATCTGTTCCGACAAGTCTTGTATATGCAGAACCTGAATGCATTACAGGAGTATATGTTTTACCGTCCTCATCAATTACCGCAAGCACATAACAGGCATTTTCACTAAGAAGGTCATTTGATGGAAGCTTTCTGAGTATGCTTTTTTCAGTTATCCCTATGCCCACAACTCCGTATACAGTTCCTGTATCACTTATAAGAGGAACTGTATATTTCATACTCGGAGATGAAAAATCTGAAATTCTTGAAAACTTTGTCCAGTGACCGAGGTCTTGTATATCGGCAAAAGGATTTTTTTCAGCTGTTTTCATAGTCTGATAGTAAAAATCATATTCGTCTTCGGATTTCATCTCAAGACTAAGACACCAGCCCGTATCAAAAGTAAGGTTGTTATCATAAGCTATGGAAGAATATCCAACCTCCATAAATATATCATCATTTCCTGATGAATTTTCAAGCGGTTCATTATCACGCAGGTAAAGGCATGCCTTGGTGTTTTTTCCGTCTGAATTATAAAGTTCACCTGTTTCAAGTATTATAAATGCATCATTCACATTATTTTTTCTGAGCATATATACAATATCATCTGTAACTGAATTCATGATTTCGGAACTAAGGTTCTTGTCTGTTTTCAGCTCCTCAATATCAGCATTATTTTCCTCAAATATTTCCATAGCCTTGCTGTTGATATCATCAACACTTTCATATATTGATGACCATCTCTGCTGCATTTCACTTTCAATGTAATTTTTGCGGTTAAGGGTTTTTTCGGCAAGGTTATCATATGCATAATTTTCAATATATTCAAATTCACCGCTTAAAGTGAGTATGAGAAAAAAGAACAGTGCCTGAAACATTACAATTGCAATCATAGGTACAAAGACACGTTTTTTTATACTTGATTTTTTACGTACTTTTTTCATACTTTCACCTTTTCATATAAAAACTGAATGCCCTGACTATTTCTCTCCTTATATTTCGGAAAATTCGCTGATAAATTCATTGTACCATTCTTCAAAGGCTTTTTCATCTGTATACTCTGAAAGTATATCTTCACGGTTTTCGCCTTTTTCAATTCTCTCCATTATTTCATTGTATGCCTCATCTGCTGTATCCTGAATAAAACTGCCTGCAAAATCTCTTGCTGCTTCAGCATTTTCAAAAGGCTTCATAGAATAAAGAACAGAATTTTTTGAATTGTTTATTGCAGTGCTGATTGATGACATAAGCAAATCACTGGGCTTGTTTTCAAGATTTTCTACAATGCTGTTTATCTTTTCCATATCATTTGCATCTTTTTTTACCGGAAGATATCCCGAACCTACAGAAAACTCAATGTTTCTTTCACTTTCGGTAAACCATTTAAGAAACATTACCGAGGCATACTCATGCACTTCATCTGATTTTGCAACAACCATTCCTGCTCCCTGCTGAACCATATAGTCATCACAGCCTTCAAACTGAGGCACAGGCAGAACTGCTGTTTCAATCGGATATGAATAATCATCATTTACAGCTACTTCTGTCGGGAAATATGAAGCACCCGTTGTAGAGCATACCGCACATATTATATTTCCAACCTTTATATCATCGCTTCTGTAACGTCCCTTTGCACAATAATATCCCTTTACATACGGAACATAATAGCATTCCCAGAGTTTTTTCAGTATTTCCTTGTCAGTACATACTTCCGCAACACCGTCTTGCGAACTGAAAAGTTCAGAGCCAAGCTGTTTTGCACCTACAATCATATAGTTTGCAATTGAATCACGTCCGAAAAATGACTTGCCGTCATTTTCAATATCAGGTGTAAGCGAATCTGTATAGTTATAATATTTTTCAGCAGTCTGTGCAAGGCTTTCCCATGTTGCAAGGTCATCATATGTAATATTTTCAGCACTTGCAAACTCCTCCCAGTCAGTTGTATTAAGCATCATTATCTCAGTGCTTTTTGCAATAGGGAATATTGTAAGCTTTCCGCTTTCCGAAAATTCGCCCTCACTTATATATCCGTCCACATACTCCTGTTTTTCCTCATCTGTAAAATAATTATTGAGGTCAGCGGTCTTTCCCATACTTTCAATAGTATATGCTATTTCGGAATATGAAGCAAATATATCAGGAACTTCATCAGCACCGACTTTTCCGTTAAATGAGTCAAGAACACTTTCTGCAAGTTCTGAAATTCCCGATTTTGTATATGCTTCCACTATAATTCCGTTTTCAGCACCGACAGTTTCATTAAATTCATTGACCATTTCATCAAAATAAGTCTGCTGCACACCATTATAATAATGCCATATGGTTATTGTAACAGGGTTTTCAGCATCAAGTCCGTGATTGTCCTCCTTGTTCTCACAACCCGAAAGAAACAATGATGATGCAGTCAGTGATACTGAAGCAATTAATGAAATTATTCTCTTTTTCATTTTTCAAACCTCCATGTCTAAATAAAAATATAATATAAATATAATTATAAATCAATTTATGCAAAATTTCAATACTTTTTATAATATCGTTTTTAGCCAAAACACTTGCTTGATTCTTTC
>CAYRPZ010000082.1:0-6962 GCA_964426275.1 uncultured Ruminococcus sp. | reverse complement strand
AAGGCTTCGATCAGGTCATCCATCTTGGAGAGGTCGATAACGGAGAGTGTTGCCATAAGGCACGCATCAAAGCCTGTAAAGCTGAAAGGTGCAGACATATCGTCATACCCACTGTAGAGTCTAATGAGAATGAGATAAACAATAATATAAGCAGACATATCGTCATACACACTGTAGAGTGCGGCATCAATTTCCTTGAGCAGTAGAGAATCGTTGTCGTACAGCTCATCAAAGCAAAGCCCGTTGATGCTATCGCTGCCGTGATCCCATAAAATCAGTCCCATTCCGGCAGATGGATATTGCAAAATGCCCCACTGCAAAAAATCAGCAAGTGCTTCTTCATCGCCCATGTTCACCTTGTCACTGGAATAGACTTCCTCGGAATTGCCGTCCTGAATGACCCAACGCTGGCACTCGTTTGGTGAAATGGAATCACATAGCCCCATTCAGATGAGCCGCCGGTCTGTATAACAAACCGTACATACTTGTTATGATAATCAGCAACCCTTATGCCGGCAAGATACTTCTTGACAAGCATGGAATTCCGAAGGCGACCGATTGTAGCCATGGAGTGGGACTGCACTCTGTTTCGAGTATTGTAAAAGCCCATAACGGTGCACTGGAATTTGAGATCGGAGAGGAGTTCACAGTCAAGGTGCTGATGAATGAAACATAAACGATACGACTTCCGGTTGAAGCAGTATATCAAATAAAGGCATCTATGCACTTTGAATTTTCGTGCATAGATGACTTTGTTATAACGCAAATTCTATAATCAAATCCGGCTCGTTCATAGAAAGGCTGAACTGGTTGCATCTCAAAAGAAATAAATACAATACAAGTTATCACGATTTATTGTTTATTATGCACAGAGTTCACTTTCAAAAAATATGTAAAAATTACAAAAATATTTAATTTTTATGCAAAATGTTTAAAAATAGTTGACTTTTTATTGAATTAAACTTATAATATTATTATGGATTGAAATTTTGAAAGAGGTGATTAATTTGAGAATCAATGTTGATATAAAACTTCAAAGGTCTGAATTGCCATTGGATTATGCACCTGCGTTTGTCAGTTTGATAAAAGCAGTGACAAGTGAATATGCACAACATTTGTTTGAAAAATTATATGTGCAGAAAAGTCATTCGGAAAAGAATTTTTGTTTTGCGGTAAGGCTTAATTCACCTGATTTTCATAAGAATAAAATTATTCTTGGCGATGAAAATATTCATATGGTAATAGATATTGCTGATTTATCCGATGGAATCGATTTATACAATGCACTTGTAATGTATAAGGGTAAAAGCTATCCTTTTCCTGACGGAAATATGATTTCAATTGAAAATTTAAGTATAAAAAATCATAAATCCATATCATCGGATAAAATATTTATAAAAATGCTTTCTCCACTGATCATAAGAATAAATGAAACAGATAATAATTATTATATTTCATGTAATGATGAACAGTTCAATAAGTATTTTTCAATGTCAGTATCATTAATGCTTAAAAGACTTTATGATATTGATGTTTCAGCAGGCAGTATACAGATATTTAATGTTAAAGCCAAAAAAACAGTAGTCAATACATTCAGAAATAAGATTACAGCAAATGTAGGTACATATATAATTAAGGCTGATGCTGAAATTTTGAATATAATATCTCAGACCGGTATTGGCAGCAGAAGGTCGCAAGGATTTGGTTGCTTTGATATTATTGCGGAGGTGAAATAGTTGAATTCTGATTTTATTGAAATTTCCATTGGAAGTTCTTTTATGATAAATGCCGGAGTATGTGGGCTTATAAGTTTCCTTGAATACAATAATGCTGACAAAGATGATTATAAAATTTCCGGACAAACTCTTTATATAAGTAAAGAATATCTTAAAAATAATAATGATATGGGCATTAAATATATTGATACAATGGCGGAAATTTTTGAAGAAACAAGTTCGTATAAGAGAGAACTTTATAAAATTGATAATGCAGTTAAAATCCTTGAAACAAAAGATATGAATGATTTGGAAGAAACAGAAAAAAAGAATTGTTTGGAACAACTAAATAAATTTGCCGACAGAATGGTTATGTCAAGTAAAGTGAATATGTATAATTCATTGAAGGAATACAGTGATGTAATTCCGTTTAACCGTGACCTTTTTGATAAGCTGAAAGAAAACAAGGATTTAGCTGAAAAATATGAAATATATAAAGAAGTAAAAAAACATATTGAACAGCCACGAGTGCATAAACTGCTCATATATACTGAATTAATATATGGAAAGTTCAAACTTTTTTTTAATGAGAATGCACAGTCAAAGAAAATAACCTGTTTGTGTGAAACAGGAAAAGCATATTTTAAAACATATGATAAAAACTTTTATGCTCCTTTGATAGCTGAAATTGATGAGGAGGAAAAAAAGAAAACTTCACGATGTATTGAATGCATGGGGAATATGAAAAACAAGAAGGATTTTACTTTTCTTGTTGATTCAACAGATGATGTCAATCGTAAAAAATCATATTACTGGAATTGTATTCCTGATGCATATGTATGTCCTTTATGTGCATTTGTGTATACTTTTATTCCCCTTGGATTTAAATTTTTTGGTGGTGATGCATTATTTATAAATTCAAACAGCAGTATTGCCTATCTTAGAAGCAAAAATTCCAAACAGGGAGGTAATGAGGATAATATATTGAAAAGAAGAATTCTGAGAACCTTGACTGATGAAAAGATAACCGGTATGGAGTATGTAAAAAGCAATGTACAAGTAATACTGCGTTCAAATGATTATTCTCATTTCAGGTTTGATATTATTGATGTTGAAACAATAGAACATCTTCAGAATGGCAAAAAGTATTTTACAAGTCTTGAGAAAATAAAAATAAATTTTGGCATAGATACCAAACCAAATTGGTTGTATGTATACGATATGGTCTTTGACTGCATTACTTTACATCAGTCATTTTATGGTATAGCAGATAAAATCATCAAACATGAGATTGATGAATATTGTAATTATGTTATAAATATAATTTATCTTGAAAATATCTTTTATGGAGGCGATGAAATGGAAGAACTCAACAAGAAAGTTAATAATGCATGGGAAGTAGGAAAGAAACTAAGAGAATCAATTCTTGGAGAAAATGCTTTTAATTCAGGTGCAGAAGATGATAATAAACTTCGTGGTACTATATACCGTCTGATTAATCTTACAGCAGTAGGTGACAGAGCACAGTTTATGGATACTGTACTTAGAATTTATACAGGATATAATCTTACAATTCCACCGGTATTCAAGGAATGTTATCAGTCAGAAGAAACATTCAAAGCTATTTCACATGGCTTTATTCTTGGACTTAAATATGTAAAATATGAAAAGGAGAATACAAATGAATAAGAATGGACTTACATTATCAATGATTTTTGAAGCATCAAGTGCTAACTATGGTGAAGGAATAGGGAATATTTCACAGCTTAAAAAAATGACTCGTGCAGGGGGTAAAGTTTATACTTACATATCAAGACAGGCTGTCAGATATAATATAGTGCAGCAGATGGGGATAGATAATACTCCTGTAGATAATGCACAGAAAGTTGTACAGTTTAAACCAGATACAAAGATTAATGAATATCCTGAAATAGACCTTTTTGGCTATATGAAAACATCAAAGGGCGGTCAGGAAATAAGAAGTGCGGTAGTAAGACTTTCAAATGCAATATCACTTGAACCTTATAAATCAGATACTGATTTTTTGAATAATATGGGACTTGCAAAAAGAAATGGTTTTGATAATGCACTGGCACAGAGCGAAATTCATAAGTCATTGTATGCTTATACTATTACAATTGACCTTGATAAAGTCGGTATTGATAAAGATATTGAAATTTCAAATGCTGAAAAAGCTGAAAGAGTAGTTAAACTGCTTGAAACAATTGAATTTTTATGGAGAGATATCAAGGGCAGACGTGAAAATATGAATCCTGTTTTTGCGGTCGGAGGAATTTATGAAAGAAAAAATCCTTATTTTGAGGACAGACTTAAAATAAAAAATGAAAAACTTGAACTTGATGTTGATTTGATAGACAGTATAATAAATTCATGCAGTGATACAAAAGAAAATACAATTACAGGAAGTCTTGGCGGAATATTTACCAATGATGAGTATATAAAAGAAAGATTATATCCTGTATCGGTAAACGAAATGTTTACAAAGCTTACAGAGAAAGTGAGAGCATATTATGCCTGAGGCAATAAGGCTGAGATTATTCCAGCAATTACCCAATTATCGCAAACCGTCAAGTTTTACAGTAAAAGAAAGCTATCCTATGCCTCCGTATTCAAGCGTAATAGGAATGATTCATGCAGCTTGCGGATTTGCTGAATATCATGATATGAAAATAAGTATTCAGGGAAAAAATGCTTCTGAAATTTCTGACGGGGCAACAATGTATGTATTCGGAGGAGGAAAATTTGAACAGGGCAGGCATCAGTTTGCTGTTGAAACAGGGAATGGAAGTTCAATAGGTGTTACAAGAGCTTTTAAATATACTCATTTGATTACAGATGTTGAATTATGTATACACATTATGCCGGAAAATAATAATGACTTGGAAATAATATTAAATGGTTTGAAATATCCTAAAGAATATATAAGTCTTGGCAGGAGAGAAGATATTGTAAGAGTTGATGAAGTAAGTATAGTGGAACTTGAAAAAATAGATGAAGATGAAGGCTGTATTTCAAAATATTCAGCATACATTCCATATAAATATATTTCCAAAATGGATTTGACATCAGAATGTGTAACAGGAACTATATATAAACTTCCCAAAGTTTTTGAGATAACTAAGAAAGGACGCAGATGGAAAGAAGTTGTTTCAGCAGTTTGCCTTCCAGCAGATAAAAGTATTGCTGAAAGCGTTGCAGAGCATGAAAATGTATTTTTAGATGTGATTGATTCAGAAAATAAACTGCCTGTATTTTTTGCATAATTTGTAAAAATTTTTAGTCTTAACATATTGGAATGCGAAAAGAAGGGAAGGGGTAATTCTGAACAAACTTTATCAGCTTTATGCTAAAAGCAATAGTGAAACTATAAGAGAACATACGGATAAATTACTGTATACATTTGATGATTTTATATCTGTTTACGGCAACCAGTTTGATGAAATTACCATTAAAGCAATAAAATATGCTTGTGAATATCATGACTATGGAAAAGCATTATATCTTTTTCAGAAAACAGTTAAAAATAAAGATTTTACAGATAATATTCCAAACAAAGATGAACTTGAAAAATTATATAAAAAACACGGTTTTGAAAAATATGTGCCTCATAACTATTTTAGTCCTGCGTTTATAAAATATAGCAAAATAAAAGCAGACACAAATGAAGTATTTGCAAGGATTATTTTAACCGCTGTTTATTATCATCATAACCGTGATTTTGAAATAAATGCGAATCAGATTAATGATATTATTGATAATGACCTTGTCAAGCATTTTGGGAAACTTTCAAAGAACTATCATAATAAAATTCTTGGAGATAACATGGAAGATGACATATGGGTTGATTATGCAGTAATTCTTGGTATGCTTAATAAACTTGATTATTATGCATCTGATATCAAAGAAAAATATCCTTTTGAGATATACGGGGAGTATAATGGCAAATTTATAGGCGATTATGTTTATAATTTCATAACAGAAAAGAATTGTCTTCGTGATGTTCAGAAATATATGCTTGAAAACAAGAATGAAAACGTTATAATAACAGCCTCAACAGGCATTGGAAAAACTGAATCTGCATTGCTTTGGGCTGATAATTCAAAACTTTTTTATACACTGCCGCTTAAAGTATCAATAAATGCGATGTATGAAAGAATTTACAGCAGGTATGGATATGATAAAAACAAGATTACTTTGTTACATTCAGATTGCATTTCTGTTATTTCGGATACAGAAGAAAATTCAGATACAGCTATGATGAAATATGATTCTTCAAGAAGACTTTCATATCCTGTTACAATATGCACTATTGACCAGCTTTTCAGCTTTGTTTATAAATACAGAGGAAGTGAAATCCTTTTAGCAACATTAAAATATTCAAAGATAGTTATTGATGAAATCCAGTCATATGAGCCAAAGATTATTGCTAAACTTATTTACGGACTTTCGCTTATAACAAGATGCGGAGGAAAATTTGCAATAATCACAGCTACTCTTCCGCCTGTAATTATGTATTTTATTGATGAAGAAAAGATACCTCATAAACATGAAAAAACATTTCTTATGGATAGTTTTTTGCGTCATAGGATATGTTATGAGCAGAAAGATAAATTTAATTATGATAAAATAATAGACTATAGTAAAAGTAAAAAAGTGCTCGTTATATGTAATAGCGTAAACAGTGCTAAAAATGTATATAATGAATTGAAGGACAAATGTGAATATGTAAAACTTCTTCATGCAAAATTTATGAAAAAACATCAGAAATTACTTGAAAACGATATATTGAGATTTGCAGATGATAAAAATGCATCAGGAATATGGATTTCAACTCAGATTGTTGAGGCAAGTCTTGACATAGATTTTGATGTGCTGTTTACTGAAATGTGCAATGCCGATAATTTGCTTCAAAGAATGGGAAGATGTTACAGAAAAAGAAAATATTGTGATAATGAACCAAATATTTATATTACTGATAATAGAAACGGATATGGAAGTGTTTATATACAGGACATTTATGACCGTTCCACTGACTCAATTAAACAATATAACGGCTGTATGTTTTCTGAGCAGGATAAGCTTGAATATATAAATAAAGTTTATGATGAAGAAGAACTTATGAAAAATAATTCAGGTTATTTTAAAAATATAAGAAATGAAATAAATGAACTGAAAAAAAATAATCCGTTTAATATATCAAAAAAAGAGGCAAAACAAAAATTAAGA
>CAYRPZ010000081.1:0-6969 GCA_964426275.1 uncultured Ruminococcus sp. | reverse complement strand
AAGAATGCATTTTATGATACATTATATATTGGGTACCTCTGGTTCTGGAAAATCTAATTTCTTTATATGTTTATTGTCCAGTTTATTATCTGATTGTAATGAAAATCATATTAACCCTATAATAATTATACCGGACCAGTTTTCTTTCGATTTTGATAAAAAATTATATGCAACCCTTGGTGCAAAAAAATACAATATGACTAATGCAATCAGTTTTTCCCGACTTGCAGAAAATATATTCTGCAAGTATGGCGGAAAATCAGGAGAATATGCAGATGACCTTACGAAATCTACTGTTATGTATCAGGCAATTGAAAAAGCCTGTAATGAAAAAGCACTTTGCTTTTTTCACAAACAGGCTCAAAAGCAAAATTTTTCTGAATATATGTTCAAAATAATACAGGAGTTTAAAAAATTTAATATTACTCCTGATTTACTCTATGAAAAATCCGCACATATAAATAATCAGGTTAAAGATAAAACTGAAGATATTGCTCTGATTTATTCTTTGTATGAGAATATTCTGGAAAAAAATAATCTTAAAGACAAACTCAATGACATATCTGAAGCCGCAGAAATAGCTGCAAAACAAAATTTTTTCAAAGATATGACGGTATTCATTGATGAATTTGAAAGTTTTCCTGCTGATGAATTACAAATGATAGATGCTGTTATATCACAGGCACGAGATGTATATATATCTCTCAGAACTGATAATTTAAACAGTATTTCTTCTGTATTTTCATCTTCAAATTCAGCATATTCAAAACTAAAAAATATGGCTGAAAAATACTGTCTTAAATCTGAAATTATCCGATTTGATAAAACTGTAAGATTTAAATCAGAGG
Organism: uncultured Ruminococcus sp.; assembly: GCA_964426275.1. Taxonomy (GTDB): domain Bacteria; phylum Bacillota; class Clostridia; order Oscillospirales; family Ruminococcaceae; genus UBA5884. The sequence goes on along the minus strand of CAYRPZ010000081.1, from coordinate 6,121 downwards.
AATTATGTTATTTAAGTTCAAATATCTTCAGACACAAGAAAATACCTGTATATATGCAATCATGCAATAATATACGCATTATCGAAGCAAAGGACTTCTATCAGGAAGCTGAATTCGTATGCTCTGAAATATGTCGTCTTGTTAAAGATGAAAATTATAAATTCAGTGATATTTCAATTGTTTCGAGGTATCCCGAAGAATACAGCAGTATATTTGAAGCCTGCTTTAAAAGATATCATATTCCATTCTTCATGGATATTGAAAAATCTGTTATGCATACATCTATAATGCTTTTTATTATATATCTTCTTGAAATAATTTCATCAAATAAACCTGATACTGAAACTATACTGAAATTTGCTAAAACACAGCTTCTTGGAATGAATTACGAACATATATCAGCTCTTGAAAACTATTGCTATAAATGGAATATTCAAGGATATACATGGAATTCCCCATTCACAGAAGAAACTGAAAATACACCATTTATTGAAGATATGCGAAAAAAAATTATAGAACCGATTTCAGAATTAAAAACAAAATGCCGTAATGCAACTGGTCTTGAAATCTGTACTGCATTATTCGAGTACCTTGAACAGATGAAAATACCTGAAAATATCTCAGGACTTGCCCTTAACTATAACAATAATGGCTATGACTATACAGCGAAGGAACTTAAAAGACTTTGGGGAAATCTTATGGATATGCTTGATGTACTTGCAAATATGCTTTCCGATACAAAAATTTCTGTTGATAAATTCAGCGGTCTTTTAAACTCAATGCTTAGACAAAGTAAATACAGCAATCCGCCACATTCTCTTGATGCAGTTTCTTTTTCTGATGCTTCAAGAGCAAGATTTAATGAACCTAAATCTGTTTTTATCATTGGAGTAAATGAAGGGCTTTTTCCCGGAATAGTGAAACAAAAAGGTCTTTTATCTGAAAATGACCGCAATATTTTAAAAACAAATGGCATTGAACTATCTAAAACATTCAACGAACTTATTTCAGATGAAAATTTTACTTTCTATAAGTCCGTTTCAGCTCCTTCAGAAAAATTATATATATCATATCCCTTATCGGATTCAACGGGAAATGCTCTTTTTGCATCCGGAATATTAAATACAATACAGGCAATGTTTAACAGCAATTTAAAATATTATGCTTCAGATTTCAATATGACATTCTACTCCCCTACTCCAGAAACTGCATACTATAATTATGTTCAGAATTTCAATAAAAATAATCCCGAAATAAACAGTATTGAATATGTTCTTAATAAAATCCCTTTATATATGGAAAAAATCCAGTATCTTAAATCAATTAATCAGAATTATGATTTTCATATTGAGAACAAAAAACTTATAAGAAAAGCTTTATCTGATAAGCTCAGTATTTCTGCAACAAAATTTGAAAATTATAATCTTTGCCACTTTAGTTTCTTCTGTAATTACATTCTTAAAATAAACAAACGCACACAAAAAAATTTATCAGCCCTGTGTATTGGAAATATAGTGCATCAATGTCTTGAAAATATTCTCCAATCCTGCTGTTCAAAAGAAGAATTTATAAATCTCTCTGATGACAGCATACAATCAATGATTACTGAAAACATGAACATCTTCCGTCAGAACGAACTTGGCGGAAACTTTGCCAAAACTGCAAGATTTGAAGCTAACTATAAAAAAATAAAAAATACTGTTTTTGAAATAATTACACACCTTCAGGAGGAATTTTTACAATCTGAATTTCGTCCTGTAAATTATGAACTTAAAATTTCTGAACATGACGGAGATAAACCATTGAAAATTATTACCCCAAGCGGAATTGAAGTCATTTTAAATGGTAAAATCGACAGAGTTGATATGTTTGAACATGATGGAAAGAAATACATCAGAATCATTGACTATAAAAGCGAAAACAAAGATTTTTCCATAGAAAATTTATTATATGGATTAGATATGCAGATGTTTATATACCTCTTTTCTGTAATTTCTTCACCTACAGGAAGATACAGAGGAAGTATTCCGGCAGGTGCTTTATATCTCCCCTATTCAAAAACAAAATGTGTTGCATCAAATAATATTAAATCTATTGACAAAATCCGTGCCAGAAATACCAATTACCATATGAAAGGCGTTGTCCTGCAAAACAGACTTGTACTCAATGCCATGGAAAAAGATATAAAAGGAATTTATATTCCCGCTGAATTAAGCTCCAAAGACAAAGGCAACGATGATTTGATTCTTAATAAACGCAGTTCTTCATATCTTAATGAAGAACAATTCCGAAACCTTGAAAAATTTCTTAAAAAACAAATATGTGAACTTACTGAAAGTCTTTACAGCGGTGATATATCCGCAAATCCATTCATTGAAAAAAGTAACAGCAATTGCTGTACATACTGTGATTACAATGAAATATGCGGTAATGCTTATAAACTCCGCTGTCGCTCCAAAGCAAAAGATACTAAAAGTCAAATTGCTCAAATGCTTAATTCCAATGAAAAAAATCAGGGTGATAAAATATGAAAAATAAATGGACATCTGAACAGCAGCAAGCTATCAATGCAAGAAATATTTCTGTTATTGTATCCGCAGCCGCTGGAAGCGGTAAAACTTCTGTACTGGTTGAAAAACTTATAAAAATCATTTCTGATACAGATAATAAAATTCCTGTAAATGAAATGATTATAGTCACCTTTACAAATGATGCCACCGCTGAAATGAAACACAGACTTTCACAGAAATTATCTGAAATGATTATGCAAAATCCTGATAATGAATGGCTTATAAAGCAAAATTCCCTTCTGCAATGTGTAAAAATTGCCACCATTCATTCATTTTGCTTTGACCTCATAAGAGATAATATCCATAATACAGATATTTCCGCAGGATTCCGCATAATAGACAGCAATGAAGAAAAAATTATTATAAAAAACTGCATTGAAGAAATAATTGAAAATGCTTATTCAGATATACCTGATGAAATGGATTTGCTTTATAACTATTTCTGCGATAAAAATGACTCCTATATTGAAAAAATGCTGCTAAAAATATATGAATATATGCAATCAATTCCATACAGTGAACGATGGATTAAATCATTAGAACAAAATTTTCAGAACTCGGATTTTAAAAACAATATTATAAATACGTATATCAAACAAACTGAAAAACTGATTAAAAAAGCATATAATCAGGCTTTTCAGGCTTTTCAAATTGCTGATAAATATAACGACTTCAGTAAAAGTTCTGTAACAGCATTGGAAATCCTGAAAAATGAATATACTAAAATATCTGATGCCGTTTCTGCCTTTGAAGATAACCCTAAAACTATTGAAAATATCGAAAAACTTAATTTTGAAAGACTTACTCTCCCTAAGTCGTTTCCTGATGATGTATCTGAAAATATAAAGGAACTTCGTGAACAATACAAAAAAAATTATAACACTTTTATTGACAATAACCTTTATATTATTATCAATGCAGAAAAAGGCATTAATGCTCATATTGAAATATATGAAATTATTGAGAAGCTTATATATAACCTTAATCAGAAAATTACTGAGATAAAAATTCAGAAAAATGGAATTGGATTTTCAGATGCTGAAAAAATTGCAATAAATCTGCTCTCTGAAATAGATGCTGACGGCAAAATAAAAAAATCAAAACTTGCTGAGGAACTTTCAGATTATTATAAAATTATTATGATTGACGAATTTCAGGACTCAAATAATAATCAGAATCTGATTTTTAAACTACTCTCTCATAACGGAACTGCCGATACAAACGGTGACAATTTATTTCTTGTAGGTGATATAAAGCAAGCTATCTATGGCTTTCGTCTTGCTAACCCTAAAATTTTTTCTAATATTATCCAGAATTCTGTCAGGTATTCTGAAAACTGCAATAAAAATGCATATATCAAACTTAATAAAAATTTCAGAAGCTCAAAGGAAGTAATCGAATTTGTAAATTATATTTTCAGTAAAATCATGAACGTTGAAACAGGTGATATCGATTATAATGATGACGAAAAGCTTATTCAGGGTGCTTTATTTGCTGATACTGATAAAACTACAGAAATTGCTGTAACTGAAAAAAACTCTGATTTAAATATGAATGCTGTATGGATTGCAGAAAAAATTTCTGAAATGCTGAAAAATAAAGCTCCTGTCTGCAATTCTGATGGAAAAACTACAAGACCATGCGAAAATAAAGATTTCTGTATACTTTTAAGAACTAATAAAAATATGGCGGAATATGCAGAAGAACTTAGAAACCATAATATTATATACCATATGGAAGAAACTTCAGGATATATACAGTCAAGAGAAATTTCTCTTATGATAAACCTGCTGAAAGTTGTTGACAATCCGCTTATCGATACTGCTCTAACTACCGTAATGCTCTCCCCTATGTTTTCTATGACTCCTGATGAAGTAACTGAAATACGGCTTATAAACAATAGCGTCAATATGTATACTTCACTTTGTATGGCAATCGGAAAAATGAAAATTTCTTCTGAAGATGAAAATACAGGTGAAATTATATTCTCAGAAACAGAACCTATTATACAAGGCTCTGCTTTTAACAAAGCACTTAATTTATTCCGCATTATTACTGAACTAAGAATGTACTCCACTACAGATACTCTTGAACAGCTTATAAGACGTATATATGAAAGAACTGATTTTCTTTCTGTAATGCAGATATACAAAGACAGTGAAAGTAAAAAAGCAAATCTTAGAATACTTATAGAATATGCCAGAAATTATGAGAATAGTTCCGGCGGCGGACTTTCCGGATTTCTGAGATTTGTTGAAAAAAGTGATTCATTAAAACATGGAAGCCTATCTTCCGGCTCCGAAAACGCTGTACACATTAAAACTATGCATAAATCAAAAGGTCTTGAATTTCCATTTGTATTCATTGGTGACCTTGAAAAAAAATTTAATAAAACGGATTTAAATACAGAATCATTTATTATTGATGCTGATTATGGAATAGGATTTAAATTACAAAATCCTGATATGCTTATAAAATATTCAACTGTTCCTTTTGAAATTATATATGCCAAAAAAAATCATAATCTTATAAGCGAAGAATTAAGACTACTGTATGTATCTCTTACAAGAGCCAAAGATAAATTGTTTATATCTTTTTCTGCTGATAACTCTTTTAAAAATAAACTTAACTCATTTAGCAAGAATATCTGCGAAAATAATGGCATAACTCCTGAAATGGTTTCTGAATGTTCAAGTATGAGCGAACTCATTATGATTGCACTTATAGCAAGTAAAAATTCAGCATGCTTTCGTGAGAAATTAGGAATATATCAATCTTTTGAATATGATGACGAATTTTCTGTTAAATTTACTGAATTTACAAGCAATGATACTGAAACCATAAAAGAAACTGAAAATATTATAACATCATCTGAAAAAAATACTGATATGAAATATATTAATGCTCTTGAAAGTTCATTCAGATATTTTAACAGTGAATATGACTTTGAACTTTCTGAACTTCCTGCTAAATTATCTGTTTCCGAAATCTCAAAAAATAATGACGAATTCGACACAACCCTTAAACGCCCTAAGTTTATAAAAAATATAAAAAATCTTACTCCAACAGAAATCGGCAATGCAATGCATACTTTCATGCAATATGCTGACTTTCAAAATATGCAGAAAAATATTGAAAATGAACTTGATGCATGTGTTGACAAAGGCTTTATTACCAAAAAAGAACGTGAAAATATCAAAGCCGATAAAATAAGAAAATTTATTTCGTCTGATATTTTTAAAAGAATTGAAAATTCCGACAATGTACAGCGTGAAAAGAAATTTATGATTAATATTAAAGACCTGCCGAAAAATGATATAATAAGTCCTCAATATCAAAATAAGGATATAATTCTTCAGGGTATAGCTGATATGATATTTGAAGAAAATAATGAACTTGTAATAATTGATTACAAAACAGATTATGCCGTTTCTGAAACAGAACTGATAGAAAAATATTCAAATCAGTTAATTATATATAAACTTGCTTTTGAAAAAATTGAAAATAAAAAAGTAAAAGAATGTATAATCTATTCATTTGACCTTGGAAAA
>CAYRPZ010000080.1:0-6982 GCA_964426275.1 uncultured Ruminococcus sp. | reverse complement strand
GTGACAGAGGAATAGAGGGCATGATCGAATCTATAAGATATGCAAGAGAAAATAAAGTTCCATTGTTCGGTATATGCCTTGGTATGCAGATGGCTGTTGTAGAATTTGCACGTAATGTTGCCGGCATGAAAGATGCTAATTCAAGCGAATTTAAAAAATGTGACTATAATGTAATTGATATAATGGACGAACAGAAAGATATTACACAAAAAGGCGGTACTATGCGTTTAGGACTTTATCCATGCAAACTTGCTGAAGGTTCAAAGGTTATGGACATATACAATGAAAAACTTATATATGAACGCCATCGTCACCGCTGGGAATTTAACAATGCTTTCAGAAAACAACTCTGTGAAAAAGGTCTTAAACTTACAGGTGTTTCACCTGATGAAAAGCTTGTGGAAATTATTGAGATTGCTGACCACCCATGGTTTATCGGAGTTCAGTTCCATCCTGAATTTAAGTCAAGACCTAATAAACCTCACAAACTCTTTGAAAGCTTTATAACTGCTTCTCTTAAATTTAAAGAAACCAAATAATTAAATTAATAAATAAAAGGGAAATTCCTGAGTAGCGGAATTTCCCTTTTTCATCAAATTTTATATACTTGCTTTTAACAACGTTTTCTAAGCTTTATCATATATTTATCACATTAATGCTTATAATAAAATTATAACAAAAAAACAAATACAATGATTTGTATATATACTATACAGATATTAAGGAAAGGGAGATTTATATGTATAACAATGATTTTTATAATAACAATAATGAGGATAACAGAAACATTCAGAATGAATACAGCTATTATCCCGATTCAACCAATTTTTCATCTGAAAATAATAATAAAAATAATAACGGAAAAAAAGCTGCCAAAGCTGTAGGACTTCTCCTTTGTGCAATCGCTATATCCGCAGGCTCAATAGGCGGTTACAAATATTTTGAAAACAACAGCCTCACATCATCTGATTCCGAACAGTCAAGTATTGCTGAAAGTATAGAAAATTCATCTGCTGATGATAACAGTTCCCAGTCCTATGAGGGAGATACAGATGCTGTTCTTCAGAATACAGATGCTTCTTCTGAAACAACTTCAGATGCTTCACAATCAAAGAGTCTTATTGAACTCGCTTCAAGAGAAAATGCTCTCACTGTTCCGGAAATTGTTGAAAAAGTTATGCCATCTGTTGTAGGAGTTTCATCAACTTTTGAATATCAGGTATCTTATGGTTTCGGTCAGTCAGCTACTCAGTCAGGTACAGGCACAGGTACAGGCATTACAATGACTTCTGACGGATATATCATAACAAATGCACATGTTATATATGATGAAGATTATGGTCTTGCAACTGATGTTTCAATAATGCTTGTAGATGAAACTGAATATGAAGCAACTATTATCGGATATGATACAGAATCCGATATCGCTGTACTGAAAATTCAGGCAGATAATCTTGTTCCTGCTGAGTTCGGTGACAGTGATGAACTTCAGGTTGGCGAACTTGTAATAGCTATCGGAAATCCTCTCGGATTTGAACTCTTTGGTTCTGTAACAAGCGGTATTGTTTCTGCTCTTAACAGGGATATTGATATAAATGAAAAAGAAATGACACTTATCCAGACTGATGCTGCTATTAATGCGGGAAATTCAGGCGGTCCTCTTGTAAACAGCTATGGTCAGGTCATCGGTATTAACTCCGCTAAAATGTCATCAAGCTATGGTTCTTCTGCAAGCGTTGAAGGCCTTGGATTTGCAATTCCGATTACTGATGCTAAAACCATTATTGATGACCTTATTCAGTATGGATATGTAACAGGCAGACCTCAGATTGGCATTACCGGTGAAGATATTACCGAAAGCATGGCAAGTTATTATCAGGTTCCCGTTGGTGTATATGTAAGATTTATGGACTCTGAAGGTGCTGCAGCAAAAGCAGGTATACAGATTGGAGATATAATTGTTGCAATAAACAATGAGCCTGTAACAACTACTGATGAACTTAACAAGGCAAAAGCTGATTATAAAGCTGGCGATACTATAACTCTTACAGTTTCAAGAAATAATCAGAATATTGATATAAATGTTGTTCTTCAGGAAAAAACTGCTGAAATAAACTGATTGATTTCATCTCCTTAAATAAATTTTAATAATCTCTCTGAAAAAAAATACTGTATATGCTCTGAAAAAGCATATACAGTATTTTTATACACCCCCAACCGGAATCGAACCGATAATTAATCCTTAGGAGGGATTCGTTATATCCATTTAACTATGGGGGCATATTTATATTATATCATATTCCAAAAATAAAATCAATACTTTTTTTATTAAGCCGGCATATAATTTTTATACACCGGCTTATATATTGTTATAAAACTATATTAACCCTTCGCCTGCTTATTTTTACAGCACTTTACATATTTTCTGCCGCTTCCGCATGGACACATATCATTATCGCCTATTTCCTTTTTATTCCTGTGGATATCTGTTTTTACTTCAGCAACAACAGTATTTGTATCAGGTCTTTTTACAGGAGGCGGGAGAGGTCTGCGACGCTGTCCTGAAGGAGCTGCTGTTTTCATAAGAGGTTCACGTTTCGGAACATTGTTTTTCTGAATTTTTATTGTAGAAAGCATACGGACAGTATTTTCCTGAATTGATGCTATCATTTCATCAAACATTTCAAAGCCTTCATATCTGTATTCAACAACAGGATTTCTCTGACCATATGCCCGAAGTCCAATACCTTTTTTCAGTTCGTCCATATCATCAATATGAGTTGTCCATTTATTATCAACAATTTTAAGCAGAATTACTCTTTCAACTTCTCTTATCATCTCAGAGCCAACTTCTTTTTCCTTTGCCTCATACGCTGTCAGAACTCGTTTTGTAAGCATATCCTTGATATCCTGCTTTGATACCTTCTCAAGCTTATCTTCATCATATATGCTTTCTTTTGAAATGATTTCATTTTCCTCATCTGAATCGGTTTCTGATTCCTTTTCCGGTTCAGGAAGCTTATCCTTATAATATTCCTTGAAGTCATCTTCTGTTGTAGCCCATGCTATAAGATGCTCTCTGAGTCCACTGAGATTCCATTCTTCCTTATTTTCATCATCAACAAGATATGTATCCACATTACGTTCAATAACGTCCTTCATCATCTTTATAATAACTTCATGGAGGTCTTCGCCATTAAGAACCTTTGCACGCTGTTCATAGATTGTTTCACGCTGTTTGCTCATAACATCGTCATAATTGAGGACATTCTTTCTTATACTGAAGTTTCTTGCCTCAATTTTTTTCTGTGAAGATTCAATAATCTTGGTAAGTGTTTTACTTTCGATAGACATATTTTCCTCAACATTGAATGTCTTCATCATATTTTCAAGACGGTCGCCTGCAAAAATACGCATAAGGTCATCTTCAACTGAAAGGAAGAAACGGCTTTCACCGCAGTCACCCTGACGACCTGAACGTCCTCTGAGCTGATTATCGATACGTCTTGATTCATGGCGTTCTGTACCAATTATGAAAAGACCGCCTGCTTCTTTTACTGCAACTGCCTTTTCCTTTACCTCTTTGTCATATTTATTATAAAGTTCCTGATAAACTTTTCTTGCTGCAAGTATTTCTTCATTATCTGTTTCAGCAAAACCTGTAGCATCAACTATCATCTGTTCATCATAGCCTTTTTTACGCAGTTCAGCCTTTGCTGCAAATTCAGCATTTCCTCCGAGTATAATATCAGTTCCACGTCCTGCCATGTTGGTAGCAATTGTAACTGCTCCGAGTTTTCCTGCCTGTGCAACTATTTCTGCCTCACGTTCATGCTGTTTTGCATTGAGAACATTATGTTTTATACCCTTTGCTTTCAGCATTTTTGAAAGAATTTCTGACTTTTCAATTGATATTGTACCTACAAGAACCGGCTGACCTTTTTTATTACATTCAATAACCTGATTGATAACTGCTTCAAACTTACCCTTTTCAGTTCTGTAAATCTGGTCATGATGGTCAATTCTCTGTATCGGCTTATTTGTAGGAACGGCTATAACATCAAGCTTATAAATTTCCCTGAATTCATCTTCTTCAGTAAGAGCTGTACCTGTCATTCCTGACAGCTTGCTGTAAAGACGGAAGTAATTCTGAAATGTAATTGTTGCAAGAGTTTTTGATTCATGTGCAACCTTTACACCTTCTTTTGCTTCAATAGCCTGATGAAGCCCGTCATTGAAACGTCTGCCCTGCATAAGACGACCTGTAAATTCATCAACAATTACAACCTCATCTTCACCCTTGTCATTCTTTGTAACAACATAGTCAATATCACGCTTCATAATTCCATTTGCTTTAAGTGCCTGATTTATATGATGAAGAAGCGTCATATTGTCAGCATCCATAAGATTTATAACCTTAAATTCCTTTTCAGCTTTCTTTATACCACGTCTTGTAATTGATGCCGATTTAGCTTTTTCATCTATGATATAGTCACAGTCATCAATAACATCTTCCTGATTGGCTTTATCATCAATTTCAACAACTGTCTTTGCAACAAGTTTCTTTGCAAACTTATCCGCAAGCTGATAAAGTTCAGTAGATTTATCTCCTCTGCCTGAAATAATAAGCGGAGTTCTTGCCTCATCTATGAGAATTGAGTCAACTTCGTCCACAATGGCGAAATTCGGTTCTCTCTGAACCATATCCTTTTTATACATTACCATATTGTCACGCAAATAATCAAATCCGAGTTCATTATTTGTTGCATATGTAATGTCAGCATTATATGCCTCACGTCTTTCATCATTATTAAGCCCATGAAGAATAGTTCCGATAGTAAGTCCGAGATAGCGGTAAACTTTTCCCATTTCTTCAGCCTGATATTTTGCAAGGTAATCATTTACTGTAACAACATGAACACCTTTTCCTGAAAGAGCATTAAGATATGAGGCAAGACACGCAACAAGCGTTTTACCTTCACCTGTTTTCATTTCTGCAATACGGCCCTGATGAAGAACTATCGCACCGATAATCTGAACCGGAAAAGGTTTCTTTCCGAGTACACGGAAAGCCGCTTCACGACATGTAGCAAGAGCCTCAGGAAGAATATCATCAAGCGTTTCCCCACTTGCCAGTCTGTTTTTAAATTCCTGAGTTTTTGACTTTAATTCAGTTTCTGAAAGATTTGAATATTCTGTTTCAAGGTCAAGAACCTGTTGTTTTATAGGTTCAATTCTTGCCAGCTCTCTTTTACTGTAATTTCCAAATAAAGCATCTAAAAAGCCCATTTAATTAGTCCACCTTAAAATTTTTTTTGTTACACACTTAAAAATAAGATGTATATATTTTTTAATTAACCCAGTTAATTATAACAGGATTATACAATTCCGTCAACCAATCATTTCTTTTTACTCGCAAAGGTACAGAAACCTCTCATCTGACATATACTGCATTTTGGATTTCTCGCATTGCATATATCCCTGCCGAACTGCACAAGCTGATGACAAAAACGTGACGAACGTTCAGGAGGTATAAGCGGAAGCAAATCCTTTTCTACTTTTACAGGGTCAGTATTTGATGTAAGACCGAGTTTTCCTGTAATTCTTATACAGTGAGTATCAGCAACTATTGCAGGAAGTCCGAATACATCACCTCTTATAAGATTTGCTGATTTACGTCCGACACCCGAGAGTGAAATAAGGTCGTTCATGTCAGAAGGTACTTTACCATTAAAGCGTTCAATCAGCATAGAAGCTGTTTCCTTTATACTTTTTGCCTTTGCTCTGAAAAATCCGCATGGTTTCACAATTGCTTCAAGCTCCTGCAAATCAGCATCGGCAAAAGACTGCAAATCAGGATATTTTTTAAAAAGTTCCTTTGTAACAATATTCACTCTTGCATCAGTACATTGTGCTGAAAGCCTTACTGCGAATAAAAGCTGATATGGTTCATCATAAGTCAGCGAGCAGACTGCATCAGGATAAATTTTATCAAGGGTATCACACGCCAGCAGAGCAAGCTCTTTTTTCGTCAATCACTGCCAGCTCCTTTCTTAATCTGTCATATGCCTGAATAAGAACAATCTTATCCTGCGGATAATTAAGAATACGAACTGCATCATGATAATTCAAAAGCCATGACTTTGAAACTTCGGATTCCTGAATAACAGGATTTGCATTTTCTGAAAATTCTGCAAGGAAATAAACACATCGCTTTTTAATACTTCCATTAAGCGTATATCTGTATTCAGAACGGAAATTCTGTTTAAGAAACAGTTTGAGTGCAGTTTCTTCAAATATTTCTCTTACTGCTGTCTGCTTTTCCATTTCTCCGAGCTCAACATGTCCTTTAGGAAAACCTATATGACCGCTGTCAGCATTTTCTATAAGGAGAAAATATGGTATTCCTTCTTTTATAGTATAAATTACACCACCACAAGTTTTTTCATAAAGACATATATAATCAGTTTCATTAATTTTTTCCTGAAAAGCAAGTGCATTTGCAATATAAGGTTCATAAAATTCTGAATCAGAAGGTGCTGCAACTATTTTGAGCCTGCCTGAAACCTTATTTATAGCAACAGCAATAACAATTCCTGAAAATGTATCCTGAATTTCAGAATTACTTAAAACATATACATAATCAGCAGAAAAACCTTTCATATTGCCATACTGAACCATACAGAAAGAATTGCCTGAACGATGCTGGCGACAGCCTTTTTTTCTGTCAATAGTAACTTCTGCTTCTATTCCTAAAAGAGGCAGATATTTCTGTTTTGAAAAATCAACCATTGTAATTATCCTCCGCAAAGAATTGTATATCTTAATATATTATAACATCTTTACACAAGATATTCAAGCAAATTTGAAAATTTAAGATAATTATTTAAAAAACAATTACTGGATACATACTCAAGTTTAACAGATTAAAAATAAAAAAACCCTTAACACAAAGTTAAGGGGGAAAAGAAAGAGCCGGCAT
>CAYRPZ010000079.1:1396-7015 GCA_964426275.1 uncultured Ruminococcus sp. | reverse complement strand
GCTGTTGCTGAAATGAATGACGGAGATATTGTTCTCCTTGAAAATACACGTTTCAGAGGTTCTGAAGAAACTAAGAACGGTGAAGAATTCAGCAAGGAACTCGCTGACCTCGTAAATGGTGAAGTATTTGTCATGGACGCTTTCGGTTCAGCACACAGAGCTCATGCTTCAACAGCAGGTGTTACTAAATTCGTTAAGGAAACAGCTGTTGGTTATCTTATGCAGAAGGAAATCAAGTATCTTGGAAATGCAGTTGAAGTTCCTGTAAGACCTTTCGTTGCAATTCTCGGCGGTGCTAAGGTTGCCGACAAACTCAATGTTATCTCAAATCTTATCGAAAAATGCGATACTCTTATTATCGGCGGCGGTATGGCTTATACATTCCTCAAAGCTAAGGGATATGAAATCGGCAATTCACTTGTTGATGACGAAAAGATTGATTACTGTAAGGAAATGATTGAAAAGGCTGAAAAAGCAGGTAAGAAACTCCTTCTTCCTGTTGACTCAACAATTGCAGCATCATTCCCAAATCCTATCGATGCTGAAATAGCAGTTGAAGTTGTTGATGCTGATAAGATTCCTGCTGATAAGATGGGACTTGATATCGGTACAAAGACTATGGAACTTTTCGCTGAAGAAGTTAAGAGTGCAAAAACTGTTGTATGGAATGGTCCTATGGGTGTATTTGAAAACCCTGTGCTTGCTAAGGGAACAATTGCAGTAGCAAAGGCTCTTGCTGAAACAGATGCTACAACAATCATCGGCGGCGGTGACTCAGCAGCTGCTGTTATACAGCTCGGATTTGCTGATAAGATGAGCCATATCTCAACAGGCGGCGGTGCATCTCTTGAATACCTCGAAGGCAAGGTTCTTCCGGGTGTTGCTGTTATCGCTGAAAAGTAATTCTGAAATTTTATGAAAACTTATACGGGGCGAACAATGTTCGCCCTTTTGAATGAATTTAAAAGGAGTATTTTAAAATGAATAAAGCTGTTAGAAAGGCAATTATTGCCGGTAACTGGAAAATGAATAAGACAAGACCTGAGGCAAAGGAACTTCTTGAAGCTATCAAGCCTCTTGTAGCTAATGCTGAAAACAATGTTGAAGTTATAGCTTGTGTACCTTTTACAAATCTTGAAACTGCTATCAATGTTACAGCAGGTTCAAATGTTAAAATCGGTGCTGAAAACGTTCACTTTGAAAAGAGTGGTGCATTTACTGGTGAAATTTCAGCTGATATGCTTACAGAACTTGGTGTTGAATACGTTGTAATCGGTCACTCTGAAAGACGTCAGTACTTTGGCGAAACCGATGAAACTGTAAACAAGAGAACTGTTGCAGCTCTTAATGCAGGTCTTAAGCCTATCGTATGCGTTGGAGAACTTAAATGGGAACGTGAATGCAACATCACTGAAGAAGTTATCGCTCGTCAGATTAAGCTTGACCTCTGGTCACTCACTGCTGAACAGGTTAAGAAAACTGTTATCGCTTATGAGCCGGTATGGGCTATCGGTACAGGTCTTACAGCTACTCCTGAACAGGCTGAGGAGGTTTGCGGATTTATTCGTGCAACTCTTGCTAAGATTTATGATAAGGAAACTGCTGATGCTGTAACAATTCAGTACGGCGGTTCTATGAACGCTGGTAACGCAGCTGAACTCCTTGCAAAACCAAACATCGATGGCGGACTTATCGGCGGTGCTTCACTCAAGGCTGCTGACTTCAACACAATTGTTCAGGCTGCTGTTGAGGGCTAATCCAACTTTATAAAATTTAAACTTTAATTACTGAGGACGATGATTTCATCGTCCCGTAATTTTAACTGATACAGGCGAAAATCTTATTGCATTTTTTAATATATAGGGTGATTTTTATGAGCAAAAAATTCAAAATTGTTATTTCAAGTATATGTGCATTAACTTGTGCCGCTTTTATATCAGTTCATGCAAGTGCAGCATCATTTTTGACAGGCGATTTAGACGGTGACGGTAATGTGACAACTGAGGACGCTCTGCTTATACTTCAGAATGTTGCAGGAATTATTAATGAATTTCCTGTTGATAATCAGAATAGTCAGGGGGATATCGTTGCCGTTGTGACAACTGATGATCAGAGTAAGGAATATACCTACAACGATTTAGTTGCACTTTCAACATCACTGAAATATCCTGTGGTTGAAGTCCCAGATAATCCAACGGCTACAAAGGCTATTAATCAGTCACTGCAATCTATAAAACTGCAAAGCAGTGTCATTGATGAACTCTATAACGAAACTCTTACCGCATGGGATGATGGTGCTTCCAAAACACAGTGCTGTTCATATGATATATCGTATGAGGTTAAGAGAAATTCTAATATACTTTCATTGACAGTGGTTCTCAGTAAGTACTATATAGGTGCTCAGCATGGCAATTACGGTACTCAGACGTTTAATTTCGATTTGACAACCGGCTCGCTGATTACTATACGTGACCTTGTTTCAGTTAATGAACTGAACTATTTTATCTATAACTGTGCAGCACCCTGCGTTTACAAGGAAGTGAAAGGTTACGGTTTTGTAAGTTCAGAATCTGATGTTGCAGGATATATAGATGAAAACTGGTATATTGATGAGAATGATGAACTGATTTATGTTTTTAACCCGTATGAACTTGCAGCTTATGCTATGGGTACAATCTCCGTTAGTATTGACGGTGCAGACAGCTATATAGTTGATTATTATAAAGGTCTGCTTTCATAAGACCAATTTTTATTTTGAAAGGAAAATTTTTTTATGAGTAAAAAAACTGTTGCTTTAATAATTATGGACGGCTACGGATTTAATCCAAGCGATTACGGCAATGCGATTGTTGCTGCTGAAAAGCCGTATCTTGATAAGTATCTGAAAGAGTGCCCGAATACAAAAATTGGTGCAAGCGGTATGGACGTTGGTCTTCCTGACGGTCAGATGGGTAACTCTGAAGTAGGTCATACAAATATCGGTGCAGGCCGTATCGTTTATCAGGAGCTTACAAGAATTACTAAGTCCATTCAGGACGGTGACTTCTTTAATAATGAGGCTCTTGTAAATGCTGTTGAAAACTGTAAAAAAAATAATTCCGCACTGCATCTTATGGGACTTCTTTCAAGCGGTGGTGTTCACAGCCATAATACTCATCTTTACGGACTCCTTGAACTCGCTAAGAAATCAGGTCTTGAAAAGGTATATGTTCACTGTTTTATGGACGGTCGTGATGTTCCTCCTTCAAGCGGTAAGGACTTTGTTGCCGAACTCTGCGATAAGATGAAAGAAATCGGTGTTGGAGAAATCGCTACAATTAACGGTCGTTACTATGCTATGGACAGAGATAACAACTGGGACAGAGTTAAGAAAGCTTATGACGCTATGGTAAATGGCGAGGGCGAATTCTTTGAATGCCCTGTTGAGGCTATGCAGAAATCTTATGACAATGGTGTTACAGATGAGTTTGTAGTACCTTGCGTATGCAATAAAAATGGTAAGGTTTCAGCTAATGACAGCGTTATATTCTTCAATTTCCGCCCTGACAGAGCAAGAGAAATTACAAGAACTTTTGTTGATGACAATTTCAGTGGATTTGCAAGAGAAAAACTTCCGGTTTTCTTTGTATGCTTCACACAGTATGACGCTACAATGCCTAATGTTGAAGTTGCATTCAAGCCACAGTCGCTTAAAAATACATTCGGTGAATATATTGCTGAAAAAGGTCTTACACAGCTCAGAATTGCGGAAACTGAAAAATATGCTCATGTTACATTCTTCTTCAACGGAGGAGTTGAAAAGCAGTATGACAATGAGGAAAGAGAGCTCATCAACTCACCTAAGGAAGTTGCAACATATGACCTCAAGCCTTCAATGTCTGCATATGAAGTTGCTGTAAAGGCTGTAAATGCTATAAATTCAGATAAATTTGATGTAATGATACTTAACTTTGCAAACTGTGACATGGTAGGTCATACAGGTGTATTTGATGCAGCTAAATCAGCAGTTGAAGCTGTTGACAAGTGTGTTGGTGCTGTCGTTGATGCTGTAACAAATAAGGGCGGTGTTGCTCTTATTACTGCTGACCATGGAAATGCTGACCAGATGTATGAACCTGACGGCTCTGCATTTACTGCACATACAACAAATCCCGTTCCATTTATAGTAGTCGGTAAGGACTGCGAACTCAGAGAGGGCGGAGTACTTGCTGATATCGCTCCTACAATGCTTAAAATACTCGGTCTTGAACAGCCTGCTGAAATGACCGGTAAGTCAATTATTCTTTAATATTATAATAATAAAAGCCACTTTTGACTTATATATGTCAGGGGTGGCTTATTTTATATATGAAACAGATTGCGATGTGTTTTATTTCAGATACATGGGATTTTCCTGTATTAAAGATAACAGTATATGCTTGAGATACAGAAAATATTATATGTTACAGTAACAACAATTCTCAAAAATAATACCAATTAAATGAAGTAAATGTTTTATGTTTATGGAATGCTGTCAAATCAATGTTTATGCATTTCATTGACAAATTGCAGATAATTATGTTATAATGTATCTGACCAATTAAAAATTATACAGGAGGAGTTATTATCTGATGAAAGATAGCGGGAATATAAAAGATTACAGAAATAAGTTTTTGGAAATTGTTTCTGCCGACAAATACAATATGCTGAAATTTCTGTATCGTAAAACTTTAGTCTATAACCGTACAATATCAATTGTCTTTTCAAATCTTGAAAAAAATAAACTTTGGCGGCCGTCTGAAGATTTTCAAAGTGTCAGTGATGAATTTGTTGAGGAATTTATAAGTAGTTGTATTTTAAATCTGATAATTGAATATGATGCCGGAGAAAGAGATGTTCTGCCGATAATTAATACTGAAACTCTTAATACTCTGTCACAGCTTGTTGAGGAGCTTAATTATGTAATTGATAATAACAAGGATTATATTGAGGATACTCTCAAATATCATATTCTTCCTAAAGTCAATCCTGAAAGTACTGACGGCATTGACAGAATGTTTAATATCAGCAGGGAGAAAATTGATGACCTGTATACTGATATAGTAAGAATTGATATTTATGATATAATAGGCACTTTTATGTCACATAATATGTCAGGTTTTCTTGAGTATGTAAAGGGTGTTATTCATCCAAGAAAAGACAGATTCAGCAATGTTATGAAAGTATTTTCAGAACAGGCAGATTTTTATTCAAAGGTTATAAAAACTGTACGAAGCGAAGATTCCTGCATTATATTCAGTTCATATTATAATGTTGATATGGAAACTTCACTTAATACCCTCAAGGTTGCTGTTGCTGAACTTACTCTGATATACAGCAATTACGGAGATATCATTCAGGAACGCTATGAAAAGGAATTCGGTATGAAAATAGATACAGAGGCTGTTCCTGTACATTCAGAATTTGAAAATGTTCAGGAAGAAATTGTTCCTGAACCGTCAAAAGAAAAGAGTTTGTCTGTTGAGGATATATCTTATTCAGATGATGAAGAAATTCTGTTTGATGATATCGTTGATACAGATATTAATGAAACCGATATATCGGACAATGACAACAATACTGATGAAAACAGCAGTGATG
>CAYRPZ010000079.1:0-1296 GCA_964426275.1 uncultured Ruminococcus sp. | reverse complement strand
AACAGCAGTGATGATGAAATATCTGAAAAAGAAAATACTGCTGAATTATCTGAAACAGAGGTTATAATGAATATGAATAATTCCGAATCAATCAATAAGCTTGTTAAAGTAATAGGAAGTTGTTATTTCTGCGGTGGATATGACAAGTTTGTAACAGGTCTGCTCAGTTATACCTGTCATTCAATGACTTCATGCAAGGACGAAAAAGTTCTTGAAAATCTTAAGAGATGGTATCGTATTATAGCTCAGGAAGTTATTTCTGATTTGTCTGTTGAGGACGATGATATTGACTATATCGTTGCAAGAATGATACTTATAGATTTTAAATCAGAATTCAGCAAATTTTCATTTGATGAAATAGATTCAAATGAAATTTTTGCCAGCGATTACTTTAATGACTGTCTTTGCAGTCTTGTATGTTCATTCAACAGTGATATTCCTGAATTTGATAATATTCTTGATACTATGATTGATTGTCTTGCTTCAATTGCTAAAACCTCTAATGCGTATGCAAGAAAGTTTATAGCAAAGGAGCTTGAAAAGATTAATTATAGTTCAGCAAGAAAGGAAACTCCTTTGGAGCATTTCAGCAATATACTTAAAAACGGAGCAGCTGAATAAATTTAGTTTTTTAATTATTAAAGGGAGAAACATTCTAAATCAGATTGTTTCTCCTTTTCTGTTTTTACATATAAATATTTTCCGTTGAAGCAACATTTGAGAATCGATATAAATTCTGATATATTTTTTCAATTTCTTCAGGACGAATAATCTTTTCCTGTACATCATGCCATAGAGTTTTATATATTTCATTATCCTTTATAATTTTTACAAATTCAGAACAAGTGCTGATTTTTTGAAGTTCACAATCACTGTTGAATACTATATATGAATAAATCATATCATAATATTTCAAATCCATATATTTTTTTATAGCTCTTATGTGTATGTAATTCTGTTTTACAGGATTAGGAAAATTTGATTTAATACTGCCGGGAGAGCTGTATGACCAATGTTCGCCACTGATGCTTCCCGAAACTACTCCTCTGTAATTTTTATTTTCGACTACAAAAATTCCATATTCTGATATTACAATTATATCAATTTCAGTATTTATTTCATCATCGAATTTTATATAGACGTTTCTAAGTATTCTGAATTCTGAAGATATACTTTTAAAAAATCTTTTAAATTCTTCAGCAGTTCTTCCTTCGCCTATTTCTCCTATAATCTGATTTTCAGTTCTTTGAAGTGTGCTTTCAATAATTTTTATTTTTTTTATTCTGAATACTGAGA
>CAYRPZ010000078.1:0-7113 GCA_964426275.1 uncultured Ruminococcus sp. | reverse complement strand
GAAGTGCTGTCTGATGAAGAAGCAGAAGAAGCAATAAGAGAGTATCTTATCAGAAAAGGGAAAATTAAAAAATAAGGTATATTAAGACCAAACTTTAAAAGCATTGCTGTCTAAAAATAATAGCTGAGAGTATTTTTCTCTCAGCTATTAATTATTTAACTATCTTTTCAATTATGCAGGAATGACCTTTGTTTTCGTCATAACTAATGCCAACAAGCAATATTTCACCACTAAAAGCTTTTAACTTTTCTGTATAGTCTTTTTGTTTTATCTGTTCAAGTGCCTTTGATACAGATTGATTATATTTCAACTCTATAACCATTGCAGGAGAATTAACACTTTTTCGAGGAATAAATGTTAAATCGGCAAATCCTTTTCCGCTTGGTAATTCTCTGAATATCTCATATTTACTTCTTGCCGAATAATATGCAAGGGCAAGTGTTACCGATAATGACATTTCATTATTATACCCAATAATTGATGTATTCTTTTGATGGACTTCCTCCAATATTTCAGCAACTCTGTTATTATCCCCTGAAAGAGTAGCAGAAAGCAATTCATCTGACTGTTTCAGTGCATTTGTAACTTCTTCCCAGCCACCGTCCTCTATGCAGTTGATAAATTCCTGTTGTACCTCTTTATTTGGAATCCAAGCAGTTTTAGTATCAAAATCATATGTCAAATAGCCAAGATGTATTAAAAGAGTTATTATATCATCAGCTGAATTGAATGTAACCATATCATTTTGAAACTTATCTGTATTAACATGAATACATTCTCCGGCTATCATGCGGATAACTGATTGACGAAGTCCGTCCATATCTATTTTTATAAACATCTGCAATGACTCGAATGTTTCTGTTTTTGTCCAATAGTTATTAAACACTCTTGATGTAACTGCTCTTATTACAGACTGTGGATTGTATATTTCATATCCGTTTACTTTATAGCCATCATACCATTCTGCCATTTTCTCCATTGACATATTATACTGATGGCAAAGCTTTTCAACATCATATGAAGTAAAGCCTGTATATTTTGCAAACATAGCCTGACTTGCCATTGTATATTCATCATACATATTAAGCGTTGAATGTCTGCCATATTTTTTAACCGGAAGAATTCCGGTAGCATAGTCAAGAGCCACATAAGGCTGTTCCTTTAAAATATTCCGGAGGAAATTTAAATATTTTTCATGACCCTCTTTATTATTTTTATATATACGAAAAATGCAGTCCCATTCATCAATTATAAATACAAAGGGGATTTGTGTTTTATTATATATGGTAGCAAATGCTTTTTCGAGTGTAACTCTTGGTGGCATTTTTATATCAGGATATTCCTCAGTAAGTTCATACATAATATCCTCAGTAATATTTTTCTTCATTGTTTCAATGTTATCTGTTTCTGATGCAAAGGTTTGAATATCTAATTTTATTACATTATATTTATTAAGATGTTTTTTAAAATTATCAGTCTTTGAAATTTCAAAATTACTGAAAAGCTCAAGAGAATCACAGCCACGACTGTAATAAGCTGTAAGCATATTTGCTGCCATTGATTTTCCAAAACGACGTGGACGGCTTATGCAGATATGGCGAGAATCTGTTTGAATAAATCTGTTCGTTACATCAAGTAACATTGTTTTGTCAATATATATTTCTGAATCAACAGACATTTTAAATAAGTTATTTTTTGGATTAAGATAAATTCCCATATAAACACCTCTTTCACATAGATATATTTTTACTTAATATGTATTATATCATATCTATTATGCCTTTTCAATACCTGATAAATAATAAACCTTTTCATAGCTTCAGAAAAAATAAATTAAATATGGTAACAAAAAGAACTGTCAGAAAATTATATTCTCTGACAGCCATTTTA
Organism: uncultured Ruminococcus sp.; assembly: GCA_964426275.1. GTDB lineage: Bacteria > Bacillota > Clostridia > Oscillospirales > Ruminococcaceae > UBA5884. The sequence goes on along the minus strand of CAYRPZ010000078.1, from coordinate 5,223 downwards.
GTATTGTGTGACTTTATTATTTTAAACTAAAATAACATTCCCTATATTATAATCAGCTAATTTAACATCATGAGTAATAAACTGCATATTTTCAGATGAAGCCTGACATAATAACATTCTGTCATAAGGGTCTTTATGAGATGTGGCATTATCAGGACGTTTTATAGTTGAAAGAAGAAAGATTGCATTGTTTTTTAATGGAAGTTGCTGATACCCAGCAGAACAGCAATATTCATATATACTTTTTGAATTAACAGTGAGCTGTTCAGGGTGATTTATATGTTTAAGTTCTATTTCCCATAGGGATAAAATGCTGTAAAATATGCGATTTTTTCTGTTTAAAATAAGTTCTCTTGCTTTATTTGAGAGTTGAGGATTATCTGATAATGCCCATAGCAGAATATGCGTGTCTAAAAGTAAGTCCATTATATATCTCCGTTCTCAAATAAATTTTCAATCTCGCTATTCCAAATTTCACTATCAAATTCATTTGGGACTGAAAAACAATTTTTAGCTACACCTATTCTGTTTTCTTTTGGTGGTTTTGTAATGAGGGTTAACTGTGCTATTTCAACTCCGTTGCGAGCAATGTAAATAACATCTTCTTGTTTGGTTTCAAGCATTTTAACAAGACGAGATAAATCACTTTTTGCTTCAAACATATTTACTTGTAACATAAACATCTCTCCTATAATATAATTAGCTAACTTAGCTAATTATATTATAATATATAATTCTTTATTTGTCAATATTCAAAATCTTCTTTTTCAGATACAATATTTACAGAATTACTTTTCAATTTATTCAAAAGGCTGTATGCAGTATTGAAAAGCTCTGTATTTTCAGTTGTACTTTTCAAAAGCTCTTCCAGTTCATCAATACATTCATCTTTAATATTATTTCTAAGCGAAGTAAGCAATGAACGTTCCTCAATTGATAAAATACTGTTTATAAATAGCATTTATAATACTCCCCTCTTCTTATTCTGATTGTTTTCTATTTTTTGAACCGATTCTTTTTCAAAATTCATCTTAATTCCAAGATTTTCACCTTGTTGCATAATTTTAACAATATCATCAGCACTTTTAACATTCTTAATCATATTCGGAAGATTTTCCATAAATTTTTTCTGCATTGTTTCAATCCTCTGTTCAGGCAAAAAATTGTTCATAAGTGCAAAATTTGTCTTATCTATGAAATACGGCTTTTTATCGACTACAACAACATCACTTATACCAAGACCATGACCATTGAAATTTTCAGGCTGTTCCTGATTGAATTTCATATAGATATTGTCAAGCATATGCCCATTTTTACCTATATTCAAATCTTCATATGAACCTGAATAAACCTTTTCATAATTATTAAAATCAGGCATAGTTCTCATTTTTTTAAGTTCATCAAGTCCTGCAAATCTTACCTGATGTTCTTCAGGTTTTACCTGATATAATTCAAGACTGTTTTTAATTTCAGAATTTTTTGAAAGATTTTCAGCTGCCAAACGACATTCTTCATATGTTCCGACATTCATTACTCCATCTATTTTATATTTATCACCATCTTTTACATATTTCTGCACAAAATGTGACAGTTTCTCAGAAGCACTTTTATTAGGATTTGGAAGCACTTCATATTTTATATCAGGCTCACGTTCTTCATCAGTCTGACTATGATAAATTTCAATTGATTTTTTATCAATAACAGATGACTTTACAAGTTCACATCTTATATCAGAATTTTTCTTTTTGGAACTATATATATCATGCATAGCCTTTATGGCTTCATCTTTACTAAGATTGGATTTTACTGTATCAGGAGTTCCATTATTGCCTATAGTAATAACAGAATATCTGTTTTTACTTGTCTGACGTATTGCATAGTATTCGGTTTTCTTATCTGAAATATCAGACTTATTTTCCATCATCTTTTGTTTGGCATTCGTAAGATTTTCTTTATTTTCAGGAGCATTAGTTTTCTGATAAAATAAATCATACTCCTTTGGTGTTATATCCATAAATCCTGTTTTACCTGAATCATCGATATATGAAACATGATATTTTGTTATATTATTATGTAAAGCAGAGGGATTGGGATATTCTTTCTTTAGTTCATCAAATTGTTGATTATCAAGCCAGCCATAGCCTTTTACATAGAATTCATTAACAGCAGATTTTGCATATTTTGTTTCAGGAAATCCTCTGTTATCATTTACTATTTTGGGGTATTCCACTGGAAATAAATATTTATTATCAAAGGCACTGCTTAATTCAGTTTTATCAGGCATTATCTGGTTAATATCCATACGCTCAACCATTTTGTCAAACAACTGTTTTATAATATTTGGGTGTAAATTTGTTTCAGGATTATCAGAATTATTATATTTGAATTTATCAGCTGTCTGTTGTGCTTCTGATGAATAGAGATTACTGTTTTTATTTATATCGGAGCATATAACATATAATGCTTTTTCAGCACCGAATTTATTCTCAAGTTCATCACAAAATTTATCAAGATTTCTATTTTCAAGTGCATTATCAATATTAGAAATTATATAATTTCTGCACACTTCAACAGCTTCAATTGAATTTTTTAATTTATCCGTTTCACCATTCATGTTTGCTGTTATGGCTGAATTATTATAAAGCGGAACATCATGGAATTTATCATAATTATTATCTGAAAACGCATATTTCACAATATCATCAGCTGTTTTTTTATCATTTTCAGATACTTTTTTCTCTGTTTTATTTCTTGTTTTGACCTCAGCATATGAAGCCATAACCTTTTTTACAGACTGCTCATATGCCTGTATATCGGCTTTATTGATTGTTATTATTGTATTTGAACCTTTACGAAGTCCACTGAATTTTACACCATCTGATTCAAGCTGTCTTGCAATATTTTCGGCATGACGTGTTTTTTCAGTTATAAACTGTAAATCATCTCTTGTATTTCCAAGTTTCTTATAAGGAGTATTACCAATTATATTTGAATTTTTTACATCATTATTCTGAGTTTTAACAGGATTATTTTTTACAGTTCCAAAAAGTCCTGTAAATTCTTCTATATCTGAACGAGCAAAAGCCTGTTTTTCAGTATTATCAGGATAAAGCATATAGACAGCCGTCCCTTTATCAAACAGTTCAAGAACTTTTTCCTTTGTGCCAACGCAATTAATATGCTTGAAGTCATATCCATATGTGTTTTTAAAATTCTGAAATTTGGCGGTATCATTTAATTTTTGAGATATATCTTCCGCATTATCTGATTTTTCTGCAACCTCAAATATTTTATTCTGATATTCTCTTTCTATTTTTATTCCGGTATCAGCTTTTTTATCAATAAGTATTTCGGCTTTTTGGATATTATTAAGTTCTGTATCTTCGATTATTTCATTCTCTGCAAAATTTTTCTTTTTCAATTTCAACAGTTCACTGTCAATGGCACTTGAAATTGTTTTAGCTGATTTCTGAATTTCATCAAGAAAATTTTTAAGCTGACTGACTTCTTTTTCATTTGCCCATGAATTTATATCAGGAAAACTGTACTCCGATGTATCCATACCATACTTATCAGCAAGTATAAAAGCTGTTGATTCAGCCTGTATTTCCTTACTGTTGTGGTTTATATCAGTATCAAAATTATGCAATAAACAGTGTGCTGCTTCATACATTGCTGTTTTTATTTTCTGTGAATTTGATATATCTGAATTTATAGTGATACGATTTTCATTATAATTATAATATCCATTTTTTCCTGATGGTATATTTTCAAATTCAATATTTACACCAGTTGCCTTTTTTATTCCTTTGAGTATTGCTTGTAATTTTTCATTTTCAATATCACTGTTCAGCTCATTAAAAAATAAAGGAATTTTCTTTCCGCTTGTCTGACTTATATCAAATACATAAGCTTTTTTGAAAGCAATTTTTTTCTCAGGTTCTTCAATAACTTTTGTTTTTATTGTACCATCTTTATTAAATTCAGGATTTCCAAATTCATCTTTTACTTGAATTTCCTTTTTTATTGAATTGCCTGTTTCTGCCTTTACTGGAGCAAGTATTTCTATTCCATGCTGACCTTTATCAACATTTCTGCCAAGTTCCTGCCATTTTTTAAATGAAGTTACAAATGAAGCATCAAGTTTCTGCATTGCAATCAACATAATATTATTAGTAGAATAATCTGTAAACTTAGAACAGAATTTCAGATATTTCTCAAATCTTTCACTGTTAAATACAGCCTTCACAGTATTATCTATTTTTTCAATAGTATTTTTTATATTCTCCTGTTGTTTCTGAAAATATTCTTTCTTTTCTTCAGGAGTAAAATTTTTATTTTTATCCAAAATATTTCTTCCTTTCTGAATGAAGTGTGTCAGAATGACACACTTCATAATATCTTATCTTCGAGGAGTTTTTCTTGGTGGCTGTAAATTGTTATCATTGTCAATATTTTTATTTTCATGTGGAATTTCAAGTTTATTTATTTTCAACAAATCTTTCCTTGCTTTTTCAGCATTAACATTGCCATTATTTATATTATCAGATATTTCTTCATTATCAGCAACTGGCATATCATCTTCAGCTTTATCATTCCCAAGCTGATGATTGACTTCATTAAGCCTTTTAATTGTATTTTCAAGTTCCTCAGCGTGTTCAAATGGCTGATTTAAAGCGGATTTTGCAGCATCAAGATTTTGCATTTCTGTTTTCAAACTATTTTCAAGCTGTTCTATGCGTTGAGATATTTGTGATGATGCAAGATTTTCTATTCTGCGGATATTTCCAACATTGTTATCAAGAGAAACTTCAACATTATATTGCAGTTCTCCTATTAATGTTGCAATGCAGGGAGTAGTAAGCAGATTACTGTATGATTCATTCTGTTCAACAGATAATTCAAATCCTGCATATTCTCCTAAGCTCTTTGAATCTCCTGTTATTCCACATTTAATCAATGCTTTTTCTATAACTTCACCAGCTTTTGCCCTTTCGTCATATACAGTTCCATTGAGTTTCATTTCAAATTCAGACGGCTTATTTTCATTATATCTCTGTAAATCTTTTTTAGCTTTTTCAAGAAGTTCTGATGTTTTCTGAATTTTTTCGGGAAGTTTTCTTTCAACAAGTTCCTGCATATCATACTGATTTTTCTTATATTCTGACTCTAATAATCTTAGACGTGTTACATCATTGTCAAGCTGAATTTTTTCTTTTATAA
>CAYRPZ010000077.1:0-7401 GCA_964426275.1 uncultured Ruminococcus sp. | reverse complement strand
AAGAATGCATTTTATGATACATTATATATTGGGTACCTCTGGTTCTGGAAAATCTGCGAAACATAATTCGCCTTGCTTATCCAAAAATAAATATATAATGTATAATTACCCCATTTTTTTCAAAAAAGTATTGACATATTTTTTCATATATGGTATACTTATTGTAAAGATGCATATGAGTTATCCGATTGTGTTAGATTGAATTTGGAGGATTGTATCTATGAAAACAACAGGAATTGTTAGAAAAATTGACGAACTTGGAAGAATTGTTCTGCCTATCGAATTAAGAAGAACTCTTAATATTGGTGAAAGAGACAGTATTGAAATCTATGTTGATGGTGAATCAATTATACTCAAGAAGTATAAAACATCATGCGTTTTCTGTGCTGAAACAGATAATCTTATTGACTTTAAAGGCAAAAGCATTTGCCCTGGTTGTCTTATTCAGCTTAAGAAATAATTTTCGATTTTTAACTGTTAATTAATTATGATATAATCTGTCTGCATCTTACATATATTAAATTTATTTCTGCTAATTTATGTAAATTATAATATATGTGACAAAATTATATTGTAATGTATAATGCAGGAGCAATATTAATGTTCCTGCATTATATTTTTTTCAAAAAAAATCAAAATATTTTAAAAAAAGGCTTGACATTATTATTTCTTTATGGTATAATGTTTAAGGACTTAAGGAAAAGAACAAAAATAAGTTCAATAAAAATGCGTCTGTAGCTCAGTTGGATAGAGTGCTTGGCTACGAACCAATAGGTCGGGGGTTCGAATCCCTCCAGGCGCACTAATTTAATACCTCTTTTATTAAAAATGCTATGTTAATAGTTTTTTAATAAAAGAGGTATTATTTTAATTTTAATAGAATTTAAACCGATTATAAATTCCCCCTGATTCACTTTGAAATCAGGGGGTTTCTACAAGTCTGAGCGGAGCATTTTACTGCTTCACTAAACAGCACAAACACGCAATCTGAATAGCTGTGTCATCAAACTGGCAATCATCATTCTACATTTTTCAAAGCATCAGCCAGCAGAATCTTATTGGCTTGACGCATCAGCAATACCGCAACAACAGCATAAGTTACAATACCAACCACAACAACTTTGCAATATGTACTCCACTGCACAACACATGGAATCCAACCGGTATATTTCGCCATCATAGTATGCCATACCCAATTTAAAAGTACATTGATAATAGGCAGAATGACAATCAGCGAAACAATTGTGACTATAGTTGTGGTATGAATATATATCTGGTTGATTTCTCTCTTTTCATAACCAAGTATCTTCACAATAGAAATGGATTGTGTATTTTTTTCTATGATAATTTTGGCAAGCAAATAAATCACAAGCATAAACACTGAAACACCAATCACCCAAAATATATTCATCATGCTTCCCATGGATTGTTTTAGCTGCCGTGAAGATTTTGTATAGTCGTCCTCTGTAATTTCAGTTGCAATCAAACTGTCATCAATATCCTCTATTCCCTGATTAGACAGATAACCACTGTAATAATCGCTTTCTTTTTCAAACATTTCATTGAACTGTTCCCTGTTTATAAATACAGCAAGGGTGGTAGGATTTTCATAAATACCATTCACATTCAGAGTATATTCCTTATCGCCGAATTCTTCTTTCAGTGTAATATCATCGCCCTTGTTCAGTCCATATTTGTCAGAGTATGCACTTGAAATATATACCATATCCCCACCGCTGAAATCGGCATTGATATACCTGCTGTTGTCTGATATACCATATATGGATATATTTTCAGTGAAATCATCGCTCTTTGTTTTCAGAGTGCCAATACAATATTTTTCAGCGTCTTCAGTTTCAGTTTCTGTAGGTGTTTTCAGAATATACTGATGTGATGCAATCAAATTAGAAATTGTTTCCTCCTCTACGTAATCAAGAAGTGGCACAAACATAGTTCCAAAAACAAGTATAAACCCTGCAAACAGTACACCAACGAAAATAGTTATGTAATTCGGAATATTCTGAAAAATAACTCTCAGCTTGAAACGACTCATAATTCCGATTTTCGTATTCAACTTAAAAGCCTTTTTCTTCTGATGTCGTTTCAGGTCACGACGAATGAATTTTAACGGAGAAAGACTCAGCATTCTAACCAGCATTACAAAATTTATCAGTATCATTATTGCAATTGGGAATATTGTAGTTTCGATAAACGCATTTGCATTCCATAAGGTTTTGTATGAAACCAAGCTGTAACTGCCCAGATACTGGTCAGCCATGATATTTTTGAAAAACGTATATCCCAGTACATTCCCCACCACAGCAGCAATCAAAAGAACTATCACAGGAGCCGCCATATAGTGACGTATCAGTTCAGCCTTTGTATAGCCTGATGCTCTCAGTGTTCCGATAACATTGGATTCACGACTTATAGTATTGCTTGTAGTGATTGCAAAAACGAAAGCAATAATTACAATAAGAATATACATCATCGTCAGAATCATTACTCGGTCTCCGCCTATATCATCTCCTGCAAAGTTTATTGCATTGGACAAACAGCGAGGGATAAAATTGGTCAAAGCAACTTTGGTGCTGATGGATTCCATGAAATTCTCAGCCATTGTATTTGCTTCTTTTCCGTCTTGAGATACAGGAGGTATATTATATTTCCAGGAATAATTATAGTGGATATGGCTGTTCCCCATTGCCTGAAAGCCCTTGTCTGTCATGACTGCCACGCCGAACTTTATGCTGTCAAACATGAAATCATTATTGTTCTGAAATAATGCAGAATAGTCCGGAAGCGCAACAATTCCCACAACTTTAAGTGACTTTCCTGCCACACCAAAATTATCGCCTACAGATAAATCATTATTTTTCGCATAAAGTCTGTCCAAAGCAATTTCATTTTCAGTCTTAGGCATTTCACCACTTAAAAGACAAACCTTGTTTACGTCCTTTCTGTCTGCAAAAATACGCAGTGTACTATCAAAATCGTCTGTATCTTCTTCCACATAATAATTCTCAAAAATAGTCACATCTTCTTCACTTTCAATGTTGCTGATGCATTCACTATCCGCTTTTTCAGCAAGTTCGAAATTTCCGTCTTCAACATTGTATTTTTCAAAACTTTGGTCATAAGCAGTTTGCAAACTTTCACCTGCGATAAGAAAACCTGAAACAATTCCAATAAGTGCGGTCATAAACAGGAAAATGACAATATATTTTCCAATTTCGCTTTTTATTTCACGTAAAATTCTTTTATTGAGAGGATTCTTCATTTCATGCCCTCCTTACCAGTCAAGCTCTGACGCAGACATTTTTGTTTCGTTCAGATAATTTTTTCGTATCACACCATCACGCAGTTTAATTACTCTATCTGCCATATTTTTGATTGCATCGTTATGTGTTACCATAACTACTGTGTTGCCGTACTTGTGATTGATATCCTCAATCAACTTTAAAATTTCTTTTGAGGTATGATAATCCAGTGCCCCCGTTGGCTCATCACAAAGCAGAATATCCGGATTTTTCACAATGGCACGTCCGATTGCCGTTCTCTGCTGCTGACCGCCGGAAAGCTGATTAGGCAGTTTGTGCCTGTGTTCGTAAAGCCCGAGTGTTTTCAGAAGATCATCGACATCTAACGGATTATCACTGAGATACGCACCAACCTCCACATTCTCCTTGATATTGAGGTTCGGAATCAGATTGTACATCTGGAAGATATAACCCAGATGCTTTCTGCGGTAAAGTGTCAGTGATTTTTCGTTCATATCCTCAATTTTTTCGCCGCCGATTTTAATATATCCACTATCGGCGTTATCGATACCGCCAATAATGTTAAGCAGTGTGGACTTTCCCGAACCCGACGGTCCAAGCAGTACGCATATCTCTCCTTTCTCAATTTCCGCATCAATTCCTTTCAGCACTTCAACACAGCTTTCACCTTCACCGAAGTGCTTTTTTATACCATTGATTTCAAGAAACATATTTTTTCCTCCTGTCATGTTTTACAGCATAACATTGTTATGCTAATGTTATATAAAATGCCGCACCATAGCACGGCATTTTTTGCCTATTATTTATTTTTTCCCTTTACGTTCCAAAAGGTATTAAAATAAGTTGCAGCCAACCTTTCACAAGATAATCCATGATTCTGCACATATTCTGAAATGCCATTTGTTCGTCAGGTTCATGGGTCAGCAAATGAATGAAAGCATCAATATGCATATGAATCATCCAGTGGAGAATATATGAATTGACCTGCATTCCCGGTGTCTGTTCTGCCATGCGCTCTGCCATAACCCGATAACCTTTTTCCATCATATCTACAACCTTATCCACACAGTTTTCAAATACTGTCCCCTGACATTTTGTCAAAAGCAACAGGAAAGCATCTCGGTTTGCATAGAGGTTGTGTATCAGTAGCTGAACAAATTCTTCATTATCACCTTTACATTCCAATATGTTAAGATTTTCTTTGTTTACATTCCAATATGTTAGGATTAAAGTATCCTTTGCAAAGTGCGTATTCATCATTTCCATTAATTCTTGAAACGGTTTTTCCACAATTGAACGCAGCAAATCCTCCTTGTCCTTGAAAAAGAAATACAATGCACCTGTGGTCACACCTGCATTTGCACATATCTTACGCAAAGATGCTTTTGCATATCCCTTCTCCATAAACTCCGTTTTTGCACTGACAAGCAGTTTTTCCTTAGTTTCATAGTCGGCTCCCATGTTCTCACCTCATTAGAATAACATTGTTACGTAACAATGTTATTCTAACATGAATTTTAATATTTGTCAAGCTTTTTTGGAAATATTATCGGCACCACCATTCAGAGCAGAAATAACAGCAAAAATTGTCAGGAAGATTATTTACTTTCACAGTAAAATATACAAACTAAAATAAAATTCTCTTTATTATGTCAAGCTGTATTTCACAATATAAAATCTTAATTATTCAAGACCATACTTTTCAATATAATTCTCCATTATATCAGCAGCCATTTTCACAAGTTCAGCACATGGACGTTTTTTATAATACTGTTCAGTGCGTTCTGACGGCACCGGACTTGTATCCTTTGCATCAATTCCGAGAAGTTCACGGCATATAATAGAACCGTTTTTATCTTTGAATTCCTTTGCAAGTTCCTGAATACGCTCATAATGTTCTGATTTAATTTTAAAATTCTTAGGTTCTGAATATCCATAGACCGCACCAACAACCATAAACATACCGCTTACAGTTCCGCATACTTCTCTCATTCTTCCCATACCTCCGCCAAATGATGATGAAATTTTTATTGCTGTTTCAAATTCAACTCCTGTGATGTCGCAAAATGATGCAAAAACAGACTGTGAGCAATTATATCCATCAAGAAAAAGCTTTCTTGCTATATCTCCATGCTTACCCATAAATTTATAACACTCCTTATAATACCAAAATTTTTATATCTTAATTATACAATAGTTTTAAGAATATATCAATATTATTATTATAGTTGCAAAAATCAACTTTAGACTGCTTCATTTCTGCGTTTGTAAAGTTCTTTATCCATATGATTTCTGTTCTTCGCAATGTTTCTGATGAAGAAGCAATCAGAGAATATCTCATCAGAAAAGGAAAGATTAAGAAATAAGATGAAAACTTTAATGCTCTCGTTTCTGTTATAGCCTTTTATTAAAAAAATGTTTACATTATTAAATAAAAATAATATAATATAAATAAAAATGAGCGTTTTCAATGAGTAAAAATGTAGTTAAATTAAAGATGGATATTATTTTCAAAAAGATGTTTTCTGATAAATCACATGAAAGTTATCTAAGAAGCTTGATTTCCAGTCTTCTTGATATTCCATATCAGAGCATAGGAGATATAGAAATAAAAAATACTGAAATTCTCCCTGATTTAATTTCTGGGAAATTCAGCCGTCTCGACCTCAATATAAAAGTTAATAACAAAATGATAAATATTGAAATATAGGTAAAGGAACAGGCAGACTTCAATGACAGAACACTTTTCTACTGGTCAAAACTTTATGCAGGAGAATTAAAATCTGGTGACACATATGGAGATTTAAAGGAAAGTATCTGTATAAATATTATCAATTTCAATATGTTTGAATGTCCAAAATATCATTCTCATTTTCAAGTAACAGAATAAGTGACCAGAAAAAGCATAACACATAACTCATGCCACAGATAAAGTCATTCAGGAGGGATAGATTTCTTTTTAGGGGGAAAAACGACCCTTTTGGGCAAAGGTTTCACATATGATAGCAAGCAAAAGTTTTCCATAAAACCATGACTTTACAGCAACTTCTTTTATTGTCGAAAATTTTCCGCCGCCAAAAATAGATTTAAAACGTTTGAAAACCAGTTCAATCTGCCATCGCATACGATACAGTTCCAATACACGCTCAGCAGAAATTTTATCAGGCAATGAAATCACAGTTACGACGTTACGACATATCTGCTCCAGATACTTTGAAGTTCACTGGAATTTTTTTCTCCCTTTATTCGATTTTTTGATATGCTGCATGCTTTTTTCTATCTGTTCCTCTGTCTTGGCAACTGCACAAACCCTCACAGGAATATATAGATTAAAGCTATTTGAACGCAAGCGAATGACAAAATTCGCTTTATGTTTCAGTACATGACTGATGCCTCTAAGCGTGCCATAGGCACGGTCTGCAATAATCAAATCATTGCTTTTGATGGCTGTATATCGCATCAGCGTCTCTCCCTCGTCTGCACCTGTAAAATACATCTCAGTTGTATTTAACGTAAATAATTCTGTCATATAATGCAGTCTGAAATCAGATTTGCTACTTCCGGCTGCTGCATAATCACTTGCGTCCACAATACATACTCTGTATTCTTCAAGCCATCTGGTGGTGTGACTAAAAAGCCTTCCTGTCGGCAGAGATGCTCACAAAGCCATTTCAGCCATTCTCCGCTGTTTACAATTCTTTTCTGTACTACTTTTCTGATTTTCTGATATTTGCGTTAACGCTGCTGTCAGACCATATGATTCTCCGCTTGTCTGACAGAGAAAATTCAGCCTCAATAATTCTTCCGCTGCTTCTTTCCAGCCTTCCGACATGATTTCATATATCTTTTCTATATTTTCCATGTTTCTATTATACTATATTTTTTAAGTGTACGCAAATGCCCCCCATAAAGTAGGCTCTCCGTTTTTTAGCACGGAGGGCTGTTTTTTAGCTGTTTTTTATCGGTTTGTCAAAACTTTAGCAACAAATTCAAAAAATGCCTAAAAAATTCAAAAAATGTTGGTTTATCAATAGACCTATTGGAAAATTATAAAAAAGTACTATAATAAAAATATGAAATAATAAAAGAATATAATGACAGACAGTTCCGAAGAATAACA
>CAYRPZ010000076.1:0-7496 GCA_964426275.1 uncultured Ruminococcus sp. | reverse complement strand
AATTTCCCAGTTATGATAGACATTCTGTACATCATCATTATCTTCAAGATATTCAAGGAGTGAGGTCATTTTCTTTATATGTTCTTCATCTGTAAGTGTTGTATAGGTTGCAGGAACTTGTTCAACTTCTGCTGAGAGTACATTATATCCTTTTGTCGAAAGACCTTCTCTTACATTATGAACGTTGGCTGGGTCACATTCTATTTCTATGATATCTTCCATCACATTGAAATCATCTGCACCCATTTCAAAACATTCTTCCATTACGGTATCTTCATCAAGACCTGTATTTTCTATAACGACCATGCCTTTTTTTGAGAACATGAATGATACACAGCCGGGAGTTCCGAGATTTCCGCCGAATTTATCAAAGTAATGTCTTACATCTCCGGCAGTACGATTTTTGTTGTCGGTAAGACATTCAACTATTACTGCAACACCATTTGGACCATAGCCTTCATAAATCATTGTTTCATAGTTATTTTTATCACCATCTCCAGCAGCTTTTTTAATTACTCTTTCAATGTTGTCATTTGGAACATTGTTTGATTTTGCTTTTGCGATAAGGTCACGGAGTTTAGCATTGTTATTCGGGTCAGAGCCGCCTTCTTTTACACACACTGTAATTTCACGCCCGATTTTTGTGAATATTTTGCCTTTTACAGCATCTGTAGCTTCTTTTTTACGTTTGATATTATTCCATTTTGAATGTCCTGACATTCTTAATTCACCTCAGTTTTAATTTTCCATATGATATTAAAAATTTCATTTATTCTTTCATCGTTCCCAGTAAGTTTAAGATATCCGAAAAGACATTCCACTCCTGTAGCACGTCTGTAATCAGATACGTCTGTATGTTTTGGAACGGTATTTCCTGTTGCATTTCTGCCTCTTTTAAGAACAGAAACCTCCTTTTCATTGAGAACCGGCATTATTATATCAAATGCCTTTGACTGATATACGGCACATACACGCATTGTTGCCAGTTTATGAAGTTCTCCTGTATTTCTGTTACATTCACGTACAAGCTTTTCACGTACAAGCTGTTCGTATACTGCATCTCCGAGATATGCGAGAGTAAGAGGACTGTATAAAGAGGCTTCTCTTTCACTTAAATTCATATATGTCACCTTACATAATCAAATTCCCAGCCGAATATACTTACTGTATCGCCTTCACTGATATGCATTTCCTCAAGTTTGTCAATAATTCCGCTGTTTCTGAGTACACGCTGAAAATACTGAAGTGATGAGTAATCGTCCATATCAACTGTACGCATGATTGGTTCAAGCCATTTTGCTTCAATGCAGTAAATGCCTTCTTCATCAATTTCGATTTTAAAATCGTGATTTATGCCTGAAATATCTTCAATTTCTTCAGCAGTAAGAGGTTCAGCAGAAAATTGCCTTATCGGTGGGAGAGTATCAAGCATTGCTGAAACGGCATCCATAAGTTCAGAAGTTCCCTGAGTTGTAGCTGATGAGACTGCAAAGAACTGCATACCTTTTGCTTCGGTATATTTTCTGATTTCCTCAATTTGTTCGGGAGATGCAATATCGCATTTGTTTCCGGCTACAATCTGAGGACATTCGGCAAGTTCTTCGGAAAAGTTTGCAAGTTCTCTGTTTATTGTTTCAAAGTCTTCAGCGGGATTTCTGCCTTCGCTTCCTGATACATCAAGCACATGGACTATAAGACGGCATCTTTCAACGTGTCTTAAAAATTCATGTCCGAGTCCGACACCATCGCTTGCACCTTCAATAAGTCCGGGAATATCAGCCATTACAAATGATTTTTCATCTTCAACTTTTACAACTCCGAGTACCGGTGTGAGGGTTGTGAAGTGATAGTTGGCGATTTTAGGTTTTGCCGCACTTACTACAGATATAAGAGTTGATTTTCCGACATTCGGAAATCCTACAAGTCCTACATCTGCAAGAAGTTTGAGTTCAAGAGTAACTTCAAATTCCTGACCGGGATATCCGGGTTTTGCAAATTTAGGAATCTGGCGGGTAGATGTGGCAAAATTACAATTTCCTTTTCCGCCTTTTCCGCCTTTTGCAATTATTTTTGGTTCATCAGTTGACAGGTCAGCAAGAATTTTTCCTGTTTCTGAATCACGTACAACAGTTCCTCTCGGAACTTTAATAATAAGGTCTTCAGCATTTTTTCCGGTGCATCTTTTAGCACCGCCATTTTGACCTTTGGGAGCGACATATTTGCGTTTGTATCTGAAATCAATAAGTGTTGAAAAATTATCGTCAACAACAAATACTATATCTCCGCCTTTTCCGCCGTCACCGCCGTCAGGTCCGCCTGCCGCAACATATTTTTCACGGTGGAACGATACAGCACCGTCACCGCCATCGCCGGCTTTGATTTTAATTTTTGCTTTATCTACAAACATAATTTATCTCCGGTTTTAATTATAAAGCAAAATCCCAAGCATTATGCTCGGGATTTCGCTTTTCTGTATAGTCAGAATATGAATTACTGAACAGGGTAAACGCATACTCTCTTGCGGTCACGACCTACACGTTCAAATTTAACCTTGCCGTTTACCTTTGCGAATAATGTATCATCTGAACCGATGCCTACATTTTCACCTGGATGAATATGTGTACCACGCTGACGAACGAGGATATTTCCTGCAAGAACAAACTGACCGTCAGCTCTCTTTACACCAAGTCTTTTTGATTCTGAATCACGGCCGTTCTTTGTAGAACCAACACCTTTTTTATGTGCGAAGAACTGCATACTGATTTTAATCATTGTATATTACACCTCCGTATTGTTAATTTTAAATTTTCGCTGTATTCCTCTGAAATAATCTCAAGATGACAGTATAAAGCATTTATGAGTTTATGTGCCATTGAACTTTCAGAGAGTTCACAGTGGTCTGTTATTTTCAGGCTTACATTGTTGTTTACTGCGCTTACATCTGCACTGATGCGAAATGAATCTGTTATCAGATTAGCTGTAAGCTGTACAGCTGAGGAAACACTCGCACATACGATATCGCTTCCCGAGTCGCTGTATCCCGAGTGACCGCTGATACTGAAACCTGTAAAAACATTGCCGCCGCAAAGAAAAAATTCAGCATTAATCATAACTAAGCCTTGATAGCTTCAATTTTTACCTGAGTATATGGCTGTCTGTGACCCATTTTTCTCTTTTCGCCCTTTTTGGGTTTATAAGTGAAAACAGTAATTTTCTTTGACTTACCATTTTTAACAACTTTTGCTTCAACAGCAGCACCTTCAACATATGGAGTGCCAACTTTAATTCCGTTATCAGTGCCTACAGCGATAATCTTATCGAAGTTTACTGTTTCATCAGCCTGAACATCAAGCTTTTCAATGAAAACAACATCACCTTCATTTACCTGATACTGCTTACCGCCTGTTTCAATAACTGCGTACATTTTTACGCACCTACCTTCTTAATAAAAACTCGCTGCTGCCGGAAGTTCTTTTCAGAACATTTAAAATCCCCGACCACATGCGGCTTTATTATTATATCATACAAAATGACAGTTTGTCAAGCATTTTTCAGTATTTTAAGTTTAATTTTATCTTGATAAAATACAGCAGATAATAATATAATGATTTTTAGGACACTGTAAAAGTTCGTCAGTTTAATTCTGTGCCAGTTTAATAATTGAAAATATAAAAAGTATAGAATCACTCTATCAAGTGAAAATTAAATTTTCAAGTGAATATAGAAAGTTTGTTTGAAATAAAAGAGTATACAGCAATGCCGTTATAAGATTAACAAGAATATTAAGACTTGTTATCATAAGAAAAATGTGATATAATAAAAGTATGAAGAAAGAATATAAACTAACAAACTATTAAAACTTCTGTAAATAATATACAGCTGTTTACAACTTTTAAGTTGCTGTGTTGCATTGTACCATTTGTTGAGTGATTACCCATATATAGCTCAGCCTTTGCTGCAATCAATATTGAGTTTTTATTTTGTCAGAAAAGTTCTGAACAATGTACTTTTCACTGATAAGTGATTTTGTTGTTTATTCAGATTTTAAAAGGTGATGATATGCTTGAATATATATGGAATCCTTGGCATGGATGTGTAAAATACAGTGAGGGCTGTAAATTCTGTTATATGTACTTCCTTGATGCACAGCGTGGCCGTGATGGCAGTGAAATATACAGGACAAAGACAAACTTCAATCTTCCACTGAAAAAATCCAGAAACGGAGAATATAAGATTCCGTCAGGCAGCACAGTTCATGTGTGTATGACAAGCGATTTTTTTCTTGAAGAAGCAGATGAGTGGCGTGATGAGGTATGGAGTATCATAAAGCATCGTTCGGATCTTGTATTCTGGCTGCAAACTAAACGTGCAGAACGTGTGGAGAAGTGTTTGCCGAAGGATTGGGGCAATGGTTACGAGAACGTAAGTATATGCTTTACAACGGAAAATCAGAAACGAGCTGACGAGAGAATTCCAATCCTGCTTGAATTGCCCTTCAAAGAGAAAAATATAATGTGTGCTCCAATGATAGGGTCAATTACTCTTGAAAAATATCTTCAGACAGGGCAGATAAAACGAGTGATTCTTGATGGCGAAAACTATGACGGAAATCGAGTGCTTGACTATGAATGGGTGAAAACTCTATATGATGAATGTCTGCGTAATCATGTCCTTTTTGATTTTATCGGAATAGGAAACTATTTCCGGAAGAATGGAAAAGTATATCACGTCTGTAAGGCATATCAGCATATTCAGGCACTCAGGTCTGGTCTGCAGATTCCGGATGTGGATACAAATATACCAATGCAGCCTAAGTGCAGAAATTGCAAAAGAAATAATTCATGTAACGGGTGCAAACAATGCGGGAGATGTAAATAGTTTGAGAAATCGGCTGACCTGTATCATTTTTCGTGAATAAGAGGATAAAATACAAAAAATCATTCTTTTTATGATTGACTTTTTCAGTTGATGCATGTTATAATATTGCAAACAGTTGCATAAGCAGTATTATGCCAAATCGGAACAGGAGGATTATAATATGAATACAACAATCAAAGATATGATTGAAAGAAGAAGCTGTAGAAAATTCAAGCCGGATATGGTTTCAAAAGAACTTATTAATCAGGTGATTGAAGCCGGCTTATATGCTGCAAATGGTATGGGAAAACAGGCTACAAGAATTGTCGCCGTTACAAATAAAGAGATGAGAGATAGAATTTCAAGGGATAATCAGACTATAGGCGGCTGGGAAGATGGTTTCGACCCGTTTTATGGAGCACCTGTAATTCTCATTGTTCTTGCTGAAAAAGATTGGAAAAACAAAATTTATGACGGCAGTCTGGTAATGGGAAATCTTATGCTTGCTGCACATTCATTGGGGCTTGGAAGCATATGGATTCACAGAGCAAAGGAAGAATTTGAAATGGATTATTATAAAAAATATCTCATCAATCTTGGACTTGAAGGAGAATTTGAAGGAATTGGGCATTGTGCATTAGGGTATGTTGATGGTGAATTGCCACAGGCTGCTCCAAGAAAAGAAAATCATGTTTTCTATGTGGAATAATGAACTGCGGAACAAACTTTAAAAAGCTGTATTACCCTACGGAATTTTACCGTTATAATATATTTCAGCTCTTTGAATATTAGCAAACGTGGAGTTTTGCAGATTCAGCGAAACATAAAAACGAAAGGTATGAAAAAATATGAAAATGAGAATTGGTCACGGATATGATGTTCATAAGCTTGCTGAAGGTAGAAAGCTGATAATAGGCGGAGTTGAAATTCCGCATGACAAGGGTCTTTCAGGACATTCAGATGCAGATGTGCTTACACATGCGGTAATGGATTCAATACTTGGTGCAATGGCTCTCGGAGATATCGGAAAACATTTTCCTGATACAGATGAAAAATATAAAGGGACTGACAGCATTAAATTACTTGAATATGTTTACAGTCTTTGTGAAGAAAACGGATATATTATAAATAATATTGATGCAACTGTTATTGCTCAAAAACCTAAGCTTGCAGGATATATTCCGGAAATGCGTAAAATCATAGCTGATGCCTGCAAAACTGATATATCAAATGTAAATATAAAAGCAACTACTGAAGAAAATCTTGGATTTACAGGTGAATGTCTTGGAATTTCTGCACACAGTGTATGCCTGCTTGAAAGTATTTCTTAATCAGAAATATCCTTAATGAAAGCCAACAGTTTTTCTGTTGGCTTTTTTGTTACTCATTGTTTTCAGATGTGATTTTAGTTTCGGCAGGACTATTATTTTGATTGTTTGACTTTATGAAAATATCTTCATTTATGCCGATTTCACCTTTAAGCGTGTAGTTTACTATATATTCTATCTTGTCATCGGACTGATTTTTTTGTATATCCCTTTCAATAATCTCAATATCTTTAAAAAAATTATTTTCATAACGCTTTACTTTTTCCATAAGAATTTTTTCTGCCTGTTCAGCATCATATGTAACATTATAGTCTTTGTATTCTGCATAACGTGATTTTACAACAGCAAACGGCAATTCATTATCCATGAACATAAAAGGTGTTATTGTTTCAGCATATTCAAAGCTTTCAGGCAAGTCTTTTTTTATAAAAAGCGGTATGCGAAATCCAAAGGCTTCAAAATATTTTTGTTCGGTAATATTTCCTGTTGGATTATGCTGTATATCATCATAGTTTTGTGAAAATATAACGCTGTCATTGTAAATTCCGATGATGTTTCCGAGTGCATGGACATTTCTTATCTGACCTTTTTTATCGGAATAAATTCCGCTTATTATGATATCTCCTTTTTTTACTCCGTCATTTATAATTTTTACAAGCTGTCCTGACAGCACATTTACAGAAACAATCTGGGCATCATGAGAGGCAACTATATTTCCGGTCATTCTTTCTTTAAGAAGTTCAGGTTCTTTTTCGCTTTCGTCAATATCAACAACAATTCTGCAACCTGTATGTCTTATAGCTGTCCATACAACATTGTCAAGGCTTAGTCTTAAATGCTGTTCTGCATAGCTGAAATCAATGTCTGAAACAGATGTTCCCTTTTTTATTCCTATATCTTCAAGAGCAGATAAAATCTGACGGTCTGAATTTTTTTCATTGCCGTTTATTTCTATAATAACAACAGTATCTGATATAAACATTATAAAAAGAGGTACAAGAACAAGACCTGCTATAATTCCAAATCTTTTTTTATATTTAAGAAATTTATATCGCATTCCATATCTTTTTTCAACTGTTACAGTAACACCGTATTTTTTGGCAATACTGCATAAAAAAGGAAACCGGTCAGAATATATTTCTCCATAGAAGCTGTTGTTTATGCATCTTTGTTTATGGCATATTATCTTTTCATTTCTGAGTGCATTTATAAAAGAATATGTTTTTCCGCCGTCAGCACGAAATTCTGTTATACCTCTTATATTATCAAGCATATATTATTTCCTCAGCGGTTCAAATTCAACGGATTTAA
>CAYRPZ010000075.1:0-7517 GCA_964426275.1 uncultured Ruminococcus sp. | reverse complement strand
GTCTGTCCTCAGCCTTATGAATGGTTTCAGGATTAGCACCAAGAAGCTTTACATTATGGCTTTCAAGGAATCCCTCCTCAGCAAGCTGCATTGAAAGAGTAAGACCTGTCTGACCGCCGAGAGTTGAAAGAACGCTGTCAGGCTTTTCGATTTCAATAACTCGCTTCACAACATCAAGAGTAAGAGGTTCTATATAAACTTCATCAGCCATAGCCTTATCGGTCATAATAGTTGCAGGATTTGAGTTTATAAGAACAACTTCAAGACCTTCCTGCTTCAATGCACGGCAAGCCTGAGCTCCGGCATAGTCAAATTCAGCAGCCTGACCTATAATAATAGGGCCTGAACCAATAACAAGGACTTTTTTAATATCATTTCTCAAAGGCATCTTATTTACCCTCCATCATATCAATAAACTCATCAAACAGATATGCAGTATCAAGAGGACCTCCGTGAGCCTCTGGGTGAAACTGCACTGTAAATGCGTTTATATTTTTATATCTTACACCTTCACAGGTACGGTCATTTGCATTATAGTGAGAAACTTCCGCAATACTGCTGTCAATGCTGTCTGATACAACAGCATAGCCATGATTCTGACTTGTAACGAAAGTTCTGTCAAGAGCCTTGTCGATAACAGGCTGATTAGCACCTCTGTGACCGTATTTAAGCTTTTCAGTTCTTGCACCATGGGCAAGAGCCATAAGCTGATGACCCATACATATACCGAAAATCGGTATTCCAAGCTTTGCGATTTCAGCAATATTGGCAATTACATCGCTGTTGTCGGCAGGGTCACCAGGGCCGTTTGAGAGCATAATTCCGTCAGGAGCAAGCTCCTTTATCTTTTCAGCGGTTGTATCGCACGGAACAACAATCACATTGCAGCCACGCTTTAAAAGTTCATTTCTGATATTGAATTTATAGCCGAGGTCTATAAGAGCAACAGTACGCTTTGCATTTTCAGCTTCATAACGCATAACATCTTTAACTGAAGTTGATTTTACAGCATTTACAATTCTGTATGCCTTGACCTTTTCAAGAAGTTCATCTTTTTTCTCATAGACATTTTCTGTAGTAATAACACCGTTCATAACACCGTATTCACGGATTTTTCTTGTAAGAGAACGTGTATCAACCGAATGTATTCCTACAATATCATGTTTTTTAAGAAATTCATCAATACCGCCCTGCATACGGAAATTTGAAGGAGCATTGCACCATTCACGCACAATATATCCGCTTACATATGATTTAAGGGATTCATAATCCTCATCATTGACACCATAGTTTCCTATAAGAGGG
The DNA here is from genome assembly GCA_964426275.1 of uncultured Ruminococcus sp. GTDB lineage: Bacteria > Bacillota > Clostridia > Oscillospirales > Ruminococcaceae > UBA5884. Next base: position 6,212 of record CAYRPZ010000075.1, on the reverse strand, counting down.
AAAGTCTGGGTAACAATCTGACCGTAATAACTCGGGTCTGTAAGGGTTTCCTGATAACCTGTCATACCTGTAGTAAAAACAACTTCACCGAAAGCAGTACCTTCAGCACCGAATGAACGTCCTTCAAGAACCGTTCCGTCTGAAAGGAGAATATAAGCTTTTTTACCCATATTAAACAATGCCATTTAATCATTCCTCACATTACAGCGGATATTTTTTTAATCCGCATTATTTTTTATACTAAAGCAGATATTAATGAATATCCGCCAAATTAACTTTACATATCAACATCTTCCGGAAATTTGCTTTTAATATAAGCCTTACCGTCTTTTACAGTATATTTTACCTTCAATCCTCTTAGTTATTTCAGATTGATATATGATGTAATATCAGCTTTCATTCTTTCAGCCTCACGTCTTGCAGCCTTTGCAAATTCTGTTTCATCGCAGCCTTCATTCTTATAAGCACACATAATGGCTCTTGATGAATTTACAACTGCACCAAGTCCGTTTTCATCAAAAGCACCTGCAATGCCCTTTGCACCGCCTCCCTGAGCACCATATCCGGGAACAAGAAACATTGTATGCGGAAGTCTTTTTCTGAGTTCAGCGAGCTGCTGCGGATAAGTAGCACCTACAACAGCACCTACTGAAGAATATCCGTATTTTCCAATCTGACTGCTTCCCCAGTTTTCGCACATATCACCCATAACACAGTATACAGGAGTTCCGTCAATCAGTCTGTCCTGAAGTTCACCGCTTGACTTGTTCGAGGTTTTCACAAGCACAAAAATACCCTTATCTCTTTCTTCGCATACTTTAAGGAGAGGAGCAATTCCATCAGTTCCGAGGTATCCGTTTACTGTAAGGGCATCTGCACCGAAAGGCTCAATTTCGCTGTCACCGACTTTAACGGAACCAAGATGAGCAGTTGTATATGCTTCCATAGTAGCACCGATATCATTTCTTTTTCCGTCAGTGATTACATACATACCTTTCAGCTTTGCATATTTAATTGTTTTTTCGAGAGTTTTCATACCGAAATAGCCATACATTTCATAGTAAGCTGCCTGAGGCTTTATAGCAGGAACTATATCATATATTTCATCAATAATAGCCTGATTGAATTTAAAAATTGCCTTTGCCGCTGCTTTAATGGTTTCACCGTCCTGAAGGAAATACTTATCCTTTACAAAAGACGGGACATAATCAAGTTTAGGGTCAAGACCTACAACAGTAGGATTTTTCATTTCTATAATTTTATCAATAAGTCTGTCGAAAGACATAAAAGCACACTCCTGTAAATTTTTATTATATATCAATCTCACTGTAGCAGATTGAACCATTTGAAATTGTCACCATATTCTTTCCGCATAATGTCATACCCTTGAATACGGTATTATGGGATTTTGAATGAAGTTTTGAAGGGTCGACAATCCATTTCTTATCTACATCAATCAATGCGATATTTGCAGGAAATCCGACCTTTATTTTTTCAATCGGAAGATTTAAAATTTTTCTGGGATTGACTGACATAAGTTCAACAATTTTTTGCAGTGAAACAAGTCCTGTATGGTAAAGGGAAGTAAGCGATGCAGCAAGTGAAGTTTCAAGTCCGACAACACCATTGGGAGCTTCCCTGAAATTATCTTTTTCCTCCGGAGAATGAGGAGCATGGTCGGTGACAATGCAGTCAACAGTGCCGTCAATAACACCTTTAAGAACAGCTTCTCTGTCTGATTCTTCCCTAAGAGGAGGATTCATACGATAGTCAGCATCTTTTGTGAGCAGTTTCTCATGAGTAAGCATAAAGTAATGAGGGCAGGTTTCACAAGTAACCTTAACACCTTTTGATTTAGCATATCTTATGATATCCATACTTCCCGAAGTGCTTACATGTGCGATATGAACGGCTGAATTTGTAGAATTTGCGAGGATAATTTCTCTTGCAGTGATTGAGTCTTCAGAAGCCCTGTCCATGCCCGGAACACCAAGAAGTTCGGAAACAGCACCTTTATGCATAATACCCTTGTTTATAATTTTTAAATCTTCACAATGAGATATAACGGGAATATTGCATTCATCAGCCTTTTCAAGAGCTTTTCTCATCATCTCAGCATTCTTTACAGGCTTTCCGTCATCTGAAACAGCAACTGCACCTGCACGTTTGAGCATTTTATAGTCACAGAGTTCATCGCCTTTCATTTTTTTAGTAATACATCCGACAGGATATACCTTAACGCCCGTATTTTTAGCCTTATTGATGATATAGTTTATTGTATCAACATTATCGATTGCAGGTTTTGTATTTGGCATACACGCAACAGCAGTAAAACCTCCTGCTGCCGCTGCGGCAGTTCCTGTAATTATATCCTCCTTGTAAGTCAGACCGGGGTCACGGAAATGAACATGCATATCCATAAGTGACGGAATTGCAGTAAGACCGTCAGCATTAATAATTTTTATGTCAGAATTTTCCATGGAAATATTCTCAGCGATTTCGGATATAAGACCGTTTTTTATATAGATATCAGCATTTCTGTCAGTATCTATATCAACGATATGAACATTTTTAATAAGAATATCAGATTTTATCATAAGACCTCCTCCGGAATAAAAATAGCAACCTTATCGTTTCCGTCTTTTTCCTTTACCATAACTTTAACAGTTTCGTTCTTGGAAGTAGGAAGATTTTTGCCGATATAGTCAGGGCGTACGGGTATTTCCCTATGTCCCCTGTCAACAAGAACAGCGAGCTGTATTGAACGGGGACGTCCCCGCTTTATAATGGCATCAATAGCGGCACGGGTGCTTCTTCCTGTATAAATAACATCATCAACAATGATTACATTTCTGTTTTCAATGCTGAATCCGATATTTGTTTCAGAATCTGAAACGGTATCTGACTTCACATCATCTCTGTAAGGAGTGATATCAAGTATACCAAAATCAACGTTTATATTTTCAATGCAGGAGATTTTTTCGGCAATACGCTGTGCAAGCACAACACCGCCTGAAAAGATGCCTATAATGCATATATCATCAGCACCTTTGTTTCTCTCAAGAATTTCATATGTTATTCTTGTAACTGCCCGGCCCATAGCATTGCCGTCCATAATTACGGCTTTAAGCTTCATAAACGCTCCCCCTTTTCAGATTTATAAAAAAAGTACCTTATCTGCATAAAGGTCAGACAGGTACAGTTACAGCATTATAAAAACACATATTTAAAGAATATATGTCATCAAACAATACCTTGTCAACCTCTCAGGATTAACTTAAAGGAATTTTCTTATTTTTCATTATAACATGATTATTTGCATTTGTCCAGTAAAAAATTTACTAATAGCCGAAGAATTTTGTAAAAAAGTGATATACTCCTACAGCCTATACTACGCATAGAAACGAGAACTTCACATTGAAATTGTAATGAACTGAACATATCTTTATTCTCATTTCAGTATATCACATAATTATAGACCTGTCAACGTTTTAAATAAAATTATAACGCAATTAATCCTATGCAGGAGGAATCAGGGAACTCTTGCTAAGATTTGTTAAAGACAGCAAACTTTATTTTCTTGCCCATTTCAGTAAACATTTGTTCATGCTCAGTAATAATATTGCCGTCAACATTTTCCGCATGAAGGTCATATGTTCTGAAAATTTCATTAAATCCGCACTCACGGAAATATTCAAAAGATTCCTCAAAGAGTTCATCATCATCAGTTTTGAAATGTATCTCACCGTTGTCTGCAAGGAATTTTCTGTAATTCACAAGCTGTCTTGAATGAGTAAGACGGCGTTTTTTATGTTTTTTTCTTGGCCATGGATTACAAAAATTTATATATATTCTGTCAACACGGTCATCTTCGCCAAAAGCGGTATCAATTCTTTCAATATTCTGACACATGATAAGTATATTGTCAGGATTCATGCCGGCTTCGGAATAAGCTTTTTCAAGTTTTCTCTTTGCAAGTCCAAGCATTTCACTTTTTATATCAAGGGCAAAGAAATTTATATCAGGATTTGCAGGTGCAATCTGAGATATAAAGCCTCCTTTTCCACAGCCGAGCTCCATGTATACAGGCTTTGAATTATCTTTGAAAGCGGTATTCCATTTTCCTTTCATATTTTCGGGATTCTGAATACAAAAAGGGCACGCCTGAAGTTCGGGAACAGCCCATGGTTTATGTCTTATTCTCATATAAATAAACTCCTTGTAAAAATTAAAATGCGATAAGTTTAATTTTAAATATTATACTACTTTATTTTATAATTGTCAATCATAATGACACAGTTCATTATTGGCAATGCGGAAATATTTCTGATAAAAGAATATATCAGGCAAAAAAATCCGTCAGAGAAATTTTATCTCTGACAGATATTTTTATTATTCACATTCAAATAAAAAATTTTTTCAAACTCATCATTCTAATGGCGGCAAAGAAGATTTCCGGAAGAAAATCTTTTCAAACTCATCTTTACGAAGAGGCTTTCCGAAATAGTATCCCTGTATAAAGTCGAGGTTCATATCATATACAATCTGATATTCATCATTATTTTCAATACCTTCAAGACAGACCTGTATGCCAACGTTATGGCAAAGTTCAACAGCAAATCTTATAAAGTTTTTATTGAAAATATTATCTTCAATATTTCTGACGAAAGTTCTGTCAATTTTAACTATATCGGCAGGAACTTCCTTTAAAATTTCGAGAGATGAATATCCTGTACCGAAATCGTCCATCGCAATACATATACCCATATTTCTGAGAGCATCAAACATTTTGTTAAGGAAAGTCTTATCTGTTACAAAACGGCTCTCAGTGAGTTCAATAATGATATTTGAGAAATCAGCATTTGAATTTGCTATTGTATCATGTACAAAATCAAGAAAATCGTCATCAAAAAGCTGTATGTATGAAATATTTATGCTTATTTTGAAATCTCTGCAATAGCTAACCCATTCACTGCATAAATTAACAGCTTCTTTAAAAACCCATTTTCCGACATCAACAATCATACCTGTCTTTTCAAGTATAGGTATAAAAGTCACAGGAGGAACCATGCCAAGCTGAGGGTGATTCCATCTTAACAGAGCCTCACCGCCTTTAAGTTTTCCATCGGAAGCACATACCTGCGGCTGACATACAAGTTCAAATCCCTCAAAATCGTTTTCAATTGAAGCACGCAGACCTTCAGATATTGCAAGTTCTCTTGTTCTTGCTTCAAGCATATCGGGGTGGAAAGCTTTCATCTTGTTTTTTCCGGTATTTTTGGCGTAGTCCATAGCAGCAACAGCATATTTCATAAAGCTCTGATAACTTGCCTTTTCGCATACAATATCCGAAAATACGACACAGCCGCCTGAAAAAGTGCAGGTATATTTCTTTCCCTCATATTCCTGCTGAACGGAGAACACATTTTTAAGTTCCTGATAAATTCCAAGCATTTCACTATACGAAGTTTTTCTGAAAAGAACTGCAAATTCATCGTTATCAAGGCGATACAATTCAGAAGTAATCGGAAGAAGTGTCTGAACCTTGTGGGCAATTATTCTGAGAACCTCATCACCGAAATGGCGGTTATAAAGATTATTTATATTTTTAAAATTGTCAATATTAAGGAGCATAATACCTATTTCGGTATTATTTATTGAGAGCTGATAATTAAGGCTGTCCTCAAAGGCATATTTATTAAGCAGACCTGTAATATTATCAACTTTATTTTTTCTTCCGAGATTAGTTACAATTCCGGCAAAAAGCTGAGGAACATTATTTTCATCACGTTTCAGAAAGCCTTTGCATCTTAGCCATACCCATTCACCCTTTGCATTTTTAGCTCTGTATTCAGCACTATGCATATCAGTTTTTCCGTTAATCATATCGACATATGCATCATAGAATAATTTCTGTTCACTTGGATGAATTTTCTGAATCCACAACTCTCCGAAATTTTTCATAACTGTAGATGGCATATCAAATTCTTCAGCCCATTTGGAAGATATAGTTGTTATATCATCATCAAGCGGTTTTTCATCAACATAAATATAATCATCTGTACTTTTTTCCAATATTTCAAATAATGATTTACTATCATATCTGAATGTATCATACATAAATATCACCTTCCTTTTCTAAAGTTTTGCTAAAACATCTCTCATAATTTTCATTGTCATATTTAACAGTATATATTATAGCACATTATTAT
>CAYRPZ010000074.1:0-7725 GCA_964426275.1 uncultured Ruminococcus sp. | reverse complement strand
TGAATATAAGAGGAAGTATGTATATAAAGAATTTTTTCATTTTTACTCCTTTAAAAGTTTCTCCATAAACTGCTGTGTGGATATTCCGCTTGCCCGGTTATATCTGTTGAGTCCGTAAAGGCATTTAAGGTCTTTTGTTATATAATTGGGTTTTTCATAGCAGTTGAATGTTGCTATAAATCCTAATTCCTGAAGTACAGGTATGCTTTCACGGCTTATATATCCAAAAGGATATGCAAAGGCAGCAGGTTTTATATGCACATTTGTTTCAAGCAGACTTTGCAATTTTCCCAAATCAGCATACAGAATTTCAGAATATTCCTCAGTAGATTCATTATAAAGCATTGAACAACCTTTTCTTGATGATGTGCTGTGCATATCATATGTATGATTGCCTATTTCAATATGTGGACTGTCGGAAATATCGGAAATATCTTTCCATGTAAGATATGAATAATCGGGATTGTGTGCATCATGCTCAGATGCTTCATCAACGAATTTTCCGACAACTGATATTATTGCTTTCATATCATATTTTTCAAGCAGCGGAAGCAGATAATATACATTATTGTAAAATCCGTCATCAAGAGTAATCATTACAGGCTTTTCGGGCAACGGCTTATCTTCGGAAATATAATTGACCAAATCTTCGGTTAGTATAGTTTCATATCCATGTTCTTTCAGATATTTCATATCATTTTCAATTGTTTCAGGTGTTACAACATACTGACATTCCTTTGAACTGTCATCAACAATACTGTGATACATTATTACAGGAAGAAAAATTCCTTTTTCATTTTCATATTCATAATTAAGTGCTGACCAGTTAATCCCTGAAAATTTTATAAATAATGCGAGAACAACAATAATTACTGCATCAGTGATTATAAATTTCAGAAATTTTTGTATATTCAGGCAATGATACATATAATCACACACCTTTCAGAAATCATATTTTATTAAAGTATATGTAATACTGCATAAATTATGATGATTAAAAATATAATTTAACAAGAGGTGAGAATGTGAGAAAAAGGGCAAGAAAAAAATTAAGAATGATAATTGTTTCAGCGGGCATAATCTTAATGTCACCATTTATTGCGTCAGTTATGATAAAAGGACTGGACAGATTATCGGTTACAGCAAACAGACTTTCTGAAATAACAGTCGGTGAGGAAATGACGTCATCATCGTCAGCAGTTTACAGCAGTCAAAAAACATCTGTCAAAGAAGAATTCAATTATTTTCCGTCTGAAGGTTTCGGCTGGAATGATGAAAGTATGGTCACGGAAATATCAGATTCAGATTCAGATGAAGGATTACAGCCGTATCCTGAGGTATGGAATACAGGCAGCGGACAGGTTGTGCAGACAACATATGGTCAATATAATGGAACTCAGTATTTTAATCTTGATAAAGCAGGTCAGGTGAAAAATCTTACTGATATTGATTCAAAAACACTGCTTTCCCAAAGCCGTATGCGTCCTCAATTTACAATTGAATTAAATTCAGAACCTCAGGTGCTTATAATGCATACACATACAACGGAGAGTTTTGAACCATATGAAAGAGAGTTTTTTGACAGCAGTTTCGGATACCGCACAACTGATTCATCAAAGAATATGGTCATGGTTGGAGATGCCATTGCACAACAGCTTGAAAATGCAGGAATAGTTACTATTCATAATGCAACAATACATGATTATCCGTCATACAATGGTTCATATGAGAGAAGTGCAAAGACAGTAAAGAGCATATTGGAAGAATATCCGTCAATAAAGGTTGTTTTGGATATTCACCGTGATGCGATAGCGTCAGAGGATTCACTTATTCAGCCTGTAACTGAAGTAGATGGAAAAAAAGCATCTCAGATTATGATAATTTCAGGCTGTGATGATGGTACTATGAATATGCCGGATTATCTTTATAATTTCAGGCTTGCCTGTATGATTCAGCAGGAGATGGAGAGCAGTTATGCAGGTCTCACAAGACCGATACTTTTTGACTATAGAAAATATAATCAGGATTTGACTACAGGAAGTCTGCTCATTGAAGTAGGTTCTCATGGCAATACTCTTGAACAGTCAAGATATGCGGGGGAACTTATAGGAAAATCCGTTGCAGAAGTTCTGTTGTCACTTACATAAATTATATATTGTATAAAGCGGAGGTAACCCGATATGAGAAAAAATCTTGTTTTCACAGTAATGTTTATTCTTGCAAATATGCTTTTTGCAGGATTTATGCAGGTATATAAGGTTTCATATAATGCTATGAACAGTGAGCATATTGTAACAGCTGATGTTTCATTTGATGATAATGAAGGAGTTACTGAATTTAAAATACTTGATATGAAAATAAAGACTGATATTCCTTTTAAGGAAATCATATCAGATGAAAAGTTTTTATATACTCTTTATATTATTTCTGACAGCAGAGTAAAAAGCATTGCGGAATTTATAAATTATACTGAAAAAATAATACATTGATTTTTTTCTGATAATCTGCTATAATGTAGTATATGATTTTAAAAACCGCTTGTAGCTCAGTGGATAGAGCGTTACGCTCCGACCGTATACGCATGGGTTCAATTCCCATCAAGCGGATTTATAAAAAGCAAAGGGTAATGAAGAAATTCATTACCCTTTTATTTTAAATTGCTTTTTTTCTTTTTTCCGTACGTTTTTCTTTTCTGGTGTTTTTTAGAGATGAAATATGGGCTATTCTGGATTCGCAGGTTTCAATAAGTCCGCAGTATTTGTCCACCAGTATTATAATAATTGTTTCACGATGTTTTGGAAGCTTTGGAGTAAGCGGAAACATATGCTTTTCTATAATATCCTTTTCAAGTTCAGTAAGTTCAAAATATTTTTCAGCATTTTTAAGGGCTGCGGCAGGGTGAGTGAAACCATGTGTAGGATTCCATTCATCATGCCAGTCATACAGGAAAAGGTCATGTAACAGTCCTGCACGGGCGGCATCACGGCAGTTAAGCTTAAAGAATTTGCAGAGAAGATAGTTATAGTATGAAACATTTACACAATGCTGGAAACATGTTGTTGTGCCGTGCTGGATATAATTTTTCATTTGAAGCACAACGTCATCATTTATAAGGTCTTTGACATATGAATAATATTCACTGTTTGCAAGGTCGGTATGTGAGCCTATAGCTTTAATCATTTTATCACTCCTTTAAAATTCTGACATTATTTTTGATGAATATAAAAAAAATTAACATTTTTATGATAAAAATATTATATCATTAAAGTTTGGGTATGTCAATATAAAAAAGGAAAAGCAGTAAACATGAAAAGTTTACTGCTTAAAAGCATAATTCTGATTATCTTATCTTAAAAATAATTAGTTAGCTCTTTCAACCTTATTTGAACGCAGACATCTTGAGCAAACATAAATGTGGCAAGGAGTACCCTTAACGATAGCCTTAACACGCTTTACATTTGGCTTCCATGTTCTGTTAGTTCTTCTGTGTGAATGGGAAACTTTAATTCCGAAAGTAACACCCTTGCCGCAAACTTCGCACTTTGCCATAGTGGGCTGCACCTCCTTTTCAATACATAAAAAGTCAATATACTTATTTTATCATAATAATAAGAAAAAAGCAATAGTTTTTTGATATTTTTTTTTATTTGTTTGAATTATGAAATTTTATATAAATATATTTTAAAAAGCTTGCAATTTTTACAGATTTACAGTACAATAAATAATATATATATATTTACAATGAAAGAAAGGCGGAAGATTTTTTATGCAAGTGATACTTAATTTTCTTATCAAGGCACTTGTACTCTGTACAGCATTTCCTGTACATGAGTTTGCACATGCGTGGACGGCTGACAAGCTTGGTGACCGTACTGCAAGATATCAGGGAAGGCTTACTCTTGACCCAAGAGCACATATTGATATCTGGGGAGCAATTGTAATGGTTCTTGTCGGATTCGGTTGGGCAAAGCCTGTTCCTGTAAATCCAAACAATTTTAAAAATCCTAAGGTCGGTATGGCTGTTACATCACTTGCCGGTCCTGTTTCAAATCTTATAATGGCTTATTTTGCAATGATTATATATAAAATTCTTTACTATATAATCGGTGCAACTGCATTTACTACTGTATTTTTATATGTAGTTGTACTTAATGTAGGTCTTGCGGTATTCAATCTTATACCAATACCGCCTCTTGACGGTTCAAGAATTGCTACTCTTTTTATGAATCAGAAGACATATTTTAAGATAATGCAGTATGAAAGATATATATTCCTTGTTCTTGTTGTTGTTGTATATTCGGGACTTCTTGACACGCCTCTTAATTTTTGCAGAAGTGCTGTTATAAATGTAATGGATTTACTTACAGGATTTATTGACGTTATATTCAGATAATTGAGGTGAAAATGGATAAAATTTCTTTTAAACTGGATAATTTTGAAGGACCTCTTGACCTTTTGCTTCATCTTATTTCAAAGCATAAATTAAATATATATGATATTGAAATCTCAAAACTGCTTGAACAGTATCTTGAATATATTGACAATGCTGTTTCACATAATCTTGAAGTAGCGGGAGAATTTCTTGAAATGGCAGCAAGGCTTATATACATAAAAACATTGTCGCTTCTTCCTGATAAACAGGAGGCAGATGAAATAAAAAAGGAATTGCAGGGTACACTTATAGAGTATTCCCAGTGCAGAAAAACAGTTGTTCTCCTCAGAGAATACTATACAGGCAGTGATATTTTTTCTTCTCCGTGCAAGGAATATGAAGATGAAAGCGAATACAGCGTAAAGCATGATAAGTATGAGCTTTTAAAAGCATTCAGGCATATGACTGCAAGAAATATAAAATCTGTCACAAAGGAAACTAAAGAACCTAATGAAAAACTGAAAACAATTGTAAAAGGAAAGGTCGTTTCCGTTATATCAAGGGTTGTGTATATCTTAAGACAGCTTTATTCAAAGGGAAAGGTAACGACAGACAGTCTTTTCAGCGGTATATATGACCGTTCAGAACGTGTTGCAACATTCCTTGCAGTTCTTGAACTTACCAAATCGGGGCGAATACTTCTTAATGATGACAATTCGGAAATACGATTTATAGGCAGACAGAAAATGCTTGGCAATGGAGAGTGAGTTAATGATGAGTTTTAATGAAAAGCTGTCAGCAGTTGAGGCTGTATTGTTTGCAGTCGGTGAACCTGTTGAAGCAAAAAAAATTGCACAGGCTGTCGGGGCTGATATTTTAACTGTTCAGAAAATGATAAAAATGCTCAATGACAAGTATGAGAATTCAGGCAGTTCACTTCAGATTCTGAAGCTTGATAAAAGCTATCAGCTATGTACAAGAAAGGAATATTCAAAGTATATTAAAAATATTATCGAAAGCAAAAATCAGACTCCCATATCTCAGGCAGCTATGGAGGCTCTGGCACTTATTGCATATAATCAGCCTGTAACAAAAAGTTTTATTGAAAGCGTAAGAGGTACTGACAGTTCATCGGTTGTCAATAAACTTGTTGAAAGAGGTCTTGTATGTGAGGCAGGAAGGCTTGAAATTCCCGGCAGACCTGTTGCATACAGAACGACTGATTTATTTCTCAGAAGTTTTGGAATATCATCTCTTGATGAACTTCCTCCGCTTGAAACAAGACAGGAGGATATATTTGCTTCAAGTGTGAAAGGTACAGATATATGACCACTGTTATTATAGCAGTTGCAGTTGTTCTTCTGCTGGTTGTACTTATAAATTTATCAGTAGTGATAGATATAAGCTATATCGGCGGAAAGCTTGACTATAAGGTCAGATATTTTATTTTCAAATTGTTTCCGCTGAAAAAATTTTCAGGAAAAATAAAAAATAAAAATAAAAAAAATTCCATATCTGAGGCTAAGGAAGAAAATAATTCAAAGAAAAAATTCAGAATAGGAAAAAAATCTGGAAATACAGAAAATCTGACTGAAAAAATTGAAGATATAATGCAGATTATTGAATGCAGTGTTCCGTGCATAAAAAAAACAGCACAGAAAATTGCTGTGAAAAATATATATATTGATTTCATAAGCAGAAATGAAGATGCCTGTATTTGTGCTGTAAATTATGGAATAATGAATGGTATTGTATATAATGCGCTGGGACTGATATGTTCTCTTTTTAAAACTACTTTTAAAAGTGTTTCGGTGGGTATGCATTACAATAAATCAGGCAATATATATGATTTCAGCTTCAGTCTGAAATTAAAACTCGGTACAGGAATTAAAACTGCATTGAGTATTCTTTTTCATTATATGGGCATGATGTATAATAAGAAATCAGATAAATTAAAGGAGTAGATATATATGAGTGAAAAACTTAACGAAACTATAAAAAATTCTATGGAGCATATAAAACAGATGATTGATGTGAATACTGTGGTAGGAAAGCCGATTGATTTTCCTGACGGTACTCATATTATCCCTGTATCAAAAGTATCGTTCGGATTCGGTTCAGGCGGAAGCGATTTGCCGACTAAATCAGAAAAGGAACTTTTTGGCGGTGGTACAGGTGCAGGCGTATCAATACAGCCTCTTGCATTTATCATTATAAAAAGTGACGGAGATGTTAAACTTCTTCAGATGTCAATGAGTGCAAGCAAGGAAAATGCAATTATCAATACAATTCCTGACGTTATCGATAAGGTATCTGATATGTTCTCAAAGGACAAGGACAAAAATGAAAAATCAAAGGAAACAGATAAAAATTAATATTAAATCAGCCTAAATCGAAAATATATTCCATAAAATATAAATAGCTTAATTTATTTTATGGAGGACTGATTTATGCAGAAAAAATTTATTTGTGCAATTCTTTCAGCATTTATATCTTTTATTGGTTTCAGACCAATTTGCATAAGTGCTGTGGATATTTCCGCAGCATCGGCAGTGCTTATTGAATATGCAACGGGAAATGTTATCTATGAAAAAAATGCATATGAACAGCGCTCAATGGCAAGTACAACTAAAATTATGACAACATTGCTCTGCCTTGAAAGCGGAGAACTTGATGACAGCTTTGCTGTTGATTCTGAAGCAATTATGGTTGAGGGTTCATCAATGGGACTCGTTAAGGGTGATATCGTCACAAAGCGTGATTTATGCTATGGTATGCTTCTGCCATCGGGAAATGATGCCGCTAATGCAACAGCAGTGCGGATTTCAGGTTCAATTGATAAGTTTTCTGATATGATGAATGAGCGTGCTGAAAAAATCGGCATGAAAAATACTCATTTTGTTACACCGTCGGGACTTGAAGCTGACGGTCAGCATTATTCCACAGCTTATGATATGGCTCTGCTGACAAGAGAGGCTCTTGGAAATCCTGATTTCAGAGAAATATGCGGTAGTTCATCTGCAAGCGTAAAATTCGGCAATCCTCCTTATTCAAGAACTCTTTATAACACAAATAAACTGCTGAATATGTATGAGGGAGTAATAGGTGTAAAGACGGGATTTACAGATGAAGCAGGAAGATGTCTTATATCAGCCTGTGAAAGAAACGGTATAACGCTTGTATGTGTTACGCTTAATGCTCCTGATGACTGGAATGACCATATGAAACTGTATGACTATGGTTTTGCAAATACTGAATTATGCACAGCAGGCGGAAATGAATATTTTAAAGTGGATATTGTCGGCTCTGATAAGGATACTATATCAGTTGTTCCGTCTGATGAAATTACCTAT
>CAYRPZ010000073.1:0-8021 GCA_964426275.1 uncultured Ruminococcus sp. | reverse complement strand
TTTTTTATAGGCTCAACATTCGGCAGTGCATTAAGTGAATTTCTTGGACTGCCATGTTCATTCTGTGCAGCTGCAGGACTTATATCAGTATTTTGCGGAGTAACAAACTGCCCTATAACATCAATGTTTCTTTGTATGGAGCTTTTCGGTTCAGAGGGAATTGTATATTTCGGAATAGCCTGTGCAATATCATATCTTGCTTCAGGATATGAAGGACTTTACAGTGAACAGAAAATACTATATTCAAAATTTCAGCCGAAATTCATTGATAAAAAAATAGGCAGGTGAAAAATTATATGTCAGGATTAAAAAATTTAAAAGGACATTTTATGACAATAACCAGACATCGTCATAAAGTAATATATCACTGTTTTAAAGCAGGAATATTCTTTCAGGGATTACAGCATGACCTTTCAAAATATACTCCGACAGAATTTTTTCCGGGTGTAAAATTCTATCAGGGAAACAGAAGTCCCAATGAAGCAGAACGTGAAAAATATGGATATTCAAAAGCATGGATGCACCATAAGGGCAGAAACAAACATCATTTTGAATACTGGATTGATTACAGTGTCAAATCACATCAGCTTGAACCTATAAAAATGCCGGTCAATTATGTGATTGAAATGTTCTGTGACCGTGTAGCAGCAAGCAAAATATATATGAAAGAAAAATATACTGATAAATGTCCGCTTGAATATTTTCTTAAAGCAAAAAAACACAGAATAATTCACCCTGAAACCTCCGATTTTCTTGAAAAACTTCTCACAATGCTCGCTCAACAGGGAGAAGGCAAAACTTTTGAATATATAAAAAGTATAAAAAATTCAGACTATTAAATAATTTTTATTAAAATTGCACAAAAGATATATTGACTACTTTTATTAAATTTTAAATTATGATATAATAAGGTTATGAAAGAAAATTATGTTTATTGAAATGGAGAAATTACATAAATGTATAGTTATAACGATTTAAAACAGTCTGCCTTAAAAAAGTATTTCAGCAGAATGAACCCATGTCAGCAGGAAGCTGTATTTACTGTGAATGGTGCTGTACTTATACTCGCAGGAGCAGGAAGCGGAAAAACTACTGTCATTGTAAACCGTATTGCCAATATGGTGACGTTTGGAAACGCTTATTATAATGACGATACGCAGCATATATGCTCTGAAAAGGATACTGGCTTTCTTCAGGACTATATAAACGGAAATACTGATGACAATGAAAGATTAAAAAATATTATTGCTGTTAATTCTGTAAAGCCATGGAATATCCTGGCAATAACTTTCACCAACAAGGCCGCAGATGAACTTAAATCACGTCTTTCTGAAATGCTCGGTAATGAAACCGCCAGCAATATACATGCATCAACATTCCACAGTGCTTGTCTGAAAATTTTAAGAATGGAAATTGAAAAAATAGGATACAGCAGAAACTTTACAATATATGATTCAGATGATTCACAGAGAGTTATAAAATCCTGTATATCTGACCTCAAAATTTCAGAAAAAGAATTTTCTCTGAGAAATATAATGAATGAAATCAGCAGGGCAAAAGACAACCTAATTAGTCCGTCAATATATGCCAAACAGGCAGGCAATGACTATAAACTTTCAGTATATGCATCTGTCTATAAAGAATATCAGAACAGACTTGAACTTGCAAATGCACTTGATTTTGATGATATAATAATGCTTACTGTTGAACTATTTGAAGATTTTCCTGAAACACTTGAAAAATATCAGAACCGTTACCGCTACATAATGGTTGACGAATATCAGGATACAAATATGGCACAGTTTGAACTTATCAAAATGCTTTCAGAAAAACACGGAAACTTATGTGTAGTCGGCGATGATGACCAAAGTATATATAAGTTCAGAGGTGCAACAATAAAAAATATACTTGAATTTGAAAATCAGTTTGCCGACAGCAAAGTTATAAAACTTGAACAGAATTACCGTTCCACACAGAATATTCTTGATGCTGCAAATTCAATTATAAAAAATAATGATGAAAGAAAAATTAAATCACTTTGGACAGAATCCTGCAAAGGAGAAAAAATAACTGTTTACAGGGCATATAATGAACAGGACGAGGCTTCATTCATTGCCTCTAAAGTTCTTGAATCAGTCAGAAACGGTGAAAAATTCAGCAGTAATGCGGTGCTTTACAGAATGAATGCTCAATCCAATAACATTGAACGTGCCTTTACAGCAAATGCTATCCCTTACAGAGTTTTCGGTGGCATGAGATTCTATGACAGAAAGGAAATCAAGGATATTTTAGCATATCTCAGCGTCATAAACAATGAAAATGATATGCTCAGGCTCAGAAGAATTATAAATGAACCAAAAAGAGGAATTGGTGACGCAACTGTAAACGAACTCGAAAATATTTCCTCATCGCTCAGATGCTCCCCCCTCGAAGTGATGAGAAATGCTTCTGAACATAAATCCATTGCAAAAAAATCCACTGCACTTTCAAGCATTGCAAGATTTTTTGATGCAATACATGAAAAAATGTCTGAACTTAAACTTGATGAACTTCTTGATATTGTAATGGAAAAGTCCGGATATGCTGAATATCTCAGAACTATGGGCGAAGATGGTGCAAACCGACTTGAAAATATCAATGAACTTAAAACTTCAATGATTGAATATACAAACCGTAACGGGGAAAATACAAGTCTTTCAGGATTTCTTGAGGAAATATCTCTTTATACTGATATGGATAAGTTTAATGATGATGATGACAAAGCTGTGCTTATGACAATTCATTCAGCCAAAGGTCTTGAATTTGACAATGTATTTATAGCCGGAATGGAAGAGGGAATTTTCCCAAGCGTGAGAAACAGTATGAATGAAGAAGAACTTGAGGAGGAAAGAAGACTTGCTTATGTTGCTGTGACAAGAGCAAGAAAGAAATTGTCGTTAATACATACAGCACAGAGAATGATTTTTGGCTCAACAAACAGAAACTCTGTTTCAAGATTTGTTTCAGAAATTGATAAAAATCTTATCGAAAATACAGGCAATATCAGAAAATCTGCTGAAAATATAAATCCTCCAAAACCACCGGCAATAACAATTCAGCAACAAATGTATAAAAAAAGCATAATAGAATCCGGTATTAAAAAAACCGAAACATATAGTAAACCTGCTGAAAAATTTGCCATTGGTGATAGAATAAAACATAATGTTTTTGGTGAAGGAACTGTAATTAAAATAACTGAAATGCCCGGTGATTCAATGCTTGAAGTTGATTTTGAAAAATCAGGCATAAAAAGGATTATGACAAGGTATAATAAAATAAAAAAATTATAAAATAAAAATATGAAAGGAAAATTTTTTATGAAAACAATAGCTATAATAGGAGCAATGCCGTCAGAGCTTGCAGATATCAAAGCATATTTCAGCGACAAAAATACTGAAACCGTAAAATATTGCGGTTTTGATTTCGATATTAACTATATCGGAGAAAAGAAAATTGTAAATGTATTTTGCGGAGTATCAAAAGTAAATGCTGCAATATGTACACAAATTTTAATAGACAAATTCAATGCTGATGCTGTTATAAATACAGGAATTTCAGGCGGTATGCATGATGATGTAAAAGTATGCGATATAGTAATTGCCAATGAAACAAGCCCTCATGATGTTGACCTTGAATTTCTTGAAAAATATCTCCCGCATTGTTCATGTTTCAAATCTGACAAAACTCTTGTTGACTATGCTGTAAAATCATGTGAAGAAATGAATTACAGATATCATATTGGAAAAATTGTATCAGGTGAAGCATTTATATCTGACAGCAATGTAAAAAATGAAATTAAGTCAAGACTTAATCCATATGCAGTTGATATGGAAACGTCTGCAATAGGTCATTGTACATACATTAATAATATACCATTTTTAAGCATACGCTGTATTTCAGATAATGCTGATGATGAAGGTGTAATGTCATTTGAAGAATTTGAAAAAATTGCAGCGAAAAGAGTTGCTGATATAGTAATATCAGTAATAAACAATATTGAATAATAATGAGAATATAAAAAATATGAAGAAATTTTTTATAAGAACAATTATATCAGCAGTTATAGCTGTCAGCCTTGTATCATCTGCTTTCATACCTGTTTCAGCAGAAACTGTTCAGCTTCAGAACAGAAATGATATACTTACAATAGTATCAGCAGATTTACTTAAAAATCCATCAACAATTAAATATTCATCATATAATTCACAAATTCAACATGGAAGTGAAAATCTAAGTGACCTTAATTCAATTTACTCTCCGTTTCCTATTGACGAATTTAAAAATATATGCGAACAGTTTAAAACAGCTTGTGATGAAAATTATGAATTTTCAGAAATTTATACAGCAGCAAATGAAATAAATACTGATGTTTTCTATGCGATAGATTTATGTAATATAGCACAGATAATATATTATACAGATACATCAAATTCAGATTATCTGAATGAAATGACACATGCTTTTAATTTATACTACAGTGCATATGATATGTTCTGTGAATCAATGAAATATGCAGTCAGCAATGAAAACTATTATGACCAATTTGTCAGTAAACTTGGACAGAATATAACTGACAGCTATCTTAATTATATTTCCGGCAATAATTCTGATGCAGAATATGACTCACAGTTTAATAAGCTTACAAATGAATATTATACTCTGATAAATAACAATGCTTCTGAAGAAGAATTTGCTGAACTTTATCTTAAAACAGTTGATTTAAATAACAGCTATGCTCAGAGCAAGGGATATAATAACTATATTGAATATTCTTATGATTTATATAGCAGAGATTATACAGTTGATGAAGCAATGGTGTTTGGTAATTATATATCAGAAAATATATCTTCTGTTTACAGCAGACTTTTATCAGAAATTAAGAATTCAGAAAATTATAATTCCTATAAAAAGTTGTCATATACACCTGATAAAGCAATTTCAGCCCTTTCCAGTCATATAGGCGATATATCATCTGAAATGAAAGAAGCCTGTGACTATATGATAGAATATGAAACGTATTCAATCGTTTCAAAAAATGAAGCACCTACAAGAATGGACGGTGGATTTACCACATATTTCTCTACTATAGCAGAACCTTATATATTCATTACAAAAGATGACAGTGTTTATGATGTGAAAACATTAATACATGAATTTGGTCACTATAATGAAATGTATCAGACAGGAACATCTGGCTGGTCAATTGACCTTGCAGAAATATCATCACAGGCACTTGAACTTCTCTATATACCATATTATAGCGATATATTCGGAGAAGAATTGGCAGATATATCCGAAATGCATACTGTGGCAAGTATATTATGGGCTATCGTATCCGGCTGTACTATTGCTGAATTTGAAACAACAGTATATGAAAATCCTGATATGACAGTTGATGAAGTAATATCTCTTTATGATGATTTACAGAATAAATATACACCTTCTGACAAGAATCTTGACTGGAATATTGTTTCTCATCTTTTTATAGCTCCGGGATATTATATATCATATGCAACATCGGCAGTTGCCGCTTGTGAAATTTGGAATAAGTCGTTTGATGATAAAGATGCTGCGATATCTAATTATATAGAAATAAGCAGTTATGGAAGTAATGGAGGATTAAAAGAAGTTCTTTCAGAATGTGGAATGAACGATATGTTCAGTGATGAAACTGTTTCAGAAATAACAGAAACAATAAATAGAAAATACAATCTTATACCATCAACAGAATCATACGATATAGATGGTGACAGTGAAATAACATCATATGATGCACTTATAATCCTTGAAATGACTTGCGGAATGGTGGAATCGGATTTATCTTCTGATATAGATAATGATGGTAAAATAACATCATCTGATGCACTTCTTATACTTCAGAATATGGTGGAATTAGGATAATAGAAATCACAGCCTGTATATATCAAAATACAGGCTGTTTTTATAAAATTCCTGAAAGGAAGTCAATTAAAGTGAAAAAAAGAAAACTTCGCATTTTATATCTTACAATATTTATACTTCTTCTGTGTATTGAAATATTTATTGCAATTTATATACATGATGACATTATAAGACCATACATAGGAGATATAATAATAATACCTGTTCTATATAGTCTGATTAGAATATTCATACCTGAAAAATATAAACTTATACCCCTGTATATATTTATATTTTCAGTATTCACTGAATTTATGCAGTATATAAAAATAATGGATATACTTCATATTGAAAATAAATTTCTGAGAATTATTACAGGTACATCTTTTTCATATATTGATATAATATGCTATTTTATAGGAAGTATAATTATAGCAATATGGGAAATAAAATGTTTTAGAAATTCAAAAGATGATAAATAAAAAAGCCTTCTGGTATTTGATAATATCCCAAAAGGCTTTTTTCTTAAAGATTAAAATTTATCAATAACTTTAATAAAATGCAACATCTCCCCCAGCCACGAGCATCAACTCTAAAATAACAAGAGCATAAATAAATTTAAAATAAATCAGCATAGCCTGCATATAAAAAACACATAATATATCTGAATTAAAATAAATAACGGGAGAAAACAAAATGATAAAAAGAGAAAAATGGTCATCTGAATTTGGCTTTCTTATGGCAGCGGCAGGTTCAGCCGTAGGACTGGGAAACCTATGGAAATTTCCATATCTCGCCGGAAGCAATGGCGGTGCAATTTTCTTGATAATGTACTTTCTGCTTATGATTATACTTGGAATACCATTACTTCTTACTGAAATGGCTATAGGAAGACATACAAAAAGCAATTCAATAGATGCCTGTAGAAAAATTCATTCAAAGTGGGGATTTGCAGGAGCATTCGGAGTAATAGGTTCATTCGCAATTTTATCATACTATATGGTAATAGGTGGCTGGGTACTTAAATATATTTTCAGCTATATTAAAGGGAATATTGAAAATCCGGAACAATATTTTACAGAATTTACACAGTCATCAACAGAGCCAATAATATGGCTTATAATTTTCACATTCATATGTGCTTTAATCGTAAAAATGGGAATATCAAATGGAATTGAAAAAATAAGTAAAATAATGCTTCCGCTTTTATTTATATTTATAATTGTAATAGCAATAAAAACATTATCACTTCCCGGTGCTGTTAATGGAGTAAAATTTTTTATAATACCTGATTTATCAGAAATAAATTCACTTAATGACTGGATAAATATATTTATAAATGCATTGGGACAAGTTTTTTTCAGTTTAAGTCTTGGAATGGGGACTATCATTACCTATGGAAGTTACCTTGATGACAATACAAATCTTATAAAAAATTCATTGTATATACCACTATTTGATTCAATAATTGCAGTAACATCAGGATTTGCCGTACTTCCGGCAATATTTGCATATAACATTCCGCCTTCAACAGGAGCAGGAATGTTATTTAAGGCATTACCAAATGTATTCCGTGAAATAAGCTTTGGAAGAATATTTGCAGTAATATTCTTCTTACTTGTATTTTTTGCAGCAGTAACATCTGCAATATCACTTTTTGAAGTTATTACCGCATATCTTTGCGAAAATAAAAAGATGAACAGATTAACTGCAATAATCCTTATATTTACTGCAATCTGTATTACGAACTCTTTAAGTTCATTATCTTTTGGGAAATTAAATGATTTCAGGATTTCAGGCATGACTTTTTTTGACATATTTTCAAATATATCCGATAAAATTCTGATGCCACTCGGAGGGATTTTCATATGCATACTTGCAGGATATATATGGAATTCAAATCAAATGGAAAAAGAAATATTATCAGGAAGTAACTATTCAGAAAAAATAATAAAGCCTCTGAAGTTTATAATTAAATATATCGCACCTATTATGATAAGCATTATATTATTATCATCATGGTTTATGGATTTATCAGATTAATAAATAAAAATAAAAAAACCCTTAACACAAAGTTAAGGGGGAAAAGAAAGAGCCGGCAT
>CAYRPZ010000072.1:0-8156 GCA_964426275.1 uncultured Ruminococcus sp. | reverse complement strand
CTATATTTTATTGGATAAATCAATACTAATGAGTGTATTTATTTATAAAAATTACTTTTGATATAAAAAGAAAGATACTGTAGAATACAGCATCTTTCTTTTATAATTAAAGAATTTCAAAACCTGAGTTTTATTTGGATTCCGCAGATTTCATTCTGTTTATAGCACTTATAAGTGCAGTAACGGAGGCTGAAATAATGTCGGTATTAATTCCTGCACCCCAAAAGACTTCTTTTGTATTTTCATCTTCAATTCCAACGTATGCAGCAGCCTGAGATTTTGAAGTTGTTTCAAGAGCGTGTTCCTTATATATTTTTATTGAATATGCAAAACCTGTTCTTTCTCTGACTGCATTGCATACCGCATCAAATCTTCCGTTTCCGTGAGCTTCACAGTTTATAAATGAACCGTTCATCTTTATTGTTACTTTTGCATCGATACCGTTGTTCTGAACATAATGTGCTTCAATAAATTCAATCGGGGAGTTTATATTTACATATTTTTCATAGAATATATCACGTACTTCTTCAGGCATGAGTTCTTTGTGCTGGTGGTCAGAAACGCTTTTTACTGCATATCCAAGCTGTTCACGCATTTTTGGAGGGAGGTCAAATCCATATTTCTGTTCAAGGAGATATCCTATACCGCCCTTTCCTGACTGGCTGTTTATGCGGATAACATCGCCGTCATATTCTCTGCCGACATCTTTTGGGTCAATTGGAAGATACGGAACTGTCCAGTATTTGCAGTCATGTTCTTCACGCCATTTCATACCTTTTGCAATAGCGTCCTGATGAGAGCCGCTGAATGCTGCAAATACAAGCTGACCTGCATAAGGCTGTCTTTCATAAACGTGCATTCTTGTTACTTTTTCATATATTTCGATTACTTCATTTATATTGCTGAAATCGAGTTCAGGGTCTATGCCCTGTGAAAACATATTCATAGCAAGTGTAATTATATCAACATTTCCTGTACGTTCACCATTTCCGAAAAGAGTTCCTTCAATTCTGTCAGCACCTGCAAGAAGTCCCATTTCGCTGTCAGCAACTGCACAGCCTCTGTCATTGTGCGGGTGGAGTGAAACGATTATATTTTCTCTGTTATTAAGATTTTCGCACATATATTCAACCTGGTTTGCATATACATGGGGCATTGAATGTGATACTGTTACAGGGAGATTGATTATAACTTTATCATCAGGTGTCGGTTTCCATACATCGATTACAGCATTGCATATTTCAAGAGCATATTCAGGCTCAGTACCTGTAAAGCTTTCAGGAGAATATTCAAATCTGAAATTGCCTTCAGTTTTATTTTTGTAATCAAGACAGAGCTTTGCCCCGTATACAGCGATATCAATAATTTCTTTTTTATCTTTTTTAAATACCTGTTCACGCTGTGCGACAGATGTTGAATTATAAAGGTGAACAATTGCATTTTTACAGCCTTTGAGAGCCTCAAATGTTTTAGCAATAATATGTTCTCTTGACTGGGTGAGAACTTGAATTGCAACATCATCAGGAATTAAATCCTGTTCAATAAGTGTACGGCAAAATTCATATTCTGTTTCAGATGCAGCAGGAAAGCCTATTTCAATTTCCTTAAATCCTATTTTTACAAGGAACTTGAAAAATTCAAGTTTTTCTTCAAGGCTCATCGGAACGATAAGAGCCTGATTTCCGTCACGAAGGTCAACACTGCACCATACAGGTGCTTTATCGATATAAGTTTTTTCAGCCCATTTCATTGATACTGTGGGTGGATTAAAAAACTGTCTGGTATACTTTTCAAAATTTTTCATATTAAACTCCTTTTTGAATATAATTAAAAAAGCTCCGCCTTTTATGTATACATAACATAAAGAGACGAAGCATAAACATTCTCCGTGGTACCACTCTTAATTGATACTTTTTTCGCTGAAGTATCCGCTTATTTCATATCTGACAATATGATTCCCTGTAACGGGAGAACCCGTTCAAACCTATTCTGTATAAAAACATTTCAGCCGACTGCTCAAGGACGAGTTATGACTGCAATATGATACTGTTTCGCACCGATATCCTAAAAGGATATAAAACAACAGCTCTCTGAAATCATTACAACAGCTTTTATTCCTGTCATTGCATTTAAATAATATTATATTAATATAATATTATAAAATAAATAATTTGTCAAGAGTTTTTTTAATTTTATCAGCATATAAAAATTAGTCTGCATGGTTATTGAATTGCTGTAAGATATTTATATCCATGTATAAATATTCCTGATAAAATAATAATACCTTTTTAATAAATGAGGAGGAAATGAAATGAAATATCTTTTTACTGCAATAATTGTACTTTCGGCAGTATATGGAATATTTTCAGGCAATACTGAAGCTGTTTCAAATGCTGTTCTGGAGGAAGGCGTAAATGCTGTTGAACTTTCGATGTATATGCTTGGCGGTATGTGTGTATGGGGTGGAATTATGAGAGTTGCGGAAAAATCGGGGATAACAGATTTTATATGCCATCTATTTTCGCCTATGGCAAAATTTCTTTTCAAGGGTATAAATTCTAAAGGAAAGGCTTTCAAGGCAATATGCATGAATGTGACAGCAAATCTTCTCGGACTGGGAAATGCAGCTACTCCATTTGGTATTGAGGCTATGAAAGAACTTGAAAAAGAGGAAAAGACAGGTGATACTGCAAGTCCGAATATGGTGCTTTTCACTGTTCTGAATACTTCATCAATAACGCTTATACCTGCTGCAGTTGCATCATTAAGGCTAAAGCATGGTTCACAGACTCCGCTTGACATACTTCCGGCAGTGCTTATAAATTCCTTGATATCCGTATCATTTGCACTTATTACAGCAACTGTTCTTAATTCAGTATTTTTAAAAAGGGAGAAATAATATATGAACTGGTCATCTTATGCAATACCGCTTATTGTCTGTATTGTATTCTTATGTGGAATTGTCAGAAAGCAACATGTTTTCAATGATTTTATTGAGGGTGCGGGAGAGAATATAAAGGTATCATTTGAGATAATGCCTGCACTTATTGCACTTATGACTGCTATAGGTATGATGAAAGCATCAGGTCTGCTTGATTTTCTGACAGGACTTGCACAGCCTGTCGCCTCATTTCTTGGTTTTCCGTCAGAATGTGTGCCTCTGGCACTTATAAGACCTGTATCAGGAAGCGGTGCAACTGCGGTTTACGAAAATATTTTAGAAAATGTATCGCCCGACAGTTTTGCAGGACGTACTGCAAGTGTTCTTATGGGTTCAAGCGAAACAACGTTTTATACAATAGCGGTGTATTTCGGTGCGGTAAAAGTAGCACGGACAAAACACACTGTATTCTGTTCGCTTGTGGGTGATATTGCAGGCTTTGTATTCAGTTCGCTTATTGTAAGGTTCATGTTTGGTTGATTAATGATATTTCCTCTATTTCATATCTTATATCAAGGAATGTGTCAACAATGCATGGTTCAAAATGAATTCCCTTTGATTCATTTATAATCTCGAATGCCTTATCAAATGACATAGGTTCTTTATAGCATCTTTTGGATATAAGTGCATCAAAAACATCAGCAACTGCCATTATTCTTGCACAAAGCGGAATATCATTTCCTGAAAGTCCGCAGGGATATCCCGTTCCGTTCCATTTTTCGTGGTGATACATAGCCATATCTTTGGCAAGAACAAGATAATTTTCCCCTTCAATACCCGTAAGTGTTTCATTGAGTATTCGTCCACCTTCGGTCGTATGGGTTTTCATTATTTCAAATTCTTCGGCTGTAAGCCGACCGGGTTTGCAGAGTATTGTATCTGATATTGCAACTTTTCCTATATCATGAAGCGGTGCTGATTTACATATACTCTCTATATACTGCGGTGTAAGTGAATCAATATAATAACCATGGGCTTTCAGTGCATATACTATTGATTTTACAAAACTGCTTGTTCTTTTTACATGCTGACCGGTTGAATCGTCACGGCTTTCAATTATATTTGCAAAGCTGAGAATTATTTTGCTCTGCATATGTTCAATCTGTCTTGTTTTGCTTTTGATTACGTCCTCAAGATTTTTTCTGTAATCTTCAAGTTCAAAAATTCTTGCAATTCTTCCGAGCATTATTTTTTTTATATATGGTTTTACTATATAGTCAACAGCACCGTTTTCAATACAGTCGGCTTCGGTTTCAATTGATGAAGTGTCGCTTAAAATCATTATGGGAATCTGATTGAAAAGCGGATTGCTGTGAATTTTTTTCATGAGTTCAATGCCGTTTATATCAGGAAGTCTTAAATCTATAAGCATAAGGTCAGGAATTATTTTTTCGATGTACTTCATTGTTTCTGCACCGGACATTGTCCAGTCGGCTATATATATAGGTGATAGTGCCTGTTTTGCTATTGCAAGATTGACACGGTTTCCGTCGGCGATAAGTATTCTTCTCATTAAAATTTTTCCCCTTCTGCCATTGCAATGACAAGATTTCTGGTATCTTGATAACAGCAGTTGTCTATCATTTTTATTGCTCGTTTTATTACCTGCTTTTTTATCCAGTCAGTTTCATCGGAATCAAAAAGTTTTTCAAGCTGAGATTTTGCTGATTGTATTTCAAAATTATCAATAAATTCAGCGGCTTTTATGAGTGCAATTCCGGTATTGCTGTAATTTTCGCTATAATTTTCCGTTTCTGGTTTATCATTGAAAATTGTTTCGGAGCAAAGTATAATTTTTATTTCTGAAATAACTTTTTGATATGTATCTGCAAGCATACTGAAATTACTGATTATAAAATCATAGTCCTGACTGTTATATGCAGACTCATGGGTTTGTACAATTTTTGAAAGTGACTTTGCACCGATATTTGCAGATATGCTTTTAAGTGAATATATTTCATTTATATATGATTTGAAATCCTGTCTGTCGATGCAGTCTTTCATTGTGTTGAGTTGTCTTTGTCCAT
Source organism: uncultured Ruminococcus sp. (assembly GCA_964426275.1). GTDB lineage: Bacteria > Bacillota > Clostridia > Oscillospirales > Ruminococcaceae > UBA5884. Next base: position 3,188 of record CAYRPZ010000072.1, on the reverse strand, counting down.
CGGTATATACGGTCTTTAGTATATTCATATATTCATCTTTATTATCAGAAAAGAATATCATTCCTTTTTCTGTATCTATTATATTTTTTTCAGTAAACAATGTTGATTCCATTTCCGCACCGGAAAGTTCAACAATATCCTTTGCAATACTGTTTATAGTTATGCCTGCATTTTTTATATTTTCAACATTCCATCTTTGTTCAGCGTCAAGACTGCCTTTAAGCAGACGTTTACTGAGTTTAATAATTGTATTGATTTGGGTTTGAATTTCATAGACCATATCTGCAATAAGCTTGTCTGTCTTTTCTTTTTTTATGTCATATGAAAAATCCATTTTTGCTTATACCTCCATTGGATAAAGTAATTCCTGATATATAAATTAATATATTTAATTATAACATATATTTAGAGAATAATCAATGTTTTTTATGCAAAATACTAAAAACAACAAAAGTAAAGAGTGCCTGTCAGCAGGTACTCTTTACTGGAACTGATATATTATATTATAAAAAGACGGTTATTTTTTTCTTTTATTGCTTTTTTTGCTTGAAGTTTTTTTGGTTTCGGTCTGAGCTTTTACAGTTGCAGGCTTTGGAGCTTCAGCAATGATTTCCTGAGCAGGAGTTTTTTCTTCCTGAGTTTTATTTTTATCAGACTGCTTATGCAGAGCATCAAAAAGTTTTTTAAATTCCATAGCTTTCTGTGTATCGCCTTCAAATTTAAGTTTTCCTGAAACAGCTGCCTTTGTCGGGTCAAGTTTTCCGTCAGCGATATCAATAAGCACCTGTGAATCACATTCAAATATTACATTTCTGTCATAATATTCGTAAGGTTCGATTGAAAGCACGTTATTTTTTATTTCAGCATAAAATGCACCTTCGCCTTCGCCTCTTACATTAAACTGATAGGCAACGTCAGATGCAAACCCGCTTACATCAACCCCTATGAATTTTTCTTTTATGTACTTGAATAATTCATGATATGTCATGTTTTTTCTTCCTTTCATAATTTAATTCTAAAGTTATTATACTTATTTAGGACAGGAATGTCAATAAACTTGATTTATTCTGTTACAAAGATTTGAGAATATTATAATTATTCAATAATTTTGTCGGCAATTTTTGTATAAATTGAATGTCGAAATTAAAAATTCTTGACATTTGTTTTTTTATCTGATATAATTTTTACAGAAAAGCGATGAAAAGAACAAGTAACTGATTTTATTCGTTTGCAGAGAGTTTTCGTATGGTGTGAGGAAATATCGGTATTTCAGTGAATACATCTTTGAGCTGATTTCCTGAATAAAAGTAGGGGAGTACGGGTACGCCCGTTAAAGCGTTTTAAAGGCTGTTCTGATTTTTTATATTCAGACAGTAAACTGAGGTGGTACCACGATTTTAATTCGTCCTCTGATAAGTATTTGCTTATCAGGGGATTTTTTAAGTTGGGTGAAATAAAAATGTCGGAAATAAAAAAATTAATATGTACTGCAATATGTACAATCTTTTGCTTACATTCTGAATCAATAATTTCATATGCTGAAGAATATAATTCGGGTGTTGCTTTAGATATTCTAAATTATGTTGTAAATTCATCTGAATATGTTGAAAAATATGATGCTAATCTGGATTTAGAAGTTAATTCCGAAGATGCTCTTGATATTTTAAAATGCGTTTGCGGATTGATAAATAGTCCTAAACCTGAAAATCCTGATATATTCAGTGCATATTACGATAAAGCACAGAAAATAATTGATACAATGACAGTGGAAGATAAAGTAGGACAATTATTTTTATTGGGTGTTGATAAATATAATGTTGAAACAGAAATAAAAAAATATCAGCCTGGTGGTATTGTGCTTTTTGCCTATAATTTTGAAGAAAATACAATATCGTCACAGCAGCAGGAAATAAGCTCCTATCAATCAGCAAGTAAATATCCATTAATTATTGCTACAGATGAAGAAGGCGGAAGTGTGGTCAGAATCAGCAAGTATTCAAATTTCAGAAAATCACCTTTTCTTTCACCGCAGGAAATATATGCTGAATCAGGAATAGATGGAGTTTTCAATGAAACCTGTGAAAAAGCAGAATTATTATCTGATTTGGGATTGAATACAAATTTAGCTCCTGTCGCTGATGTATGTACCAATTTTTCAAGCTATATCTATTCCAGAACTTTTGGGAAATCAGCAACAGAAACTGCTGACTTTATAGAAACATCGGTTAATGCTTATAATGAATCCGGTTTAGGTTGTACTCTGAAACATTTTCCGGGATATGGAGATAATCTCAATACTCATAATACTCAGTCTTATGATGGCAGAACACTGGATTATTTCTTTAAAAATGATTTAAAAGTATTTAAAAGGGGAATTGATACCGGTGCTCCCATTGTAATGGTTAATCATAATACAATATCTTGTTTTGATAATGAAAATCCAGCCTCCTTATCTCCTGAAATTCATAGAATATTAAAAGATGTTCTTGGATTTTCCGGAATAATTGTTACAGATTCACTCGATATGGGAGCTACTGCAAATATATCTGATGCCTATGTGAAAGCTGTTCAGGCTGGAAATGATATGATTACAACATGTGATGCAGATGGTTACTATGAAGTGTTAAATGCTGTTAAGCAAGGAATAATTTCAGAAGAACGTATAGATTACAGTGTCAAAAAAATTCTGGCATATAAACTCTGCTATAATATAATATCCGAGTAAATATTTAAGGATTTTTACAAATGAAAATCCCTTGTAACTTATCAGGGGAGTATATATATTTAAAAAAATTTTTTGGAGGTTAAATTTATTATGACTCTTTTTGAAGAACTTAAACGCAGAGGTCTTCTTGCTCAGCTTACAGATGAGGAAGAAATAAAAAATCTTATCAATGAGGGAAAAGCTACATTCTATATCGGATTTGACCCGACTGCTGACAGCCTTCATGTAGGTCATTTCATGGCTCTTTGCCTTATGAAAAGACTCCAGATGGCGGGAAACAAGCCTATTGCTCTTATCGGAGGCGGTACAGCCATGATTGGCGACCCATCAGGCAAAACTGATATGAGAAAGATGATGACAAAGGAAACTATTAACCATAATGTTGAATGCTTCAAAAAGCAGATGAGCAGATTTATTGATTTTTCGGATAATAAGGCTTTAGTTGTAAATAATGGTGACTGGC
>CAYRPZ010000071.1:0-8202 GCA_964426275.1 uncultured Ruminococcus sp. | reverse complement strand
ACAACAAACAGAAACTTTGTAGGACGTATGGGACACCCTGAAAGTGAAGTATATCTTGCAAGCCCTGCAATTGCGGCAGCATCTGCAATAACAGGCAGAATTTCAGATGTAAGCGAAGTTATGTAAGAGGGGAGAATGAAATAATATGAAAGCTATTGGAAAAGTACATAAATATGGAAATAATATAGATACAGATGTTATCATTCCTGCAAGATATCTCAATACTGCTGACCATAAGGAACTTGCATCACATTGTATGGAAGATATCGATGTTGACTTTGTAAAAAATGTCAAAGAGGGCGATATAATGGTAGCAGGTGAGAATTTCGGCTGTGGTTCATCAAGAGAACACGCTCCTATTGCAATTAAGGCAAGCGGTATTTCATGCGTTATTGCATCAACATTTGCACGTATTTTCTATAGAAATTCAATCAATACTGCACTTCCTATCCTTGAATGTAAGGAAGCATCTGAAAAGATTGAAAACGGCGATGAAGTTGAAATTGATTTTGATACAGGCATAATCACAAACAAGACAAAGAATGAAACTTATCAGGCAGAACCATTCCCTGATTTTATCAAGGATATAATCAATGCAGGCGGACTTCTTAAATCTCTTAATAAATAGGAGATAAAAATGCTAAGGAATTTAAGAGAAACAGAGTATGGATTGGAGGGGGAATTTGATTTTTCCCTTTTCCATACTGAAACAAATGTTTTCATTGATATGGAAGAACCTTTCCTTGACTATGTGAACAAATGCATTGAAAATCTTAATTCATTAAGTGATGATATTATAGACAAGCTTTGTGAATATACAATCCTTTATTGTGAGGATTACAGAGAATATTTTGAAGATGAAGAAATTGATATTCCAGAGAATATAAAGGGCAGAGAAATTCTTGAATATGTAGAGCCTGTATGCCTCGGAATTGAAGAACCTGATGATGAAAATTCAATTGGATATTCAATAGAATTAAATGTGGCATGGGAAGAAGAACATGGAATGGAATGGATTATCAGAGATAATAAAATCATGTATGTAAGCTCATTCAATAATATGGGTGCATGGTGCGATGAAGATGACTATGATGACGGAGGCAATTATGCTTTAGGAATGATAAAAAATCTTAAAGATGCAGGCGGATATTATGAGGGCGATTTCTACAGCACTCTTTTTGAAGCTGATATGATAGTTGCCCTTGAAGATAATACATATATCGATTATGCAGAAAAATGCATTAATAATTTCAATTCTCTTTCGGACAGCACAATAAAATTTATACTGGAAAAATGCATTGATTTCTTTAAGGATATGTATGCTGAGTATTCAGATGATTATGATGAGGACTGTAACCCTGAACATCTCACTGCTGACAATGTTCTGGGAGATTATATCGAGGGGATTTCAATAAATATTGAAACGCCTCAGAATAATGATATTTCCGCATATCAGATAGAAATTCTCTGTCCGATAGATTGCCCAGTATGTGTAATAAGGGATAATAAGGTTATATATATCGGTGAAGATACAAATTCAAGTCCATGGGATAATTTTGATAATGCAGACAGCAATTATGCTAAGGAGTGATTTTTAAATGAATAAGAATATTGCAGTTATAAAGGGCGATGGAATAGGCCCTGAGATAGTTGACGAAACAATTAAGGTTATGAACAAGACCGCTGAAAAATTCGGTCACAGCTTTAATTATAAATATGTATTTATGGGTGGCTGTGCAATTGATGAAACAGGAGTTCCGCTCCCACAGGAAACAATTGATGAATGTCTTAAATCTGACAGTGTGCTTTTAGGAGCAGTAGGAGGCCCTAAATGGGACAAAATGCCTGCAAATCTCCGTCCTGAGAAAGGACTTCTCGGTATAAGAAAGGCTCTCGGACTTTTTGCAAATATCCGCCCTGCAAAAATATTTCCAGCACTCGCAGGAGCTTGCCCGCTTAAAGATGAAATTACAAAGAACGGTGTTGACCTTGTAATTGTAAGAGAACTTATAGGCGGAGCATATTTCGGAGAACGTTCAACAACAATTGATGAAAACGGCATAAAAAAAGCTGTTGATACAATGCCTTACAGTGATTTTGAAGTTGAACGAATCGGAAAAATTGCATTTGATATGGCTAAAAAGCGTGGAAGCAAAGTTCATTCGGTTGATAAGGCAAATGTACTTGATACATCACGTTTATGGCGTGAAGTTATGCATAAGCTTGCTGAAGAAAACAAAGATGTTGAATATAATGATATACTTGTTGATAACTGTGCAATGCAGTTAGTTCATAATCCATCTCAGTTCGATGTAATCGTTACTGAAAATCTTTTCGGAGATATTCTCTCAGATGAAGCAAGTATGATTACAGGTTCACTCGGAATGATACCAAGTGCAAGCCTCGGTGAAACAAGCATAGGACTTTATGAGCCTATCCATGGTTCTGCACCTGATATTGCAGGACAGAATATAGCAAATCCGATTGCAACAGTTCTTTCAGCAGCAATGATGATGAGATATTCACTTGATATGCCTGAATGTGCAGATGCAATTGAAAATGCAGTAAATGCAGTACTTGATGAAGGATACAGAACAGCTGATATAATGAGTGAGGGAATGAAACAGGTTTCATGCAGTGAAATGGGCGACCTTATCTGCGAAAGAATATAGGTGGCTTAATACAGCTTTTAAGAAAATAGAATTAAAAAGACGGATATCGTATTATTTTATAATAGCTATATCCGCCTTTTAATTTATTGCTTGATTTTTATTCTTATCGGTGTTATAATTTAAGTGTAATTGATAAAATAATCAAAATTTAAAGAGGTAAATAATTATGGAAAAGATATGGGAACTGCTTTATAATACTGCAAAATCAGTTTTAAATGCAAGAAGAATATCTGAATATGTGACTGCTGGAGAGGTAAGTGCTGCAATTCTTTCAAAGTCTGGAAAAATATATACAGGTGTTTGCATTGATACTTGCTCTACTCTTGGGATATGTGCTGAACGCAATGCAATATTTAATATGATAACAAACGGAGAACATGAGATAGATAAGGTGCTTGCAATATTGCCTGATGGAAAAACTGTTGCTCCCTGTGGTGCTTGTCGTGAACTTATGGTACAGCTTATGCCTGATTCTTACAAGGATATTGAAATAATGCTTGATTATGAAAATGAAAAAATTATCAGGCTTGGAGATATTACGCCTGAATGGTGGATATAATTTCCGATTTAAGCACATAAAACAGAATAAAAAAATATTAAATAATTTTGACGGGTATCGTATTATTTTGTAATTGCGATACCCGCTTTTACATAAACTGACATCTGTTAATTTATTGTTACTTGATTTTTATTCTTATCAGTGTTATAATTTATGTATATTAAAAATTTCGGAGGAGTAATGAAGAAAATAACTGTTATTACGGGGCATTACGGTTCAGGAAAAACAAATATTGCAGTAAATCTTGCCTTGAATCTTGCAAAGCAGAATAAAAAAACAAGTATAGTTGACCTTGATATTGTAAATCCATACTTCAGGACAGCTGACTTTGAAAATATTTTTTCAGAATACGGCGTTGAAATGATAAAGCCTATGTATGCTAATTCAAATCTTGATATACCTGCGATAAGTTTTGACCTTGAACGTATAGCAAATGAGGACGGATATCTTATAATAGATGTCGGAGGAGATGATGCAGGAGCAACTGCTCTTGGTATGTATGCTCATATATTTTCCTCTCTTTCAGATAATATTGATATGCTGTGCGTTGTGAATAAATACAGATATATGACACGTTCTGCTGATGAAGCTGTTGAACTGCTTTATGAAATAGAAAAATCAGCACGAACAAAACATACAGGAATTATAAATAATTCAAATCTTGGATATGAAACAACTGCTGAAACCGTTGAAAATTCAATGGACTTTGCAGAAAAAATCTGTGAAAAAACAGGTCTTCCGCTTGTATATACAGTGTGTAAAAATTCACTGGATATATCAGTAAACAGCGGAAAAGTTCTTCCTGTTGAAATTTATGTAAAGCCGATATGGCAGGACTGATTTTTTTATTATTTGGGTTAATCTGTTATATGAAAGGGGTTTTGCTGTATGGCAGATATGAAAGTTAATTTTGAAAGATGCAAGGGTTGTGCATTGTGTACATCAGTATGTCCTAAGAAAATTGTTGAAATTCAAAGGGAAAAACGCAATAAAAAGGGATATTTTACAGCAGTCTGTGTAGATACGGATAAATGTATAGGCTGTGCGATGTGTGCAATGATGTGTCCCGACTGTGCAATAACAGTTGAAAAATAAATATTTTGTATAGAATAGAAAAAGGGAGATGTGAAGAATTGGAAAGAAACCTCATGAAAGGTAATGAAGCACTTGCAGAGGCTGCTATAAGAGCAGGATGTAAATGCTTCTTTGGTTATCCTATTACTCCGCAGACAGAACTTGCTGCTTATATGGCAAAGCGTATGCCGAAAACAGGCGGGGTATTCCTTCAGGCAGAATCTGAAATAGCTGCTATAAATATGGTTCTTGGTGCAGCCTCAACAGGAGTCAGGGCAATGACTTCTTCGTCATCTCCCGGTATTTCATTGAAATCTGAAGGAATTTCATATATTGCAGGTTCAGACCTTCCATGCGTTATTATAAATGTTCAAAGGGGTGGTCCGGGACTTGGAGGAATACAGCCGTCACAGGCGGATTACTGGCAGGCAACAAGAGCTATGGGGCATGGCGATTTTCATGTGCTTGTATTTGCACCATCATCTGTTCAGGAAATGGTGAATATGGTAATAAAAGCATTTGACACTGCTGACAAGTATCGTATGCCTGCAATGATTTTGGCAGACGGACTTCTTGGTCAGATGATGGAGCCTGTTTCATTTCCTGAAATTTGCTATAATCCTGTTGAAAAGTCATGGGCAACTAATGGCCATGGAAACAGACGCAAACATAATATAATCAACTCGCTTCATTTACAGCCTGACGAACTTGATGCCGATGTTCGCAGACGTTTTGACAGATATGATATTATAAAGGAAAAAGAAACTGATGCAGAGATTTATATGACTGAAGATGCTGAAATTATTGTCTCTGCATATGGTGCGACTGCAAGAGTTGTTAAATCAGCTATAAACAAGGCAAGAAATCAAGGAATAAAGGTGGGAATGATAAGACCTAAAACTTTATGGCCGTTTCCTGTAAAAGAAATTAATCAGGCTGTTGAAAATGCCAAATCTGTTTTATGTGTGGAAATGTCAATGGGACAGATGATAGATGATGTAAAGCTTGCGATAAATTGTTCAAAGCCTGTTGAGTTTTATGGAAAAACAGGAGGATTGATACCATCACCATCAGAAGTTCTTGATAAAATCAAAGAAATGAGAGGTGCTTTTTAATGGCAGTTGTATTTAAAAGACCTGAATCGCTTTGTGATGTACCTATGCACTACTGTCCGGGATGTACTCATGGAATAGTTCACCGTATATTATGTGAAGTAATTGATGAAATGGGCATTGAAGGAGATGCAATAGGAATATGTCCTGTAGGTTGTTCTGTTATGGCATATGATTATTTCGGCTGCGATATGATAGAAGCACCTCATGGCAGAGCACCAGCTGTTGCTACAGGTGTCAAAAGAGCAATGCCTGATAAGTATGTATTTACATATCAGGGTGACGGCGACCTTGCAGCAATTGGTACTGCGGAAACTGTTCACAGTGCCACAAGAGGAGAAAATATAGTAGTAATTTTTATAAATAACACAATTTATGGTATGACTGGAGGTCAGATGGCACCGACCACTATTCCGGGACAGGTGACGCAGACAACACCATTCGGGCGTGATACTCAGCTTGCCGGATTTCCTGTGAAAGTATGTGAAATGCTTGCAACACTTACGGGCACAGCACTTTCCCAGCGTGTTTCAGTAGACAGTATACCTCATATAAGAGATGCTAAGAAAGCTATAAGAAAAGCATTTGAAAATCAGAAATATAAAAGAGGATTTTCAATAATAGAAGTGCTTTCGACCTGTCCGACAAACTGGGGATTAAGTCCTCTGGAGGCAATAGAAAGGCTTAGAAATGAATGTATTCCTTATTACCCATTGGGAGTTTATAAAGATATTACTGCAGAGGAGGAATAATATTTATGAACAATGAAGTTGTTCTTGCAGGATTTGGAGGTCAGGGAATACTTTTTGCAGGCAAGGTACTTGCATATTGCGGTTTGATAGATGAAAAAGAGATATCATGGCTTCCGTCATATGGTCCTGAAATGAGAGGAGGAACAGCAAACTGTTCTGTGTGCATATCTAATGAACCGATAGGTTCACCGCTTGTTACCGAGCCTGACCTTATGGTTGCAATGAATCAGCCGTCGTATGAAAAGTTTATAGCTTCTGTAAAATCCGGAGGAAAGGCGTTTATTGACAGTACAATGGTTGAGGAAAAATCAGAGAGGGATGATATTGAATGTTTTTATATTCCTGCTACAAAACTTGCGACAGACAATGATGTGAGTGGTATGGCGAATATAATTCTTATTGGAAAACTGATAAAGGAAACCGGAATTTTCGGAATGAATACTATAAAAAATGCACTTGAGAAAATTATTCCATCTAAGAAATCAAATCTTATTGAACTTAATATGAAAGCAGTTGAAATCGGATATAGTTATTAAAATAAATTAAGAGGTTTTGCATGGTTAAAAGCAAAACCTCTTTTTTATATAAAAAATATTAAATTGGAATTTAAGCTGAATGCAATAGATTAGTATGAAATACCCTGCCAGAGCATAGCTTCTGCAACTTTAAGGAAACCAGCGATATTTGCACCTGAAACGAGATTATCTTTAACACCATATTCTTCAGCAGCATCATATGAGTTGTGGAAGATAGTAACCATGATGTCTTTAAGTTTTGCATCAACTTCTTCAAATGACCATGAAAGACGCTGTGAATTCTGTGACATTTCAAGACCTGATGTAGCAACACCGCCTGCATTGGCAGCCTTTGCTGGTCCAAAGAGAACTCCGTTCTTCTGGAATATTTCTATAGCTTCAGGAGTTGAAGGCATATTAGCACCTTCTGCAACAGCAAATACGCCATTCTTTACGAGAATTTCAGCAGATTCGCCATCAAGTTCATTCTGTGTAGCACATGGAAGGGCGATATCACACTTGATTGTCCAGATACCCTTGCAGCCTTCTGTATAAGTTGAACCCGGAACTCTTTCAGCATATTCCTTTATTCTTCCTCTTTCAACTTCTTTAATCTGCTTAACAACATCAAGATTAATGCCGTTTGCATCATATATATAACCGTTTGAATCAGAAAGAGCAACTACTTTACCGCCAAGCTGTGTAGCTTTCTGTGTAGCATAGATGGCAACGTTTCCTGAACCTGAAATAACAACTGTCTTGCCTTCAAAGCTTTCATTCTTCATGCATTTAATCATTTCATCTGTGAAGTAGCAAAGACCATATCCTGTAGCTTCTGTTCTTGCGAGTGAACCGCCGCTTGTAAGGCTCTTTCCTGTAAGAACGCCTGTAAATTCATTTCTTAATCTCTTGTACTGACCGAACATATAGCCGATTTCTCTTGCACCTGTACCGATATCTCCGGCAGGAACATCTGTATCAGCACCGATATGTTTGCTGAGTTCAGTCATAAAGCTCTGGCAGAAACGCATAACTTCTCCGTCTGATTTGCCCTTAGGGTCAAAGTCAGAACCGCCTTTACCACCGCCCATAGGGAGAGTTGTAAGGCTGTTTTTGAAAATCTGTTCAAATCCGAGGAACTTGATAACAGATGCACATACTGAAGGGTGAAGTCTGATACCGCCCTTGTAAGGTCCGATAGCTGAATTGAACTGAACTCTGAAACCTCTGTTTACCTGAACCTTGCCGTTGTCATCAACCCACGGAACTCTGAACTGAATAAATCTTTCAGGTTCTGTAATTCTTTCAAGTATACCAGCTTCAACGAAGTCAGGTCTTTTTTCGATAACAGGTTCAAGACTTTCAAGAACTTCCTTTACAGCCTGAAGAAATTCAGGTTCATTTGCATTGCGGCGTACAACCTGTTCGTAAACGCCCTTGAGATATTCGCTTTTGAATGACATTGAGTTATTCCTCCAATTTTAAAAATTAACATTTATAACGGTTAAACTAACCATA
>CAYRPZ010000070.1:0-8249 GCA_964426275.1 uncultured Ruminococcus sp. | reverse complement strand
TTCATCTCTGATTTAGGACTGCAGACCTCCTGTTTAACAGACGAAGGGAGCGAGAGAACTTCAGGAGAATACCCACCTGCCGAGTGCGGGTTTTATGTGCTGTGCGACGGCAAGGCGGTTTATTTTTTTATGCAATATCAAGTAAATTCAAAAGTGTATCATCTTAACGGTGATGCACTTCTTTTTGTGCTTTTATGTAATAATACCGTGAAATTCTGAATTGTTCCTGTATTTTCAATTTTGTTATTGAATTGTTATTGAATTTGCAGTATTGTAATGATATAATAAAAACAGATGCTTTCAAAAGAAAGAAAAATATAATTATTTTAAGGGTGTGTGGAGATATTGGAAACAACATCAATGACAAAATCACAGACTTTATCGGTTGTAAAATCGGTAATAGGCGAGGTGAAAAAAGCTGTAATAGGCAAAGACGATATTATTATAAAAGTTTTGCTTGCAATTTTATCAAAGGGGCATATACTTATAGATGATATCCCAGGTGTGGGAAAAACAACTATCGCACTTGCATTTGCCAAAGCTCTTGACCTGAAACATAACAGAATGCAGTTTACACCGGACGTACTGCCGACAGATGTTACGGGATTTACAATATATAATAAATCAACTGGGAATTTTGATTATAAATCCGGAGTAATTATGTGCAATCTTTTTCTTGCAGATGAAATAAACCGTACATCAAGCAAAACACAGTCAGCACTTCTTGAGGTGATGGCTGAAGGAAAAATTACAGTTGACGGCATAACAAGAGAAATTCCAAAGCCGTTTATGGTTATTGCTACACAAAATCCTGTCGGTTCAATAGGAACTCAGATGCTTCCTGAATCACAGCTCGACAGGTTTATGATAAAAATTACAATGGGATATCCTGATATTGAAAGTGAAGTAAATATAATAAAATCCAAACAGTCAGCAAATCCTCTTGATAATGTAAGGCGTGTTGCCGGTGCAAATGAAATAATAATGATGCAGGATGTTGCCGAATCCGTTTATATTGACGATAAAGTATATTTTTATATAGCCAAACTTATGGAAGCAACAAGAAATCACCCTCTTATAAAACTTGGAGTAAGTCCGAGAGGAACTCTTGCACTTACTTCAATTACAAAATCCACAGCGCTTTTAAAAGGAAGGGATTATGTTATACCTGATGATGTAGGATTTGTATTTAAAGATGTCGTAGGACATAGAATAATACTTAATTCAAAGGCGAGAATAAATGATGTGACAGTTTCAAAAGTTGCTGATGAAATACTTTCTTCAGTAAAAATTCCTGAAATGTCAAGAAAAAAACATTCCATGTCCTGATAAATTATGCAGGTGTGAAATATGATTATTAGTAAGATTTTATATGTAATTCTGCTGATAGTGCTTGCAGTTTTCTACATAATGTATATTGATAATATGTCATTCTTTCTGCTTGTTTTTGCATTAGCACTTCCTGCTGTATTTTTCTTTATAATGATATATACAAGAAGCCATATTGATGCAGAAATTTTATCGGCAAAAATGTCTGAAAACAAAGATGCTGATATAGATATAAGCGTAAACGTAACAAACAGAAGTATATTCCCTGTTCCGAATGCCTGTATAAAACTTGAAATTATGAATATTCTGGACAGTATACCGTCTGAAATGTCAGCAACAGTGCCGGTTCAGCTTCTCAATTCACAAAGTATGTCATTCCATATATCATCTCATTACTGTGGAAAACTTGTTATAAAGCTTAAATATATAAAAATTTATGACTATATAAAGCTTTTTTCTGTGAAAAAGAAATTCAATGAAAAAACAGAAATAGTAATACTCCCGCAAATTTATCCGATTGAAATTTTTACAGACCATACATTTGATGAAAATACAAGAAGTGAACTTTATTCCAAATTCAAGGCAGGAGATGACTGTTCGGAAGTTTTTGACATAAGAAATTACAGTGAAGGCGATAAAATAAATAAAATTCACTGGAAACTCAGTATGAAGCAGGATACACTTATGGTAAAGAAATACAGTCTGCCTGTAAACTGTTCAGTTCTGATTCTGTTTGAATTTTATACGGATTTCAGTGCAGGATATATGCAGAAGCTTGACACGCTTATAGAAACACTAAGTTCTGTGTCGGAATCAATAGCGGAAAGTGAGGCAGTGCATGAAATAAGTTGGTACAGTACTGCAAAAAATGCGTATATTTCATCAGAAATTTCAGCAAGTGAAGATGCAGCATCGTTTCTTGGAATGTTGCTGAAAGCAAATGCATATTCGGATTACCACAGAGCATATGCAAGCCATATTAAAAGTGATGCTGACAATATGTATTCCCATGTAATCTATATAACATCGGAAATTACAAAGGAACATTTTCACCATCTTATGTCAAATGAAAATGTAAAAAGAAAAACTATTCTTTATATAACAGAAAATGCCGAAAATCTTCCTGATTTTTTTGATGACGTGAATGATACTGTATCAATAATACCGGTTCAGTGCGGAAAAATAAACAGATGTCTTTATGAAATGATTGTATAGGAGGATTTTTTTGAGATGAACGGAATAAAGAATATTCCGCATACATTTGCTGACAGCGGAATATCCGTAAAGGACAGTATAACACTTACTGTAAATAAGAAAGTTCCGCCTTTCAGAACACTTATAATGATAGGTATTGCACTGCTGGGTGTTGCCGGCGGAATAATGTCATTTCTTTCATTCTATGATTTTGACTATGATAAAAATATACTTCTGCTTTACAATGCATTGTTTTTTCTTGTTTTTTCAGTAATACTTAATCTTCCAAAGAAATGGAAACTGCTGATAATTCCTGTGTGTGTGCTGTTTGAAACATTGTTCGTGCGAATGAGAGAAGAGTTTATAAGCGGATACAAGGCAATGTATAATGTTATTGCACAAAGACTGCAAATAACAGGGGAGGGAATTGCTTATTACAGAATAAGCGAAAATATTGATATAACAGAGGTTACAACAATATTCTTAATTTTTACAACTTTTATTTTTTCGCTTTTTGTATGTTATGCAACATACTGTAATAAAAATGCAGTTTTAGGAATAGCACTTACATTTATAACGCTTGAATCAGGATTTTATTTCGGACTTGCACCATCATATATAGCGTGTATAATGGTTGTTGCATACTGGGTAGCAGTTACATCAATGAGCCTTTCGGGAAGTCATGGAAGTGACTATCTCAAAGGTGCAGGATTTATCCGTAAAGAAAATGATTTTTTTGCAAAGTCACATATAAAATTCAGAGTCAGGGAATATACAGGATTTATAACAGTTATAATAACTTTTACAGTGTTTATTATCATAATTGCAGTTACAGGTGTTTCACAATATAAGCGTCCTGACAGACTTAATGAAATAAGATATAATGTGCACCAGTCTGTTTCTGAATTTTCTGCTGATAATATTCCTGCAAGCATGAACAGAATAGCGTCATCATTTGGAAAGGTGACAGCTTCACCCGGACAACTCGGACAGTATTCAAATCTTAGCTATAATAATGAAACAGACCTTATTGCAAAATTTGACGGAAAGCTTACAAGTGAAATTTATATTAAATGCTTTTCGGGTTCATATTATACAGGCGACTCATGGAATGACTTTCCGAAAAGTGTTTATAATGATAATAATATAATATTTGAAAAATTTGAAGAAAGAAATATATATCCTCAGGACTTTCTTAATATATCTCTTGAAAATTTCAAGGGGGTTTCAGACTACAGCTTAAATATACATACTGTTATGAAAAATTCTAAGCAGATATATGTTCCTTACGGAGCGGACAATAAAAATCTTGAAAAGAAAAAAGATACAGAGATTGAATGTGATAATACTGAAGATTACAGTTTTGATTTTAAATATATAGGAAGTTATGAAGATTTTCTTTCATATGTTCAGCTTGCCGAAACAGGTATACAGAACAGTAAGTTCCGTGAGATGTCAGAGCTTGAGCAGAAATACAGGAATTTTGTATATAATGAGTATTTACAGCTTCCTGATAATGATGATATTCAGCAGATAAGAGATACATTTTCAGAACTGATAGATAGTGCAGAAGGTGTAAAATCAGAATATTCAAGAGATGACAATACAATTTCAACAGAAATACTTTATGACAATACCAGCATATATGAGATTCTGTGCCGTATAAGAAACATTATTGCATTTGATACTGAATATACGCTTTCACCGGGAAAAACTCCTGCAACAAGGGATTTTGTAAATTATTTTCTGCTTGAAAATAAAAAAGGATACTGTTCACATTATGCATCAGCAGGAGTTATACTGGCGAGAATGTGCGGTATTCCTGCAAGATATGCAGAAGGATATATAATTACTGATTCGGATTTTGAAAATACAGTTCCTGATTCTGAGGGAAACTATGTTATAAATGTAAAGGACAGCAGAGCTCATGCATGGGCAGAAATATATATAGATGGTCTTGGCTGGATACCATTTGAATTTACTCCCGGATATGATGAAGGAATAATTTCTGCTGAAACTTCATCTTCTGACCAAAGTGTAAATATAGTAATCAACGAAACCGTTGTAACTGAAACTGTTACCGAAACAGAAACTCAGACATCTGAAGCATCAGTAACATATAATGAAACAAATCCGGTAGAGGCAACAAATATTCCTGAAACGGCAGAAACCGAAATTCCTGCAAGCGTTTCAGATGAAAGCAGTGGTAATGTCGGAGGAATTTTATCCTTTTTAAAGAATAATGAAATGTTAAGAGGAGCATTGCTTATAGTAATTGCAGTTATTATGCTGATTGCCATTGTATCAGCAGTAATTGCTTTAAGGCGTTTGGCGAATATAAGAAAGCGTGAAAAGAGCTTCAGCGGAAGCATTCAGAATGAGAATGCAGTCAATGCATATATTTATATGCTTAAACTGCTTGAGTTTGCAGGAATATCCAACAAATCAAACATGACATATATAGATTTTGCAGAATATGCTGAGAAAAATACATCATTTTTCAGCAGGGGCGAATTTATAAATGCAACTCATACTGCACTTAAATCTGATATGAGCAATCACAAAATTTCAGAGCGTGAGGCAGAAACGGTAATAAATCTTTCTGAAAAGCTTGCTGAAAAGATAATCAATCAATCCGACAGCAGAGAGAAGTTTATATTCAGATATATTTATAATCTTTCATAATTGCATTTAAAAAGGACAGGCACTTTCTTTAATGCCTGTCCTTTTAAATATTTAAAATTCAGTTTTTGTACTTGGTTTGTTTTTCAACCTTATTTCTGTTCTGAACCGCAGTTACGGCAGAATTTAGCATTTTCAGCATTTATATGTCCGCATATATGACAGGCTTTCCCGTGCTCTGTTGATATTACAGGAATTTTTCCTGTTACTGAAAATGAATCCGATTTAACATTTTTTCTATTATTTGTTTTAAGGTTGCTGTATTCTTTTTCGTCCTCATCTTCAGCTTTTTTAAGAGCTTTTTTCTCAGCTCTTTTAATTTTTGATTTATCTGAAAAATCCGCAAGCTTTACAAATGATATTCCAACAAGTACAAATACTGCTCCAAATCCTGTATATATAAGACCATATTTTATAAATGATATCTTGATAACAGGTAAAATTTCGCTGATTACAGGAACTTTTATTATCAGCCATGAAAACAGAGATATTATAACGGTAAGCATTGATGAAATAATTAAAGTTATTCCATAAGCTTTTATGCCGTTTCCTGTATATCCGAAACTTAATGCACTCATTACAAGAAGTATGAATATTATTACAGCCTGAGTTATAATTCCTGCATTGCTAAGGGCAAATCTTATAAGTACAAGGCTTACTCCTGAAAAAATTTCTCCTGTTGTCTTATTATATTCATCAATATATACTGACATGGTTTTGTCTATATCATTATATATTATATCTCCTATTGAGTTAAATGGCATATCGGTTACAGCTGTTATATTCTGTTCATTTGCTTTTACAATATCAACGATATCATCTGATGAAAGCTTTTTTAAATCACCTTTATTAAATATTACATCTTTATAATTAAGTACTATATCATTGATGTAAACAGCTGTTTCAGAACTGTCAAGAATTACTTCAATACCTTTCTTTGTCATTCTTTCTTCATCTATAAAACCTGCTATGTAATCAGTAAGAGTTGAATTATTATCAGAACCTCCGAATGTTTTTCCGATTTTTACATCTGACCATTTGATTTCGTTTACAGCCTTTTGCAAAGAATTATCAAAAATATCTCTTATACATATTGTCATAATCATAAGTAATGTAAAAATGAATGTGAGGAATACTGATAATATCATTAGAGGAACTGAACGTTTTCTGTTTTTTATTATTTTTTCCGCATCTGAATTATAATTTTCATCTGCTCCGCAATATGGACAATACTGCTGATTTTTGAATTTTTTACCGCACCGTCTGCACTTCATATATATTTACCTGCCTTTATATATTTATTATTTCTGTTTGATTGTAACATTTTTTATAATTTAAGTCAAGTTGAAAGATTTCTATTTTTCTTATTCAGAGTCATATTATAAATATTTGGCAAGAATACCAAAAAACTATTGAAAAATATGGTCAGATACAATATATTCGTACAACCATTAAATTCAAAATTTAAACAATGATTGAAAAACTACTTCTGAAGATACTCTCATGGTTTTATAATATTTTTTTGTCTGATTGATTCTCTTTCCTAAAAAATATAAATTCCCTTGACATTTTAGTTAAGATAAGGTAAAATATATACATGAGCAAGCTATGCGATAGCATGAATTTTTTATGTTCATGAGGAAAGTCCGAGCATCACAGAGCAGGATAGCTGTTAACGACAGCCAAGGGCGACCTTAGGGCAAGTGCAACAGAAATAAGACTACCTGTATTGATTTACAGGAAAAGGTGGAAAGGTGAGGTAAGAGCTCACCAGAATGTATGAGAATACATTGCTGTGTAAACCCTATCTGATGCAACGTCTATTGGTGCAGTTAAGTCAACATTTGCTCGATGGGCTTATCTGTAATGACGGCTTGAACCATATGGCGACGTATGGTCTAGATAAATTATCGCACACGACAGAACTCGGCTTATCGGTTTGGTCATATTCATACAGAAGTCGTTTTTCGGCTTCTGTTTTTATTTTATCAAGGAGGATATTTTATTTATGAAAAAAATTACATTATTTGTTCTGTCGGTCTGTCTTGTGTCAGGGCTATCAGCCTGCAATGAGGACGGAATTTCATCATCTGATTCTGAAAATACTGATGTTTCATCATATATTGAACAGCTTCCTTTTCCGGAGATAAAAATAAGCATACCGTCTGATTATGAAACTGTTTCTTCAGAATACATAGATGAATTTTATAAAAAAGGCGATGCAAGTATAATAGTAACATCAGAGAAAATTTCAGATTCTCAGAAAGATATGGAAAGCATTGCCTATAATGCTGTTTATCAATATGACAGTATTGCTGACAATTATACAGAAGTATCAAATGAAGATATTATAATTAATGGATATGAGGCGAAAATTATTGAAATAAGATATTCAATAGTAGGTGAAGAAAATTCACTTAATATGTCATGCTGTTTAGGATTAATAATAGGAAAAAATACTAAATATATTATTACCTGTTCCGTACCTACTGAACAATACAGCTCTTATTCAGATGAATTTAAAGAGGTTATTAAAACAGCCGTTCCTAAAGACTAATATTTTTTAAGAAAAATAATAAGGCACAGCAGAATTAAATTCCACTGTGCCTTATATATTTAAAGTCTGAATAATAATTTCAAATCAGATTATGCAAGTTCTGCAAAATACTTGATTGTTCTTACCATCTGGCTTGTGTAGCTGTTTTCATTGTCATACCATGAAACAACCTGTACTTCGTAAAGGTCATCAGCAATCTTTGAAACCATTGTCTGTGTAGCATCAAAGAGTGAACCGTACTTCATACCAATAACGTCTGAAGAAACAATCTGGTCTTCATTGTAGCCGAATGATTCAGAAGCAGCGGCCTTCATAGTAGCATTGATGCCTTCCTTAGTAACATCAGCACCCTTAACAACAGCTGTAAGGATTGTTGTTGAACCTGTTGGAACAGGAACTCTCTGTGCAGAACCGATGAGCTTGCCGTTGAGTTCAGGAATTACAAGACCGATAGCCTTTGCAGCACCTGTTGAGTTAGGAACGATAT
>CAYRPZ010000069.1:0-8261 GCA_964426275.1 uncultured Ruminococcus sp. | reverse complement strand
AAAACATTCGGTACAAAAGAAAGTATAATTACAATGATTCAGCTCTATACAGGTGAAAAACCGCTTATAGTTGAAAATTGCAGTATTTACAGCGAAAATACAGATGAAAATGTCAAAAAGCTTTACAGCAGGCTGTACAGTTCAAATCCGTTTGTATTTACAGTGCTTATAAGAAATGAATGTATAAAATCCGATGTGCAGTATGAAACACTTCTTAAAATTATTGAAAGTGTAAAACCGGTGCATATGGAAGTAAATCTCATAATCCTTCAGCCAATGATACTTCTCGACGGCTATTCATATATGGGAATAAATACAGATTTAACTGAGCTTTCATCGGTAAGACTTGACGGCAGTTCATCAGTAGACTTTACTGTTTTATAGAATTTAATTGAAAGAGGTTTTGAGTTTTGAAGAAGATAAATTTTTTTCCGTTTGAAAGAAACAGATATTATTATGGCAAGCATTTGACTGTCAATGATTTTGTACTTGAGCAGGAATATATGAACAATAAAAGAAGATTTATTAACAGATATCTTCATGGAACAGGGGTTATATGCGGTCTTAATGTTATTGAAATGGATAAGAAAACAATATCTGTCGAAGCAGGAGCTGCAATAGACTTTGCAGGACGTGAAATAGTTGTTGATTCTCCTGTAGTCAAGAAACTTTCATCAATTGATGGTTTCAATGAGGAAGACGAAGCAGATTCATTGTATTTATGCCTTAATTATAATGAAAAGGAAAGTCAGCCTGTGTACAGTGTAACAGGTGTGAGTTCTTCAAATCAGGGACTGGAATGCAACAGTTATACAGAAAATTATTCGCTTTATCTTACATCAAGAAAGCCTGAAATGGATATAAATACACTTAAATCCTTTTATATCAGTGACAATGTGATTTACAGAGGACTGGATTTTACTATAAGACAGCGTACAATGCTTTTTGCAAAGTCAAATGAAACTTTAAAATTTGAAATTATAGTTGATAAGAACAATTCATCAGCCGATGATATTTCATTCAAGTATTCAGTAAAACTTATATGTCTTGACTATAATAAATCAGATATTATTGATATTGAGTTTAATGAAAGTAAGTTCAGAAAAGCCAAAAGCTACACTTTGTCATTTAATCTCAATGTTGCAAATATTCAGAATGATTATGCAACAATAGAAAATGCAGGTCAGATTGAAATTATAAAAGATGGTCAGCTTTCAGAATTTGCGGATTTATCATTCAGTATAAAGCCAAAAATAGTTGCTTCAGGTCTTGAACGCCAGATAATAAAGGAATATTACAACAAGTCAATGGAGAAAACTTTGAAATATTCATCATATCAGCATAGCATTTATCTTGCAAAAATTGACCTGATAAGAGCAAAAAATACATATCTTATAGAAAATATAGAGAATATGCCGTTTGGTCAGTATATATTCAGCGGTCAGCTTTCAGGAATTATGAATGACCTTATACTTGAAAGACTGGAAAATATAAATGGAAAATCAATAATTGAATCGGCATCTGAAAATTCAGGTTCGGTAAGAACTTCTGACAATGACAGCTATATGATATCTTCAGGCGAAACAATAATTGATTTGGGTATAGGCGGAAAATTCGGAGAGGTATTTACATCTGAAAGTATTGCACATGGTCTTGGACTTGGAGCAGTGAATATATCTCTTGGCTGTTCATGTGACGAATCTGATAACAGTCAGGTAGTATACGGTTCATCTGAAGTATTCAGTGATATGGCAGTGAAATGTGAAACAGCTGCAAAGCTTGATGTGGAAACAGGTAATTTTATAATAGGAATAAGACTTCTTGAAAATACTACAAAAAATAAAGTTAAAATTCACTGGACAGCTGTGAAGAAAAAGGAAACCGGAGATGAATCACATAACAGAAGAATATTTATACAGCCATCAATTGCAGATTTATCAGTAATGCAGACTTGTTATTTCACAGCAGTTTTTGAAAATATAAATGATAAGCGTGTAATATGGTCTGTTAAGGAAACAAATGGAGGCACTATAAATTCAAATGGAATGTATACTGCTCCGAATACCCCCGGAATTTATGAGATATGTGCACAGAGCGAGGCATATCCTGATGTAAAGACTTCCATATATGCAATAATAAGTGACCTTAAATAATATATGATTTTATAATGAAAGGCGGTGATGCTTTCTGAATATAAAAACTATTGACAGAGATTTATATGTAATACAGATTGTTAAGAAAACTGAAGATTATGAGTATATGGTCTGTGTTGACAATATGGAGGAGAAATCATGTCAGTATGATGTTATTAAAGTTATAAATTATTCTATGCTTTGCACAATAATGCCTTTGCTGAATGAGCAGATGCATAATAAGAAATTTACAGACTTTGTAGACTGTTTTTCTCAGAATAATATGTTTTATGCGGTGTTCAGGCATACAGATAATATTATGCTTTCTGAATATTTAAAAAAATTCAGCTATAATACTGATGAAAGGCTTGAAATACTCAGAAGCCTTATAGAAAAGACAGTTATGATGAATATTCCTGTTTCAATACAAACTGATATTCTTTTATCTGAAAGTATCACTGTTTCAGAATCAATGCGTGTGGATTTCAGATATAATCTGACTCATATGCATGACTATGCTTCAATGGATTTCAGGAAATTTCAGAAATCAATGTGCAGTGTTGTAAAAAAAATTCTTGAAAAAGAATATAACAGCAATATTTCCGGCAAGCTTGTTAAATACTGTGAAAACCTTGAAAAAGGAGTTTTCAGTGAGTATATAGAGCTTTATTCGGAATATATGGACGTATATGAGGAAATAAAAAACAATATTAATCAGGAAACATTGAAAAAACAGAGCAGGTGGCTTAAAATATGGGAAAAAGCAAAATCATTCCTCAGAATGATAAAGCCGTTTGCTGTATGTCTGGTTATATTGCTGGCACTGATTTATCTTTTGTATACGGTTATGGGATATGACAAGGAAGATACAAGCCAGTATAATACCTATAAAACAATAGGTTCATTGGTTATAAAAGAATATGACTCAAGTGATGATATTATTGAAAATGCTGATAATGAACAGAGAGAGGAGTAAAATAAATTGAAATTCAGTGATTTTGATCTTTTTAAAACAATCAGATATCTGGCTAATTCTCTGAAAATAATTATTCTTTCTCCTTTTAATTCAATAAAATACAAAATTAACAGAACTTTCAGCTCTACAAGTATTGCAAGCAAAATAACCAATGATATAAAAAATGAAATTAAAGATAATACATATATAAAGCCGAAAAGTCTTAAAGATTATATTTCGGTAAGTGATTATTATATAGCAAAAATCTTAATGGTAGGAATAATTTTGCTGGCAATAGTCATTCCGATAATTTTTGTAAAATTTTTATACCCTGTTATATGTTCTGCATTTTTTACAAAGAATATTTATCTTAATACAACGGATATGGTTAATTATACAGGCAAGGTAAATCTTCTTTCTGAAGACGGAAATCTGATTTTTAACGGAAAGCTGGAAAATGGCAGAATTATGGGTGATGGAACTCTCTATGATTATGAGGGTAATATGCTTTATCAGGGCGGATTTGAAAATGAAATGTATTCCGGAAACGGTCAGTCATATTATCTGAATGGTAATGTATGTTACAGCGGTGAATTTGCACTCAATCAGTATTCCGGAAACGGAGTACTTTTTAGTTATGATGGAAATATAATATATACAGGTGAATTTAAAGACGGATTATATAATGGAACAGGTATTCTTTATGAAAGTAATGGAAATGTTCTTTATGAAGGTGAATTTGTTTCAGGTATGTATGAAGGAAACGGAAAACTTTATGAAAATAATAATCTGATATATCACGGGGATTTTTCTCATGGTCTGCGTAACGGAGAAGGAATGGAATATGTGAATTCTGAACTTGTATATTCAGGTGTATTTCAGGAAGATGTAATCAAGGACGGAAATATTAAGTCATACTATGACAACAGTGATAATGTTTTCTATGAAGGTTCTGTTGAAAATTTTCTGTATAGCGGAAATGGCACTTTATATTATAAAAACGGAAACATAAAGTATAAAGGTGAATTTGCTGAAGGAAGTTATAGCGGAACAGGAATTCTTTATTCTGAATCAGGTCAGGTAATATATGACGGAAGTTTTGAAAATGGCACATATAACGGTTCAGGAAAATTATATGAAAATGGTATACTTAATTATGAAGGAGAATTTGCTGACGGCAATAAAAGCGGTGAAGGTACTCAGTATGATGTTAATGGGAATGCAGTATATCATGGAATATTTACTGCTGATAATTCATATGGAAGCGGAAATGCAGTGATATATGATGATTATGAACGTATTGTTTACAGCGGCGGAATAGTTGATGGGCTTTATGAAGGCGAAGGAACTTTATATGAATATTCCGGAAATGATATCTATATGTATAAAGGAAATTTTACTGCTGGAAAACGAAACGGTGAGGGTAAACAATATTTTAATGATGTACTTATATATACCGGTCAGTACGCTGAAGGACTTTACAGCGGAGAGGGAAATCTCTTTGATTCAGAAAGTGGAACTCTTGTATATAAAGGCAATTTTGCAAATGGTGTTTTTGAAGGTGAGGGAAGTACCTACAGTTCTGAAACAGGATTTCCTATATATATAGGTTCATTCAGGAACGGACTTTATGATGGTACAGGTATCCTCTATGATTATAATACAGGTGCAAAGAAATATGAAGGAAGTTTTCTGCTTGGTGAACTTAATGGTCAGGGAAAGCTCTATGATACTTCAAATGGAAGCATTTTAGCAGAAGGAGAATTCAGAAACGGCTCTTATCTTCTTGGAAGTGAACCTGAAAAGAGTACTTTATCTGAAGCGTCATAAATATATAAAAGGAGTTTTTTATGTCATATACTATAATTGCTGATATAGGAAATACATTAGTTAGTATTCTGAAAAAAAATCTTGTTCCAAAGATTATTTCTGATGAAAGTCTTATAGGGCTTTGCAGTCCGAATGAAAATGAAAATTTTATACTCAGCGTATATCTTTATAATATTGAACAGAATCAGGATATGAGAATGAATTCATATATATCTCAGGGAACTGATACTCAGGTAAGACCTCCTATGTTTCTTAATCTTTATTACATGATTACTCCTCATTCACAAAGTGAAATAAAATTCAAAAGCTATGAAAATCAGATAATACTTGGAAAAACAATTCAGGTTCTTAATGATTATTCAATGTTCTGTGATAATTATGGAAATAAGCTGCATATAGATATGATTAATCTTTCATGTTCTGAAAAAAGAAATATACTCAGTAACTTTGAAACTAAAAACAGCAATTTATCTCTTTTTTATAAGATAGCACCGGCTGAAATAGAATCTACAAATACAAGACATATTGTAAGAGTTTCGGATTTCGATTTTTCATCAGGGTTCAAGTCATAGTGCAGCAAATGATAAATTTAAGTACAGAAAGCAGGTATATATATGGGATTTTGTGTGTGCAATAACGCAATGCTCCAGTGTTCCTTTGGAAATGCTCCGATGCCTTTGACAGTTATTCCGCAGAGTATGGTTAATGTGAGTTCAAATCCTATGGCAACTATTATGGATAACAAGCCGTTTGTAAATATAAAGCCTTTTGGAATGTGTATGAGTCTTTCAAATCCTACGGTAGCATCTGCTACAGCTTCAGCAATGGGTGTTCTGACACCTATGCCGTGTATACCGGTTATTACTGCACCGTGGGCACCGGGTTCAACAACAGTTATGATTAAAGGACAACCTGCCCTTACCGATTCTTCAGTGCTTACATGTGCATACGGCGGAGCAATAAAGTGCAATTTTGCAGGTCAGGTTACATCTCAGTTAAAATAGTTCTGAAAGGAGTGTAGATTTTGTACCTGAGAAGATTCAGCATAATTACTTTGATTATATTTGTTATATCATTGGTGTCAGGTATTTCATTATTTTTGTCGGATAATAGAATACCACTTAATCTGGTTACAGAATCAGTATATGCAGATGATGGCTCAATATATTTTTTAGAGCAGAGTGATAACAATTGCAATATATATCATACTGACAGCGAAGGAAGACTTATTGAGAAAATATGCAGTAATAAAATTGATGATGGATACTATTATTATCTGTTTAAATTAAAATACTTTAATGGAAAGCTTTATGTTGCTTTATATAAGAATGATGTTATTAATACAGACGATTACAGTAATGATTTATTTGAATGTGATTTTGAAAAAGGCAGATTAGAGAAAATTAATGATTTTGATGAAAAACTTGATGGCGATTTTGATTATGTTGTTGATAATAATTGTGTATATCTGCTTTATGAATCGCCTGAAAATTTAAGACAGGAATATATAAATCAAAAATTTTCTGAAAATCAAAGCTATGATGTTGGCGGTGATGCCAATTATGACAAGCTTATAATTGATAAATATAAAAATGCATATACAGTAAATTTAGCCTCAGAACTTTTATATTTGACCGAAAATCAATATGAGAAAATTTGTTCGGCATATGAAACAGGCGGAAAACAGGCAGAAGTTTCATATGATGGCAATAACAAAATATATTTTATAGATTGTTCTGAAGATATACTTAAATATTATGATATAAATGAAGGTGTATGTGCAGCTGCTGATGATTCCTATATATATAAAATAAATACATATAATTCAGAGAATAATACCGATTATACATGGTCTGAGATGAAAAATATAAATTTTACTGATGATGGAAATTTTGTCTGTTCAGTAGATAATTATAATGGCGGTTACGTGCTTGGAATATGTAATGAGAATGGGTTTAATGTGATATATAGTATTGATAGAAATTACGGCGTATTTAAATCAGAACTTATTATCATTGGATATTCATTATTAATATTTATAGTTCTTTCATTGATTTCAGTGTTTATATATTTGTTTGTGTTTAAATATGTATCACTTGTAATGAGAATGATGACAGTTTTTGCTGTTATTTCATATGTATTGGTATCAGTCATATTTGATACAATGAGTTTTTATCTTAATGATTCATTTGATAATTTGACTAATGAAAAAATATTATATATGTGTGAGAACAGATTAAAATATTTTAGTATGTATTCTGATGATGAAATGAAAGAGCTTCTTGATTATGACATTGATATGATTAATGAAAGTGATTTTACAGATATACAGCGGTCTGTATATGATGTTATAGGATATTATGCAGATGAAGCAGTTATAAATGTTGAGGATTCTTTATATTCAGAAACTGAAATAAATATAGGATATAATTATTTATATTACTGGTTCATGATAGATGAAAATGATAATGTAAAAATGGTAGACAGTAACTGCTATACATCTGAGATGCCTGTAGAATATGTAAAAAGCAGATATATTACAGATGCTGTAAGAAAAGTTATGGAAACCGGTGAAAAACAATTTATAAAAAATGATTTGTACAATATGCAGGAGTGTCCCTCAGTATATGTACCGGTATATAGCAGTGATGGTAAAATATCTGCTGTTATAGGGGTAAGTATGCTTAATCACATGGAAGCATTAGTGAGAGTTAATGAACTTATAAATAAAAATATTGCTATAGTATGCCTTATTATTGCTGTAATGATAATTCTAATTGTTATATTCCTTATTGTATTTTTAAAGCCGCTGAAAGAGCTAAAAAATAAAGCAGCAGAACTTATGCATGGAAACATGGGAGTTACAGTAACAACTTATGGAAATAATGAAATAACAAGATTATCCGAACAGTTTAATCGTATATCAGCTGAACTTACTGAAAATATTGCGGATATGGAACTTCTGAAAAAACATTATGAATATTATGTTCCAAAGCGTCTTTTAAAATTTTTTGGCAAGAACAATGTATCAGAAATTGAAGTGGGAAATAATGAAAGTATATCAATTGCAGTCTTATATATTAATGTACATATAAAAAATGCTGATATTGAATCGCATACATTTGTGGACATTCTTAATGAAGTTCTTCAGAAAATTTCAAATATTGCAGAAAGATATGATGGAGTTATAGAGTATTACAGCAGGCGTGGCATAAAAATATTATACAACAATAAATATCATAATGCAGTAAGAACAGCTGTTGCTGTCAGTGAAATGATAAATGAAATGAAATACAGTATCTCTGTTAAATCATTTGTTTCATTTGAAAACTGTAAATTCAGAA
>CAYRPZ010000068.1:0-8396 GCA_964426275.1 uncultured Ruminococcus sp. | reverse complement strand
CTTCAAAATTTTCAGGATGGCGGGCGTGGGAGTAGCTTTTACGGCAAAGTATTCTCTGAAGCCTTTATTCCATGAAAATGCTTTCATAAGCTTTCTTGCATTTTCTCTTATACCTTTTTCATCATAGATGTGAAAAGGTGTGGGAATAGTTTCGGAAATTTTTTCAATCTGTTCTTTTGTAACAAATGGCTTTTTAATCATAATATATCATTAAACCTCACATTTCTTTAAAATAAGACATAAATTCTCTTATTTAGATTATAATATAAATCATATTTTTTGTCAATCATATATTAAAAGTCTTTGCTAACTGATTATATGAAATTACCTTTTCAGTATTTTTCCAATGAGGCTGAATATCAGGAAAAATGAAAGATTGACAACAACAATGCTTGCACCTGCGGGAGTGCTGTAGACATATGAAACTACTATGCCGATAAAAAAACATATAACTGATATTAAAGCAGAGGAAATCATAACACTTCTGAAATTCTGAAAAATTCTCATTGATGTAAGTGCAGGGAAGATTATAAGGCTTGATATAAGCAGTGTTCCCATAAGACGCATACCTACTACTATTGTTATGGCAGTAAGTACAGCAAGAAGCATTGTAAACATATTTGAATGTGTGCCTGTTGCCTGTGCGAAATTTTCATCAAATGTTATTGCAAATATTCTGTTGTAGCAAAGTATGAATATAAGCAGAACGCTTATTGAAAGTATTACACTTAAATACACATCACTTTTGCTCATAGCAAGAATACTTCCGAACATATAGTTGCATAAATCCGCACTTAATCCTGTTGAAAGAGATGTTACTATAACGCCTATAGCCAATGCACTGCTTGAAATTATTGCAATTGCGGAATCACCTTTAAGACGGCTGTTTTTATTGAGTTTTAAAAGCAGGAATGCAGATATTATAACAACAGGAACGGATACTTTAAGTGGAGCAGTGCCGACTGCTACAGCAATTGACAAAGCACCAAATCCGACATGGGAAAGACCATCTCCAATCATGGAAAAACGTTTAAGTACAAGGCTTACTCCGAGTAATGCGGAACATAATGATACAAGCATACCAACACATATAGCTCTTACAAGGAAGCTATATGAGAATATTTCTGAAATCACACTCATGAAAGTCCCTCCTTGAGATTGATAACATTCTGTTTCATAAGGTCAATATAAGTTACACCATTTTTAAATTCTTCAGGGGTGACATTATGGCAGGAATGAAGAAGAAGTGGTTTTGCACCTGTTTCATCAGCAATCATATTTGCAACAACAGGTTCTGCAATTTCTTCATAGTAGATGACCGGTATATTGTTTTCTTTTATACCGCTGATAATTTCAGACATTACCTTTGCACTTGGCTCTGTTTCACCTGAACAGGAATCAAATGCAGAAACATAGTCAAGTCCGTATTCTTCAGTAAAATAATACATAGCAAATTTGCCGCCGAAATATATAGTATTTCTGTTTCCCTCCTCAACAACTTTTTTGAAATCGCTGTCAAGTTCTGAGAGCAGTTCTTTATAATTTCCGGCATTTTCAAGATAGTAGTCTGAATTTTCAGAATCTATACTGCATAATGCTTCAGCAATATTATCAACCATCTGCATAGCTATAACAGGGCTTGTCCATATATGCGGGTCATATTCATGGCGATGTTCTTCCTCGTTATCTTCGTCATGGTAGTGTTCTTCATCTTCCTTGACAAGATGTATTCCCTCTGATACATCAAGAACATAAGTTTTATCCTTGTCGATATCGCTTACAATGTCATTAGCCCAGCTTTCAAGGTATTCACCTGTATATATAAAAAGGTCAGATTTATTGATATTTATTATATCAGCAGGTGAAGGCTCATATGAATGGCTGTCCATGCCTGAGGGTAGCAGGAGAGTAATATCCGCTTTATCGCCTGCAATCTGTCTTGCAAAGTCATACTGAGGGAAAAGAGTTGCAGAAATCCGTATTTTATCATTCTTTTCATCTGATATATTTTCAGATGATGAACAGGCAGTCATAAAAATAAACATTGCTGAAATTAATAAAGATAAAATTTTTTTCATTTTATACCTCCTGAGAAATAACATTGCATTTTTCACATATGCCATAAATAACAGTTTTGCATAAATCAATTTTGAATTTATGGCTTTGATATATATGTTCTCCCATGTCATCAAGATGACTGCATTCAACATGAAAAAGACAGCCGCATTCGGTGCATTTGAAATGGTAATGGTGATTGCAGTTATTGTTTTCCGAATACTGATAACAGGCACTTTTACCTTCTTCAGTAAAATATTTTTTGACTATACCATCATTTACAAGTCTGTCAAGGTATCTGTAAACGGTGGATTTTCCGACAGCATTTCCCTGAATTTTAAGATGTTCGGCGATATCGTCAGCAACTACATGGTGGTTTTTGTTTTCTTTCAGATAATTTAAAATAAGTTCACGCTGTTTGGTTTTATATGCCATAATAAGACTTCCTTATATCTAAAATTGAAATTGAATTTCAATTTCATATTATATCATTATATTAGTTTTTTGTCAATATAAAAATTACATAAAATTAAAAGGATTCAGTTCATATTTTAAATGACTGAATCCTTTATTTATTAAAAATCTTTTTTAAGATTAAGCATCAAGACCGTAATTTCTGCAAAGAGCTGCAAGACCACCGCTAAATCCACTTCCGATAGCATTGAATTTCCATTCGCCGTTATTTCTGTAAAGTTCACCGACAACAACAGCTGTTTCGATTGAGAAATCTTCAGAAAGGTCATATCTTATAAGTTCTTCGTTTGTAGCACTGTTTACAATTCTGATGAAAGCATTGGAAACCTGTCCGAAATTCTGATTTCTTGTTTCAGAATCATAGATTGTAACAGTGAAGTCAATCTTGTCAACTGATGCAGGAACAAGCGCAAGGTCAATCATAATCTGTTCATCATCGCCTTCTCCCTCGCCTGTAAGATTATCGCCCTGATGAATAACACTTTTGCTTGTATGTTCCTTGTTGCCATAGAATATAAAATCAGCGTCTGAAGCGGATTTGCCGTCAGCACCGATAAGGAACGCAGAAGCATCAAGGTCAAAATCAAAACCGCCGTCATACTTGTTAGTATCCCAGCCAAGACCTACCATAATTTTTGTAAGTCCCGGGTTTGTTTTTGTAAGGTCTATTTTCTGACCTTTTTTAAGATTGATAGCCATAATTAAAAGTCCTTTCTTTATTTAAAAATATTTGCTGAATAACGGAAAGTATTTTCCATTTTTATATAGAAAATTATACAGCATAGAATTATAAATGTCAAGATAAAAAAATAAAAGAGATTGAAGAATTCCAATCTCTTTTTAATGATGCGAGTGACGGGACTTGAACCCGTACGCCAAAGACACACGCCCCTCAAACGTGCCTGTCTGCCAATTCCAGCACACTCGCATATTTAATTTTTATTTCGTTCAGAAGTTTTTGTTTCCCTCTGACAGTTATTAATTATATCAGAAACAATAGCATTTGTCAACACTTTTTTTCATATTTTTTTTGGTTTTAACAATATGATAATTAAATAGATATATCGCAGAAATTTTTGTGCAATATATATAGAAAAAGCGGACTGTTATAAAAATACGACCGGATTTTTATTTCCAGCCGTATATATTATCATTGCTCTTTAAATTCTATATTGTTTTTAACTGCATAATTTTCAGCTTCCGAACCTTTTTTGCCTATAATTACTACACCGTCAATGGTGAATGATGAGCCGTCCTCATTCTGAGAAAGTCCGAAAGCATCGTCTTCAATGTTCTGAACATTTTCAGGTATTGTTAATTCTTTTAAATTCATACAGGAGAAGAATGCTCCTTTTTTTATTGACTTTACGCTTTGAGGAATGGTGATATTTTCAATAACAGTCCATGAAAAAGCACCTTCACCGATTGAAGTTGTATTTTCAGGAATATTTACATCTTTTAAAACATCGCAGTCAAAGAATATATAATCAGGAATTTCAGATATATTTTTGCTCAGAGTAATACTTTGAAGATTATCGCAGCAGGCAAATGCTCCTGTCGAAATTTTTTCTACAGAATCGGGGATATCAACGTGTACAAGAGAGTTACATTTATAAAACACATATTCACCTATTGACTGCACACTGTTTCCTATTTTCAGGTTAGCAAGTTTTTCGCAGTTATAAAAAGCTTGTTTTCCGATTTCTTTAACGCTGTCAGGGATTATAACCATGTCGAGTTTTTCACATGAAGCAAAGGCACTGTTTCCGATTTCTTCAAGATTTTCATTGAACTGTACTGCGATAAGGTTCATGCAGTTTGAAAAGGAAGAACTTTCAAGCTTTTTTAATGTTTCAGGCAGATGTACAGCATATATATTCATACAGTTTGTTTCATTGCTTGTCTGTTCATCGTATCCATTGAAAGCATTTTTTCCTATTGCGGTTACGGTTTTTCCATCAATTGTTTCGGGGATTGAAAGATATATTTCCGTTCCGTTGTATCCTGTTATTTTAATAGTTCCGTCAGAATTTTCCTCATATTCAAAATCTGAGGAATCAGATTCATTATATTGAATTTCTGAAACATCAGTATTATTATTTTGAATTTCAGAAGATGAATTATCTGATAATCCGGAGTTGTTCAGAGAAGTTTTATTTTCTGAATTACTGGCGGAATCAGCTGTGGAAGTATCAGTATTATCTTTGTTTGATGGATTTTCTGAACTGTCATAAACGTTTGAAGATGACAATGAACTTATGTCTGAATTTTTTTCAGAGTTGTTTTCTGAACCGCAGGCAGTGAATAATGAAATGCTTAACAACACCGAGATGATACCTGCAATAATTTTTTTTATTCTCATATAAAGCACCTCTTTATCAGAATATTCTTGTCCTTACAAGAATTGAAATGACTGCTGTCCATGCGAGATTATATATTAAAATCATAAAAGGACTGAAATATTGTGCAGCACCCATGCATATAAATATTATTGCCAGAATAAGCCCAAGTATTGTTGCTGCACACTGCATAGATATTCCGGCAACAAAATTCCTCCGAAGATTTCTGGAATCAGTTATAAGTTTTATCATTGTTGACAGACTGCCGTCATGAGCCATTGAAGCACTTGTTTTTGCTGCCTTTTTCTGTTCAATATCAAAGTCGCTGTAACATTCTGAAGGAGCTATTCTGAAATATTCCTGTGAAATTCCGAAAAGTGATGAAAGTTTTTCAGATGTTACAAGTGCATCATTTGTTTTTATAATAAGTTTAATTTTAGATTCAGCCATTTCAGAAAGCCAGTATTTCATTTCAGGATTTGCTTTTACCTTTATTACAAACATTGCGGCAAGATTTCCGGAAATTGAAACATATACAACATCAAGACCTTTGGCAGTGTATTCATTTTCAACTGAAACAGACGGGATATTTTCAATGCTGTGAGTTTCCATAAGATATCGGTTTCCGAGAAGGATTCTTCTGTTGTCAATCCACCCGCAAAGACCTTTTCCGTCCTCATATATACAGTTTGAGGCATTTTTGTAGATATTTTGTTTTCCGTCTGCAATTCTCATAAACATATTGCTTAGAATACTTTCGGAATGAACGGCAAGACTTCCTGCATATATTATTGCATCATCAATTTTTGCATTTGAAAACATTTTTATTTTATGGAGCATTACAGATTCTTCAGGGAAAAGTTTTATTGCATCGGTTATAATTGCATTTGCATCATAAAAATCCTCAACACTCTGATATCCGAGCATAAGACCGGAGGTTTTGGCATATTCTTTTGCTACTGAGTTAAGCGGAAGATTTACTATAAGGAATATTGCAAAGCAGCTGCACAATGACATACACATTGAAAATACGGAAAAAAAAGCAGGAATAAAATTTCCGGAATATCTGCTTATGTTTATAACGGGCATAATAAGAGCAGCTAAAGCTGATATTAATGAGAATACAGGCACTGAATACTTGCAGAATTTATCTGATATATCAGAGGAGTATGTATATTTAAGAAAATCAGAAAGAAAATCAGTTTTTCTTGAGGCGGCAACAACAGGATAATCATCAGAAAATCCTCTCGTCAGTTTTTCAGCACGGTTCTCATCGTCTATACAGAACATCGCATATTTTTCCTGTTTGGTATCTGATACAAAATCAAAACTGCATATTGCCCTGTCAACAATAAGGTATTTTCCTATTGCATTAAAAAGCAGAGATGCTATTCCTATAGGAGCATATATATGAAGAAGTCCTTTTTCAAGCATTTCTGTGTTTACGAGCATTGTAAGGCTTGCAATCAAACATGAAATAACAGTCATAGCGGTCATGCTGTCACAGTCTGCATTTTTTCTGAAAAATTTTTTTATACCGCCTGAAATTACAGTAAATGAACATGCTGTACCGATTATGAGCATGATAATCTGCACGAATATAAATCCCTGAGGAGATACTGATGATTTAAGAGCATTGAAAATAGGAAAGTTGTTTGTATCAGCAAATGATATATATGTACACATCAAAGTCAGTGTAAGGAGAGTTATAATTCTTGAATGAAGTGTTGTCTGAAGTTCATACATATCTGAGATTACAGATTCTGCATCTTCAGGCTTTTCAAAATCCTCGATATGACTTTTTATTTCCGGTGCATGGTCAGCAGATGATTTATAATTTACATCATCTGAAAAACTAACCGGTTCAACAGGATTCTGCTGAAGTTCATTAAATGTCATCGAAAAGAAATCTATATCAGGAGTGGATTTTATATCAATCTGAAGTCTTTCGTTTCCTCTTTTTCTTTTTTTCCGCTGTTCTTTGTCTGCATTCACCTGCGAAATAATATTTGAAAATATATCTGTAATTTTGTTTCTTTTTTCTGAAAAAAATCCGGATATTTCTGAAGAAATTTTTTTATCCTGAGAAGTGTTTTTTTTGATATATTGATTAAAATACTGGGCTTTGAGTTTTTTTTTCTTTTCAGCAGCGGATTCTCTTTTTTTCATATATCTTATATTGTCTGACGGATTTTGAATAATCTGTGACGGCTTTGAATCGTTGCTTATATCACTTGCGTGTGTAACATCGGAAGTTTCATCATCTGAAATAATGGCATCATTTTTTCCGTCATCTTGCAAAGGTATGTCAAACTTGCTGGTAAACTCCTTGTTCTTTTTTTTCAGAACTTCTGACTGAATATTCTTCTTGGCATTTTCTGAATTTTCATAATCATTATCGAAACCGCCTGTCATATTATTATTGGAAATATTCTTCAGATTGAAATCAGAAACAGAGTTCTTATCCATGATTTTACACTCCTCCTTTTATCCGGCAGAGCAGATACGCTGTCTTACTGCTTCATACATAAAGATGCCCCCCGCTACAGATGCATTAAGGGAAGTTACTTTTCCATACATCGGAAGTTTAAGAAGAAAATCACATTTTTCTTTTATAAGTCTGCCTATTCCAAATCCTTCTGAACCTATTACAAGTGCGATGCTTCCTGTAAGGTCTGTATTTGTATATAATTCTCCTGAGGAATCAGTGCCATAAATCCACACACCATTTTCTTTGAGCGTATCGATTGCAGAGGCAAGATTTGAAACACGTGCAACAGGAAGCCAGCTTGCAGCACCTGCAGAGGTTTTATGAACTGTGCCGTTAAGTGAAGCACTTCGTCTTTTGGGAATTATAATGCCGTCAGCACCGGCAGTTTCAGCAGTCCTTATAATTGCTCCGAGATTATGAGGGTCTTCAATTTCGTCGCATATTATAATAAAAGGTTTAGTGCCTTTTTTTCTTGATATATCGAGTATATCCTCAACGGAAACATATTCCGCACACGCACCGCAGGCAACAACTCCCTGATGAACTCCGCCGTCTGAAAGCATATCAAGCTTTTTGCTGTCACAGTTTTTTATAACTATGCCGTTTTTCTTTGCAAGAGCATATATTCTGGAAAGAGAGCCTCTGTTCTCCTGCGACATATATATAACATCAATGCTTTTTCCTGATGCAAGAGCCTCAGCAACAGGATTTCTGCCGATAATTATTTCACCGTTGTCAGTATTATTATATTCTCTGTTTTTCATTTCAACCCAGCTTTATAATTTATTTCATGCATAAAAGCATGATGAATTCATACTATTTAATTATATCATTTTTTTTATCGAATTACAATATATCAGATATAAAAGAATTGAAAAGTTTGTATAAAAAATTTTATTTAAGGTATTGACAAATCTTTTGTATTATGATATAATAATAAAGCTGATTTAAGTAAGCGAGAAAATTTAATACTTCGTATGAAATTTGGAGAGGTGTCCGAGTGGTTTAAGGAGCTGGTCTTGAAAACCAGTGATACG
>CAYRPZ010000067.1:0-8476 GCA_964426275.1 uncultured Ruminococcus sp. | reverse complement strand
GCATCATATCTGCTTGCACTTATTCCACTCCTCATATTCTATATCATTTGTCAGAAACAAATTATAGGCGGTGTAGCAAATGGTGCGGTTAAAGGTTAATTAAGAAATTTTTACTGTATACAATCGATGATTCCTGTACCGATGTTAGTCGGTACAGGAATAAATATAAAGCACAGAAAAAAAGGAGAAAAATATGAAACTGAAAAATGAGATAATGCTTATTACTTATGCCGACAGCCTTGGTCAGAATCTTAAGGAACTTCATTCAGTTCTGAATAAATACTACAGCAAGGCTATAGGTGGTATTCATATACTGCCGTTTTTTCCGTCATCAGCAGACAGAGGATTTGCTCCTGTGTGCTATGATAAGGTTGATGAAAGGTTTGGAACTTTCAAGGATATTGACCATATAGGAAAGGATTACTATTTGATGTTTGACTTCATGGTAAACCATATTTCAGCTCAGTCGGAGTATTTCAAGGATTACCTTAAAAATAAGAATAGTTCACAGTACAGGGATTTCTTTATTTCATACAGTGACTTCTGGGAGAATGGTGAGCCGACTCAGGAGCAGGTTGACCTTATCTACAAAAGAAAGCCGAGAGCACCATATATTGAGGCAGATTTTGCTGACGGAAGCAAAGAAAAGATTTGGTGTACATTCTGTGAGGAACAGATAGACCTTGATGTGACAAAGGATAAAACCAAAGATTTTATCAGAAAAACACTGACTGATATGTGTAGTCACGGGGCATCTGTTATAAGACTGGACGCATTTGCATATGCGGTGAAAAAGGCGGATACAAGCTGTTTCTTTATCGAGCCTGACATATGGAATCTGCTTTATGACATTGAAGAAACAGTGAAAAACTGCGGAGGAGAGATACTTCCTGAAATTCATGAGCATTACACAATTCCAATGAAAATAGCTGACAAGGGATTTTGGATATATGATTTTGCATTGCCGGTGATGGTTCTTCATGCATTATATAATCACACCGGAGAATATCTGAAAAAATGGCTGGAAAAGTGTCCAATGAAGCAATTTACAACACTTGATACTCATGACGGAATCGGAATCGTTGATGTAAAAGACCTTCTGCCTGATGAGGAAATTGAAAAAGTCAAGGAGCAGATGTACAGTTATGGAGCTAATGTAAAGAAAATTTACAGCAGTGAAGCATATAATAATCTTGATGTTTATCAGGTTAATACCACATATTATTCGGCACTCGGAAACAATGACAAAGCATATCTTCTTGCAAGAGCAATACAGTTTTTTGCTCCCGGAATTCCGCAGGTATACTATGTTGGAATGCTTGCAGGAGCAAATGATATTCAGCTTATGGAGAGTACTAAAAATGGCAGGGATATTAACCGTCATTATTATACAATCGAAGATATTGAAAATGAGCAGAAGCGACAGGTAGTAAAGGAACTTAAAGCTCTTATGGAACTGAGAAATTCTCACTCTGCATTCGGACTGGACGGTACAATGACTGTTGAAACAGAGGGAGATATTTTGAAAATTACAAGAACCTGCAAAGCAGATACTCTCACATTAACCGCAAATCTGACAGATTACAGTTTTGAAATTAACTGATTCAAGGAGGCAATTATGGCAATATATACTGATGGAAAGGGCTTTTTCAGTCTTAGGACAGTGAATACAGAATATCAGTTTCAGGCAGATAAATATGGAGTTTTAAGGCATTTGTGGTACGGGAAAAAAGTTGATACGGATATGTCATACCTGCTTGATTATCCTGACGTAGGATTTTCCGGAAATCCATATGATGCAGAAAATGACAGAACATATTCACTCAATACACAGCCTCTCGAGTATTCCTGTGAAGGAACGGGAGATTATCGTATATCAGCAATTTCAGTTCATCATGCAGATGGAAGCAAGGCTCTTGATTTAAGATATAAAAGATATAAAATATCTAAGGGAAAGTATTCGATTGAAGGACTTCCTGCGGTGTATGCAGATGAAAAAGAGTCTGAAACTCTGGAGATAATTCTCTGTGATACGGCAACGGAAACAAAAGTAATACTTCGTTATGGAGTAATTGAAAAGTATGATATCATCACAAGAAGTTTAATCGTAAGAAACTGTGGAAAGTCCGATATTACTATAGAAAAAGCAGCAAGTCTTTGTCTTGATATTCCTCATGGAAAATGGGAGTGGTTGCATTTTCACGGAAGACATACTATGGAGCGAATACCTGAAAGGAATCCGATTATCCATGGCATTCAGGAAAGTTCCAGCACCCGTGGAACATCAAGCCATCAGCATAACCCATCAGTAATTATTTGCTCACCTGACTGTAGTGAAATGAGTGGTGACTGTATCGGAGCGTTCTTTGTGTACAGCGGAAGTTTTCAGACACAGATAGAATGTGATGAGCTTAATCAGATACGTATGACAATGGGAATCCACCCTGACCTTTTCAGCTGGAAACTAAAGCCTGACGAGGAATTTAAAACTCCTGAAGTCGTTATGACTTACAGCAGTCAGGGATTTTCAAAGCTGTCACATAACTTTCATAATATAATCAGGGAACATATATGCCGTGGAAAATACAAGCTTGCAGAACGTCCTGTACTTATTAACAATTGGGAGGCTACTTATTTTGATTTTGATTGTGAAAAGATACTGAGAATTGCTGAACAGGCAGCAAAGCTTGGAGTTGATATGTTGGTACTGGACGATGGCTGGTTCGGTAAGAGAAACGGGGATTCTTCAGGGCTTGGAGATTGGTTTGTCAATGAAAACAAACTCAAAGGCGGACTTAGACAGCTTGCTGAAAAAATAACAGCAATGGATATGAAATTCGGAATATGGTTTGAACCTGAAATGGTATCCGAGGACAGTAATCTTTATCGCAGTCATCCTGAATGGGCAATTCAGATACCTGACAGAAAACCTATGCGTGGGCGTTATCAACTTGTTCTTGATATGTCACGAAAAGATGTGCAGGATTATTTATATCAGTCAATCAGCAATATTCTGAAAAGTGCGGATATATCATATATTAAATGGGATATGAACCGCAGTATCAGCGACTGGTACTCAGGAAAACTTTCTGCTGATGTTCAGGAAGAACTTCCGCATCGTTATGTGCTTGGGCTTTATGCATTGTTAGACAGGCTGACAAGTGAATTTCCGAATGTTCTTTTTGAAGGCTGCAGCGGAGGCGGAGGAAGATTTGATGCAGGAATGCTGTATTATTGTCCGCAGATATGGTGCAGTGATGATACTGATGCATATGAACGTACAAAAATACAATACGGAACATCATTTATTTATCCGATTTCATCAGTAGGTTCACATGTTTCAACAGTGCCAAACCATCAGACAGGAAGAATTACTTCTCTTGAAACAAGAGCAGTCACTGCAATGGCAGGCAGTTTCGGATATGAACTTGATTTAGGCGAATTGTCTGATGAGGAAAAAACAGCAGTTACAGAGCAGATTCAGCGGTTTAAAAAATTTGGTTCGCTTATCCACAACGGAAAATATTATCGCCTTACAAATCCAATGACAGATAATTCAGCACTTTGGAGTTATGTTTCTGAAAATAAAGATGAAGTACTGGTACATGGCATGATATATCATACAGAACCGAATATGAAACGTAAAGCGGTAAAACTTTCAGGACTTGATGAGAATACGGAATATCAGCTTATCGGAACAGATGAGAAATACAGCGGTTTGGCTTTGATGAACGGAGGAATACTTCTTCCGCAGCCATGGGGAGATTACAGTTCAGTTGAAATTTACCTTAAAAGACAGTGAGGAAAAATCATATGAAAATAAATGAATTATTGAATGATTTGAATACAGGAAAATTTGATGAAAAGTTTCGTTTGCTTTATGGAGAATTGGAAATCAGCAGGCAGAAAAATCGTTATATGACAGCTGTAAAAAGATTTATGGAATTTTATCCGAATCATAATGATATTAAAATTTACTCTGCTTCCGGCAGAACTGAGATTGGCGGTAATCACACCGATCATCAGCATGGCTGTGTTATTGCAGCGGCAGTGAACCTTGACGTAATAGGAGTTACTTCATTTCATAATGATGGAGTTATTCGTATAAAATCCAAGGGATATAAAGAATTTGAAGTCGCAATCAATGATTTGTCTGTTCATGAAAATGAAAACAGTTCTTCTGCAATAGTTCGTGGAATAGCATCAAAATTTACAGAAATGGGCATAAAAATCGGCGGATTTGATATGTATACAACATCTGATGTTCTTAGCGGAAGCGGAATTTCTTCCTCAGCGGCATTTGAAAATCTCATATCTGTTGCAATTGACCAGTATTATAACAGCGGAAAAGCAGGTGCAGTGGAGATTGCAAAGATAGGGCAGTATGCGGAAAATGTTTACTTTGGAAAGAAAAGCGGTCTGATGGATCAGCTGGTTTCAGCTGTTGGTGGATTTGTGTTTATCGACTTTAAAGACATTGAAAATCCCAGTGTTGAACAGATTGACTTCGATTTCAGAAGTATCGGCTATGAAATTGTTATAACAGATACAAAAGGAAGTCATTCTAACCTGACGGACGATTATGTAGCAGTTCGCACGGAAATGGAAGCAATAGCTTCATTTTTTGGCAAGAAAGTTCTTCGTCAGATTGATGAACAAGATTTCCAGTCAAATATATCAGTTCTCAGGAGATCAGTTTCTGACAGAGCCGTACTTCGTGCAGCGCATTTCTTTGCAGAAAACAAAAGGGCTCGCATGGAGGCTCAGTCATTGAAAAATAACGATTTTCCGAAATTTCTTGCTCTTGTTCAGCAATCGGGAGATTCTTCTGCAAATTATCTGCAAAATCTTTATTCAGTCAAAAATCCAACAAGACAGGAGATTCCGCTTGCAATAATGCTGGGGAAAAATGTGCTGGATAACAGCGGTGCAATTCGGGTTCACGGAGGTGGATTTGCAGGCACTATTCAGGCATTTGTGCCGGAAAATCTGCTTGAAAAATACATTAAAACCATGAATGAAGTTTATGGCTCTGACTCATGCTATGTGCTGTCAGTAAGACCATATGGCGGCATGGAAATTATCTGATACGGCTTTTGTTTATGAATTTAAAAAGTGAGGTGGTCTTATGATTTACAAAGCAATTCAGGGATTGATTGACTATGCTTTAAATAATAACCTGATTACAGAAGATGATATTTATGTTGTACAGAATCAGTTTATAGATATACTGCATCTGACAAGGTGGCATGATGAAAACGGTTTAACAGGAAAAGCTGAGGAAATTCTCAGCATAATAACAGACTATGCCTGTGAAACCGGTATTATAAAAAATACAGCTGTACAGCGTGATTTGTTTGATACAAAAATAATGGGCGTGTTAACACCGTTTCCTCATGAAGTAAATGCAGAATTTAAACATAAATATAAAGAATCTCCTAAAACTGCAACGGACTGGTACTATGATTTCAGCAAAAATCTGAACTATGTCCGTGCTGAAAGGATTGCACGAGATATAAAATGGACATATGAATCCAAATATGGTATACTTGATATTACCATTAATCGCTCTAAGCCTGAAAAAGACCCAAGAGATATTGCTGCTGCAAAGGCACACAAAGCTGCTGCCTATCCTAAGTGTCAGCTTTGTGCAGAGAATATGGGATTTGCAGGAAATCTTACACATCCTGCAAGGCAGAATCTTCGTCCTGTTAATCTTAACATTCAGGGCAGAAAGTGGTATCTGCAATATTCTCCTTATGGTTACTATAACGAGCATTGTATTGTATTCAATAAAGAACATATTCCCATGGTTATTGATTCTGACATATTTGAGAAACTGTTTGACTTTGTTGAACAGTTTCCGCATTATTTTATTGGTTCAAATGCTGATTTACCGATTGTAGGCGGTTCTATTCTGGCTCATGAACATTTTCAGGGCGGAAATTATACTTTTGCAATGGCAAAAGCTCCTATTGAAAAATATTTCATTATGAAAAATTATCCTGATATCGGCGCAGGAATTGTGAAATGGCCTATGTCGGTAATACGTCTTTTCTCTGATAACAGGAGAAACCTTGTGAAGGCTTGTTCAGATATTCTTGCAAAATGGAGAGAATATACTGATGAAAGTGCAGGCATTTATGCACAAACAGACGGTGTACCGCACAATACAATTACTCCCATTGCAAGAATGCACAATGGTAATTTTGAATGTGACCTTGTGCTTAGAAATAATTTGACTTCTGATGAGCGTCCTTTGGGGATATTCCATCCAAATCCGTCACTTCACCATATTAAAAAAGAAAACATTGGACTTATTGAAGTTATGGGACTTGCAGTGCTTCCTTCACGTCTTGCAGAAGAACTTGAGATTTTAAAACAGGCAATGCTTGCAGGTGATGATTTATATTCAAACTCAAAAACATCTTCTCATTCAGAATGGGCAGAGCAGATAATTGAAAAGCACCCGGAATTTTGTGATAAAAATGCTGAAGATATTCTTCAATTGGAAATTGGAAAAGTCTTTGAACAAGTACTTTGTGATTCAGGTGTTTTCAAAAGAAATTCAGATGGAATGAATGCATTCGATAGATTTATCAGTAAACTGGCAGGTGAATAAAATGAAAAAATTTGATGTTTGTGCATTGGGTGAACTTTTGATTGATTTTACAGAAAACGGAATCAGCCCGCAGGGAAATCCGGTTATGGAAGCGAATCCGGGCGGTGCACCGTGCAATGTTCTGGCAATGCTTAATAAACTTGGAAAGAAAACTGCATTTATAGGCAAAGTTGGTGATGATATTTTTGGCAGGCAGCTTGTTGAAACATTAAAAAATATCGGAATTGATACGCAGAATCTTATGATTGATAAGACTGTTTACACAACTCTTGCATTTGTTCATACACTTCCTGATGGTGATAGGGAGTTCAGCTTTATGAGAAATCCCGGTGCTGATATGATGCTGAAAAAATCTGAGATTAGGGAAAATATTATCAGAGATTCTAAAATATTTCATTTTGGTACTCTTTCTTCCACGCATGAAGAAGTACGTTCAGCTACACGATATGCTGTTGATATTGCAAAAGAAAGCGGAGCAATTATTTCATTTGACCCTAATCTTCGTAAATTGCTTTGGGAATCTCTTGATGATGCAAAAAAAGAAATTGAATACGGTTTTTCCAAGTGTGATATTTTAAAGATTTCAGATGATGAACTTGAGTTTGTTACAGGTTTTTCAGATTATGAAAAGGCTGTCAGAGTAATAAGAGAAAGATATAAAATACCTTTGATTTTTGTAACTTTAGGAAAAAATGGAAGTCGAGCATATTATAAAGATTTGAGAGCTGAATGCGGGACATTTTCAGTAAACACTATAGAAACTACAGGTGCAGGAGATACATTCTGTGCAAGTGCATTAAATTATATTCTTGAACATGATTTTGATAATTTAATGCTGGAAAATCTTAATGAACTTCTGAAATTTGCAAATGCTGCTGCTGCAATAATTACAACAAGAAAAGGAGCATTGAAAGTTATGCCTGAAAAAAGTGAAATATTAGAATTAGAACGTGTTAACATAAAGTATTGACAAAAGAAACAATTTTTCAAAATAGAGTGTTTAATTCCAATACTACACCAAAAGCCCATTGAAATCAAGCAGAGAGTAAAGTATCGAATGTTCAAAAAAGTTCCCTTTAAGTTGTAGAATGTGAACAGTAAATGCCCTTTACTTTGTTTCCATATACACTGCTTGCTGTATGATTTTACTTCAACTTCGGTATCTCTGACTGGAATTTTAACTTTTCCAGCTTTCGGGCTGCCTTCATATCTGTTATTGAAGATGTAATTATCCTTTGTTACAAGGGTGCTGCGGAGCTTGATATCAACAAGATTGCTATATCTTTCCTGTGCGTTATGTGGCATAAAAATTCCTCCTTTAATTATGCTTTAAGATTTGGATTGAGATTGAAAAAAGCCTTTTCAATGCCTGTGAGAGCAGAACTACCGCCGTTGCCAGTCGGAGCAGTAAAAGGCTGCGGCTTTTCAGATTTAAAAGCATCTGCATAGCTTTCTTTGAATGATTTTATAATATCGTCACCGCCGATAAGCTTATCGTTTTCAAATTTCAGACCTTTTTCAAGCAAGAGATTTTCAACGTGCTTTTCATATATATCATCTTTCAGACCGAGAGCCTTGACATATGCTGAAATTTTTGTCTTATGCTCGAAATCTTTTCTTGCCTGTTCAGACTGCTCAAACTTTTTCTTGAAGTCCTCATTGTCTTTGGTAGACTGTTTAAGGCTGTCAAGCTGAGATTTGAGAGCATTATATTCTGTTTCTGAATAAGTCTTTTCTTTTGCCGGTTCAGTCTGCTGATTTGCCCCATCATCATTCTGAACCTGTTCTGTTTTTGTTTTTTCTGCCATTGTTTTTCCTCCTTAGATTTAAAAATGGGTATAAAAATAGCACCTT
>CAYRPZ010000066.1:0-8477 GCA_964426275.1 uncultured Ruminococcus sp. | reverse complement strand
TATGGTTTTCTCCAGTCTTTTC
The DNA here is from genome assembly GCA_964426275.1 of uncultured Ruminococcus sp. Taxonomy (GTDB): domain Bacteria; phylum Bacillota; class Clostridia; order Oscillospirales; family Ruminococcaceae; genus UBA5884. The sequence continues at coordinate 8,455 of CAYRPZ010000066.1, read as the reverse complement.
TTTATTTATATGTTTCTGCCAATATGCCTTTTAATGTATTTTGCCACTAAAAATATATCTTACAGAAACTTTATTCTTACCGCATTTTCTCTTATATTCTATGCATGGGGAGAACCTGTATGGGTGTTTGTCCTTGTATTCAGTGCCGCAATTGACTATTTCAACGGAATTGTAATAGATAAGTACAGAGGAACTTTTAAAGCTAAACTTGCTGTTATAAATTCGCTTGTAATAAATCTTGGCTTGCTTGGAATATTCAAATACAGCGGATTTATAGTCGAAAATATAAATAATATACTGTCACTCAATATATCAGTACCCGATGTCGCCTTGCCTATAGGCATAAGCTTTTATACATTCCAGACCATCTCATATACTATTGACTGCTACTGGGAAAAAGTCGAAACTCAGAAAAGTTTCGGAAAATTCCTGCTCTATGTTTCAATGTTCCCCCAGCTTGTTGCAGGGCCTATTGTACGATATTCAGTCATTGATAAAGAAATAAGCTCAAGAAAAACTACTGCAGCAGATGTCAGCGAAGGTCTTTCAAGATTTGTAATCGGTCTTGCCAAAAAAGTTGTAATATCCAATAATCTCAGTGTTATTGTTGAAGCATTTTTCGGAAAGAATATAGAAAATCTCTCAATTATCGGCACATGGTATGCTGTAACAATCTATGCCATGCAGGTATATTTTGACTTTTCGGGATATTCGGATATGGCAATAGGACTTGGAAGAATATTCGGATTCCATTTTGATGAAAACTTTAATTATCCGTTTATATGCCGTAATATAACTGAATTCTGGCAGAGATGGCATATATCCCTCGGTTCATTCTTCCGTGACTATCTTCTCTATCTTCCGATATTCGGAAAAAGACGCAAATATCTTAATCTCTTTCTTGTATGGTTCAGCACAGGATTATGGCATGGTGCAAACTGGAATTATATAATATGGGGACTCTATTTCGGACTTTTCATTCTGATTGAACAGCTAACCGGCAAAAAGCGAATGAAAAAGATACCATCTGTTATTATGCATATATACAATAAAATTGTTATCATAATCGGATTCGGAATTTTCTACTTTGAAGATTCTTCACAACTTGTAAACTTTTTTAAAAATCTTATAGGTCTTAACGGAAATATATTCTTTGATGAAGCTGTAAAGATTTCTTTTATAAACAATATATTCCTCATAATCCTTGCAGTTGTATTCTGTTTTCCTGTTATACCCAAACTCAAGAAAATGGCTGACAAATCAGAAGCATCATATACCGCATACAGGTCAGTACAGACCGTTGCAAATACAGCACTCCTGCTTATAAGCAGCATAATGCTTGTTGATGCAACAAATAATCCGTTTCTTTATTTCCGTTTCTAAAAAGGAGCTTTATTGAAAATGAAAAACAAAAATAAAAAAACAGAAAAATTTTTCAATAAATTAAATGCCGGTATAATTACAGGCTGTATTATAATTATTTCAGGCGGAATGATTTTCCTTGAACGCCCGACAATATCAGAAACCGAAAACCGTACACTTGCTACCATGCCGGAATGGTCACTCGAAAGCTATTTTGACGGAACATTCACAGATGGTGTTTCCGAATTTTATAATGATACAGTTCCTCTCAGGAGTACATTCAAGAAAATGAATACAAAACTTACTGCTTGTTTAGGAATTGAAGCCGACGGAGTAACATTCCATGGAAACGTTGCAATGGTAAATAAAAATACTGATGATGAACCTGCTGTAACAACAGCAGCTCAGCCTGCTGAAACCGAAGTATCGGAAACAGAAATTACAGTTGTTACTGAAGAAACTACAATTGAAACTTCAGGGGAAACTACTGATAATCCTGATTATGATGAATACTGGGAAGAAGATGAAAACGATATTGACAACGGAAAAGTTTCAAACGGTATTATAATTTATAAAAACCGTGGACTTATGCTCTACGGAAGCTATGAAAGCACTCTTGATTCATATGTTGAAGCTGTCAATGCATACAAGCAAGATTTAGGTGAAAGTGTCAATGTTTATTCAATGATTATACCGACTGCTGCTGCATATTATCTTCCTGAAAAATATTCAGGATATTCGGAGGACCAGTTTGCTGACCTCCAGTATATAAGAGAACGCCTTAACGGCGTTATAGATGTCGATGTAACAGCAACACTTGACAATCATAAAAAAGAAAATATATATCTGCGTACTGACCATCACTGGGCTCCTCTCGGTGCGTATTATGCAACCCAGAAATTCGCTGAAATTGCAGGTCTTGATTTTCCTGAACTTTCAACATATGAGGAAGTTTCCGAAGAAGGATACATAGGAACAATATATACCTTTACTCAGGATGCAAGTATTCTTGATTATCCTGAAACATTTACATATTATAAACCGGATAATGAATATCATACAAGATATTATGACTCATACTTCCAGAACGGATATGACAGCACTTTGTTTATAGATATGCCTCTGAGCAGTCTTTATGTAACATTTATGGGCGGAGATGACAAGATAACTCATATCAATACAGATGCCAAAAACGGACGAAATGTATGCGTAATAAAGGACAGTTACGGAAATGCAACAATTCCGTTCCTTACACATTCATTTGAAAATATATATGTAATTGATATAAGATATTTCAATATAAACGCAATAAACTTTATGAAAGAAAATAATGTTACAGATGTACTTTTCGCAGTAAACGCATTTACATCTGCAACACCTTCAATGGTTCGCCATATCGATGAAATAAGAACACAGTAACAAGGAGTTTTTTTTATGAATGAACTTAATTACCCTTTCGACAGTGCATATATACTTAAAAACCGCCGTTCACTGAAAAAACAGCTTCTTGCTGACGGCTGTGAAAGAATTGTTAAAAATATTGCTGTTCTTGGCGGTTCAACTACTAATGATATCATTTCCATGCTTGAACTTTTCCTGCTTAACTATGGCATTGAACCGCATTTCTATCAGTCGGAATACGGACAATACTGGCAGGACGCTGTTTTCGGAAATGCTGAACTTGACAACTTTAAGCCTGATTTTATATTCATACATACCACCAACCGCAATATAACTGAACTTTCCGATGCTGATATGAATTTATCAGCTAATGATATAGATAATGCACTTGAACGTCAGTTCAGCCATTTCAGTAAAATGTGGGATACAATCTCTGAAAAATATCATTGCCCGATAATTCAGAATAATATGGAAATGCCATTTTATCGTATACTCGGCAATTCAGAAGCTTCAGATATCCATGGCAGAATAAATTTCATATCCCGTCTTAACCTTAAATTCTATGAGTATGCACAGACACATAATAATTTTTTCATTAATGATATAAATTATCTGTCTGCCTCATACGGACTTGAAAAATGGTCTGCACCGTTTTACTGGTATATGTATAAATATGCTTTATGTGTTCAGGCAATCCCTGAATTTTCATATAATGTCGCAAATATCATAAAATCCATTCTTGGAAAAAATAAAAAGGCATTTGCTCTTGACCTCGATAACACATTATGGGGCGGAGTTATAGGAGATGACGGTCAGGAAGGCATTGAAATCGGTCAGGAAACCTCAATGTCACAGGCATACAGCGAATTTCAGAAATATATAAAGGCTCATAAAAATCTTGGAATTATTCTTTCAGTATGCTCTAAAAATGATGAGGAAAATGCTATGCTCGGACTTAAACACCCTGACAGCATACTTTCCCCCGATGATTTCATATCCATAAAAGCTAACTGGAATAATAAGGACAGCAATATTTCCGAAATTGCCTCAGAACTTAATATTCTCCCTGAAAGTATCGTTTTCATTGATGATAATCCCGCAGAGCGTGAAATAGTAAAATCTCAGCTCAAAGGCGTTATGTCACCTGATATAAAAACAGTTGAAAACTATATACAGATTATAGATAAGGCAGGATACTTTGAAATTACGTCATTCTCAGAAGATGACATGAAAAGAAATGAAATGTATAAGAAAAATGCTGAAAGAGTTAATCAGCAGAAACAATTTGCAAATTATGAAGATTACCTTTTAAGTCTTGAAATGAATGCTGTAATTAATGATTTTGACACTGTATACCTTCAGAGAATCGTTCAGCTTACCAATAAAAGCAATCAGTTCAATCTGACTACTAAAAGATATACACAGTCTGAAATGGAGGAAGTTTTCCACAGCAATGACTATATAAGATTATATGGAAAGCTTACTGACAAATTTGGTGACAATGGTGTTGTATCGATTGTAATCGGCAGAAAGAAAAAATCATCACTGCATATAGATTTATGGCTTATGAGCTGTCGTGTATTAAAGCGTGATATGGAATTTGCAATGCTGGATACACTTGTTTCAGAATGCCGTAAAAACAATATATCTGAAATTTATGGATATTATTATAAAACTGCCAAAAACAATATGGTAAGCGAACTCTTTAAAACTTTCGGATTTGAAAGAATGAACATAAATGATAATGGCGATAGCGTATGGAAACTTGATATATCTGAATATTCACAGAAGAATCATGTTATAAAAGTTGCCTCCGGCAATTAAAAATAAATTTAAAAGGAGTATATTTTTATGGAAGAACAGAAAATTTACAACAGACTTGAGGAAGTATTTACAGATGTATTTGACCTTGATGATGTCGACCTTGACGATGACACAACCGCTGACGATATTGATGAATGGGACAGCCTTGAGCATATAAATCTTATTGAAGCAGTTGAAAAGGAATTTGGCATGAAATTCAAGATGGGTGAAGTTTCCACCATGAAAAATGTCGGTGAAATGGTTAAAATAATCAAATCAAGAATGACTAAGTAATTTTATATATTTTTAATCTCAATTCTGTTAAGTTCAACTTATAAAGTAAGCCTTAGGAGGCATCGTTGTGAGAAGAAGTGATAGAGAAATTACAAGCCAAAAGGCAATAGAAGAATTTATAGCAAAAGAACAGATACTTAGAATCGCTTTTTATGATGATGGTGATATTTATATTGTTCCTGTTAATTACGGATATTTATATGAAAATGATAAATATTCATTTTACTTTCATGGTGCAAAATCAGGAAGAAAATATGAACTTAGTCAATCTGAACCTTTAGTAGGATTTGAAATAGACGGAAAATATAAACTATCAGAAAATAAAACAGCTTGTAATTTTTCTGCAGCTTTCCAAAGTGTAATAGGTACAGGAATATTATATAATGTAAATGATGATGAAGAAAAGAAAATCGGACTTAATCTTTTAATGAAACAAACAACGCAAAAAACAGAATGGAATTATAATGATAAAATGCTTGAAGATGTTGCTGTTTTTAAATTAGATGTCCATAAAATATCATGTAAAGCAAAATAATTGATATGCAAATTCTGATTTATATCAGGAACACAAAACAAAATTATGAGATTTTTATTGAAAATGCTTGATTTCTTTAACAAAGTATGATATAATTTATTTATATTATGAAAGGAGGATTTCAGCAATGCTTAGTAATGAACAGAGAGCTCATGATTTAGCAGTTGCTTTGGCAATGTGGAAGCTTGAACATATTAAGGATACTCTCAGAAAAGAAGATGCTGACGAAAATGGTAAAATCACAAAAAAGATTGATGTATATGCTTTATACAAGGGTGATTATGAAGTTTTCCTTAAAAATCTTAACAGAGACTATCCTATAGCTGATATTGATGTAGCTGAATAATTTAAAATAAAAACAGTTGTAATTTTTATTACAACTGTTTTTTATATGCAAAAAGAGAAACTCATTTCTGAATTTCTCTCTGAACATAATTTATATATTAGTCACTTACATATGGGAGCAGTGCAATGTGTCTTGCTCTCTTTATAGCTGTTGTAAGTTCACGCTGATGATATGCACAAGTACCTGTTACACGTCTTGGAAGAATTTTAGCTCTTTCAGTCATGCATTTTCTAAGCTTTGCAACATCTTTATAATCAATTTTTTCAGCTCTGTCCACACAGAATGAGCAGACTTTTTTACGTGGTCTTTTAGCTCCACGCATATTTCTTTCGCCCTTTTCCATGGAAAAATCCTCCTTCTAAAAATATAATTAATCTGTAAAATTAAAACGGAACATTCTCATCACTGAGCACTTCAAAGTCACTTAAATCGCCAATCTGAAGCGATTCATTAACTGAAGGCTGCTGTGGCTGTGCCATAGCCTGCTGATAACCTCTGTTATCATACTGTGGCTGAACCGGAGCCTGCTGCTGATAACTTCTGCTGTTATCATAATACGGCTGACCGCCTGCATTTCCTGCATATCCACCATTGCCTCCGCTGACTGATGCACTCTTTGATTCACCGAATGTGACATTATCAGCCTGTACATTCATACTGTAGTGTTTAACACCATTTTGGTCAGTATAATTGTCATTTCTTAAACTTCCCTCAACAATTATCATACTTGCCTTATGAAAATATCTTGCAACAAAATCAGCAGTATTTCTCCATGCAGTAATGTTAATAAAATCAGCCTGTCTTTCGCCTGTCTGCTTATCAACATACTGACGATTGACGGCAACAGTAAACCTACATACAGAAACACCCGAAGGTGTCTGACGAAGTTCAGGGTCAGCAGTAAGTCTGCCCATAAGAATTACTTTGTTAATCACAGGAACTCCTCCTTAGCACATTCACAATTACTTAACAGTAACAAGTGAACGGAGAACTTTATCAGTAATGTTAAATCTTCTGCCAAGTTCTGCAGGGAAATCTGTCTTTGATTCAAAGCTGTAGATTACATAGTAACCTTCAGTTTCATCTTCAATCGGATAAGCGAGCTTACGCTTGCCCCATTCGTCAACAGATTCGAGAACAGCATGTCTTTCAATTACAGACTTGAATTTTTCCACAAGCTCCTTAACTGCATCTTCGCCTGCTGACAAGCTGAAAACAGCCATAGCTTCATACTTTTCATTAAGTTTTGCCATTCTAAATACACCTCCTTCTGGATTTAGCACGTTCATCTGTAACAACGTGCAAGGATAACATTAAAATTATATCAGATATAAATAAATTTGTCAAGCATTATGCAAAAAAATTAAAAAAATTCTGTTTTCAGACATTTGTCACAAGGACATCTGCAAAGCATAAAGAACAGCACATATTACTGACATAATCATAACTACGAAAGCTATTTCAATAAGCAGTGTAATAATTACAGCAGTAAAACTTGTTCCGCCTTTACGCATAATATTATAATTCCATTGACTTTCGGGAAATGATGATTTTATATTCCTGACTGTTTTTATTGTATGCTTGAAGTAAAGCCAGTTTGCTGCAAATGCCATTATCATCTTAAATGCAATCATCAGGAAATTGCTTGTATTAAGAACTGCTGAAAAAGCACTTGTACTTACAAAATCAACATTTATATTCTGAGAAAGCCATTCTGCTGCAATATTTATACACTGAGGGAGTGAAAGAAGCATAATAACAGCAAATGAAACGAATGACCAAAAATACATTTTTCTGCTTGAAAAATAATAATATGGTACAAGAAAGCAAATGAAATTCACAGAGAATTTTTTTCCTGTTTCCTTAAATCTTTTAAAAACTGAAATATAGTAATAAATATTATATTTAATAAAGTATGCCATTTCATATAGCTTTACCCCGTCAATTTCCTCATCACCAATGCCCATTTTATCACATATTTCTTTTTTAAGGTCTTCATTCATGCTTTCATAAATCTGATTTTTGCCGGTAGAAATATTATCACTTAGCATCTGATTATTCAAAGATGCTCCGCAATTTTCGCAGAAACGGCTTGTATTTTTATTTTGTGAACCGCACTGACTGCATAATTTTGTTTCAGATACTACGGGATTATCTGATTTCACAGATTTCCACACAGATTTGTTTTCATGAAGCTTTGAATTTATACATTTTCCCTCTTTTTTAAAGCAATCTCTATGATAAGGCGTACCGCAATCAGGGCATACCACTATATCATCATTTTTTATAAATTCTTTTCCACACGATATACATTTATTTCCTGTATAATTCATTTATTATTCTCCTGTTCTTAATGAATAAAAAATTTTCTATGATATATATTATAGCATAAATTAAATATTTTTCAATATTTATTAATAAATTATTTGCAGTACAGTGTTTTTTATAGTATAATATAAAGTATATAAAAAATTTAATGAAGGGAATATATGACAATATGCTTTTACTTGATGAATTAAGACTTGAACTTATCGGATACAGACCTGAAATTAAGGAACTTTCCGATGTTCTTGAAATTGAAAAGTCAAAAAATGAATTTGATGAGCTTCAGAAAGAAATCGCAAAAGATGGTTTCTGGGACGATATCGAAAATTCTCAGAAAATTCTTCAGAAATCCAAAAGTCTTGAAAATAAAATAGAAAAGTTCAAAAAAC
>CAYRPZ010000065.1:0-8814 GCA_964426275.1 uncultured Ruminococcus sp. | reverse complement strand
CGAACGAATCACTATTATTTGATATAAAATTTTTTAGCTTGCTCGTTTTCTGTACTAATATCTTGTTTTTATAGTCAAATAAAGAGTTAAAAAACGAAAACAACGCTTTTCCGACCGTACTTTTACCAGTATTATTATTACCGCAAATGACAGTGATACCATCAAGTTTAATATCTGCCTCAGCAATTTTTCCGATATTTCTCAACTTGAAATCCACAAAATCACTCCATTTCATTTTAGTCGATATAAACTAATTTTACATTATTTTAATTGATATGTCAAGATGATTATTACAAATATCATGAGACTTTTTGACGAAAATATACATACATAAATAAATATAGAATAAAAAAGGCATTCACCACAAGGGTAAATGCCTTAAATTCTTATTAGTTACCCACAAGTTACGTGTTAGTGACCGTCCAAATTTCGCACTGTTTCAGCACATTCCTAGACGATATAAACGTCGTAAATACGTGGTTTTGAGTACTCGCGATAGGGAATAAATTATCTCTTCGAGAACTGAGGAGCACGACGTGCAGCCTTGAGACCATATTTTTTTCTTTCTTTCATACGAGGGTCACGTGTGAGGAAGCCTGCTTTTTTGAGAACAGGACGAAGTTCCGGATTAAATTCGAGAAGTGCTCTTGAAAGACCATGTCTTACAGCACCGGCCTGACCTGTAACACCGCCGCCTGCAACATTGCAGACAATATCAAATTTATCAAGATTATCAGTGAGGGCAAGTGGCTGACGAACTATAAGCTTGAGAGTTTCAAGACCGAAGTAGTCGTCAATGCTTCTGCCATTTATGGTAATATTTCCTGTACCGTTATATACACGTACTCTTGCAACAGAATGTTTTCTTCTGCCTGTACCGTAATAATATTTCTGTTTTGATTCGTACATTATTGCGGACTCCTTTCTTATAATTCATAAGCAACAGGCTTCTGAGCAGCCTGATTGTGGTTAGCATCTTTGTAAACTCTAAGACGTGTAAGAGCTTTTCTTCCGAGTGTATTGTTAGGAAGCATACCATTTACAGCATAGAGCATAGCTTTGTCGGCATTGTTTGCCATAAGGTCTTTATACTTTACAGATTTGAGGTGACCAACCCAACCTGTGTGCCATATATAAGATTTCTGTTCAAGTTTTTTACCTGTAAGAACAGCCTGAGCACAGTTTATAATAATAACATGGTCGCCGCAGTCAGCATGAGGTGCGAATGTAGGTTTATGTTTTCCTCTAAGGATATGTGCAGCCTGAGCAGCAACACGACCGAGAGGTTTTCCGGCTGCATCGATTATATACCAGTTACGGTTTTTTAAATCGTCAGCCTTAGGCATATAAGTTGACATTATAAATTCCTCCGTAAAAAATTTTTTCGTTTAAGGGCAGTTCGTGAGAATACAACCCTGACACAACAATAATCATTATACATTATTTTTTACGGGACGTCAAGGGTGAAAATGCTGAAAAATCAATTTATATTCTTTAAACGCTGATTTTTTCTTGAAATCTCTTTAATTCTCTATGTTTCTTGAAATTCATTTTAAAATTTGAAAATGGTCGGATATTTTTGAATATCGCAGAAATTCAGCTTTGGGAAATGAATTATTTTATGGAATTTAATTTCTGTCCTCTTATCAATTCATATTTTTTTCTTGTAGCCATACCACCTCTTATATGACGCTCTTTTTTATTAATTTCAAGAACTTCACGGACAAGAGAGCAGAGGTCAGGTCTTATAACAGCGAGTTTCTGTGTAACATCTTTATGTACAGTGCTTTTGCTTATGCCGAATTCATCGTAAAAATGTTCGGCACATGCTCTCACAGTTGATTTATTTTCAAGAATATATTTTCCAAGAATAACAGCTCTGTCACAGATAAGATTGTCGTTACAGTCATAAAAAGGATTTTCTTTCAAATAATATCACTCCAAACATGATTTTTTTACAGTATATGCTGGATTGATTATAAAAAAGAACGGTTAAATATAATAAGAATGATATTTATTTATCAGTCGTGATAAAAACAGTATTTAAAAATATCGATTGCCGAATTTTTTCAATTTATTTTATAAAAACAAATTATAAATCAGAAAATTTTATATTGATTTTTTACAAAATTTAATATATAATAAATATTGTTGGATTATTATTTTATAGTATCGGAGGTTTGAAATATGGATTTGTACAGTAAGGCTGTTGAATTTTTAAAAATGAAAAAACATACATGTGCAGGAAATTTTTTTAATTTTGGACTTCATGTGTCAGTGATATGTTCATCAGATGACAGAATTTTTATAGGTTGTTCGTCAGGAAAAGATGAAAGTGAATACAATACATTTCTTGAAATGAAAACAATTTCTCAGCATCTTTATATAAAAAAGATAATATGTGTTGATGAGTATGAATGTGTATATCTTCCTTCAATGAAATTTATTGATTATATAGTAAATGACAATGAAAAAAATTCAGAAGCTTTTGTTTTTGTTGATGTATCTCATGTAAGACCTGTATATTCATTTATACAGAATAAAAGAATAAATACCCCTTCTTATTTTACATTGCCTGTTCAGGACGAATGGCAGGATAATAATAAGGAAATATACGAGAATAATAACATGGTACAAGATAATAATATTATTAATAGGAATGAAACATTATCTGATAATGTGCAGCATCATAACAACAGTGGGGTCAGCAGCATGAAAAACAATTTTATCAGTAATCCTCAGAATAGAAAAGCTGATGCATTAAAAGCTTATGCAACAATTGATTTCAATGAAAATTTTGCTGATGATTTTGAGGGTGGTTCAGATGTGGAAAGCATTGTATCAAAGCCTGTTATTGTAATGAAAAAGGAAACTGCAAATACTGTGCCCAAATCAAATACTGAAACTGAAAATGAAGAAAAATATGAAAATCCTGTAGATGAAAAAGAACCAAGCACAAATAAAAGTTATGATGAAATAAGAAACAGGAAAAAAGATGACCGGCATTCATCACTTCCGATGAATGATGTAAAAAAATTTGCTGCTGCCGCTAAAAATTTCTTTAACAAACCGTTATAAATGTATATTTTTACTTTGCGTTTTTTAATATATGATTAAAATAAGAGATTTTTTTGTATTATTTTTTGTAAATATGATAAATTTCCTGAAATATTGTAATAAACATCTTTTCAAACAATAAAGAATATGGTATAATGGTAATTGTTAAAGTTTATGTTTTCAATATATTGTGTGTGGAGGAATATTTTATGAACAAAGAATTATCGTTATATAATCTTTGGTGTGAAAGGGCTGTTCTTGACCCTGCACTTCAAACTGAACTCAGGTCAATTGAGGGTAATGACGAGGAAATAAAAGACAGATTTTACCGCAGTCTTGAATTCGGAACAGGTGGTCTGAGAGGTGTTATTGGTGCAGGTACTTACAGGCTTAATGTATATACAATACGTCGTGCAACACAGGGACTTGCCGATTATGTAAATGAAACATATGAAAATCCTGCAATGGCTATTGCCCATGACAGCAGAATTAATTCAGATGTATTCACAAAAGCAGCTGCATCTGTTCTTGCAGCAAACGGTATTAAAGTTTATCTTTATAAGGAGCTTATGCCAACTCCAATGCTTTCATTCGCAGTAAGAAAACTTAAATGCAGTGCCGGCATCATGATTACTGCAAGTCATAATCCGGCAAAATACAATGGCTATAAAGTATATGGTGATGATGGCTGTCAGATGACTATTGATGCAGCTGCAAGAGTTCTTGAAAAAATCAATTCAACTGATATGTTTGACGGAATTAAGGATACTGATTTTGACAAAGCCGTTGCCGAAGGAAAAATAAGCTATATCGGTGATGATGTTATAAATGATTATTTTGAAAACGTTCTTGCTCAGGGAATAAATACAAACCTTTGTGCATCAAGCGGTCTTAAGGTGGTATATACACCTCTCAACGGAACAGGAAATAAACCTGTACGCAGGATTCTTGACACAATCGGAATAAAAGATGTTACAGTCGTTCATGAACAGGAAAATCCTGACGGAAATTTCCCGACTTGTCCATATCCAAATCCCGAAATAAAGGAAGCTCTTGCACTTGGTCTTGAACTTTGTGAAAAATGTCAGCCTGACCTTCTCCTTGCAACCGACCCTGATGCTGACAGAGTAGGTATTGCCGTTCCCTCAGACAGCGGATATGTTCTTTTCTCAGGTAATGAAGTTGGTGCAATGCTTCTTGAATATATATGTTCTCAGAGAACTGAAAAGGGAACAATGCCTGAAAATCCTGTAACAGTAAAAACTATAGTTACAACATCAATAGTTGACCTTATTGCAAAGGAATACGGCGTTGAAGTTATAGATGTACTTACAGGTTTCAAGTTCATCGGTGAACAGATTGGACTTCTTGAAAGAAAAGGTGAAGAAAAGCGTTATATCTTCGGATTTGAGGAAAGCTATGGATATCTTGCAGGAAGTTATGTCCGTGATAAAGATGCTGTTGTCGCATCAATGCTTATATGTGAAATGGCTGCATATTACAGAACAAAAGGAATAACACTTCTTCAGGCAAGGGAAAATCTTTATAATAAATATGGTCAGTTTGTGCACAAGCAGGAAAGTTTTCAGTTTGAAGGTGAAAGCGGTATGAAAAAAATGCAGAATATCATGTCTGAACTCCGCAGTAATCCGCCTGCTGAAATTGCAGGTCTTGCAGTGACTGAATTTGCTGATTATATTGCAGGTACAAGCAAGATTGCCGCAACAGGTAAAATTAATGAAATTACACTTCCAAAGTCAGATGTTCTTTCATTCAAGCTTACTGATGGTGCAGGTGTAATTATCAGACCGTCAGGCACAGAACCTAAAATCAAAGCTTATTATACAACAAAATGTGCATCTCATGATGATGCTCTGAAGCTTGAACAGGAAATCAGTGCAGACTTTAAAAAGATACTCGGTGTGTGATGATATAATCACATTATAATATAAATCCGAATAAGATATTGGATATGGTTATTTCTTATCTTTTTATCTTATTCGGAATTTTATTTATGCTTGAAATTTACTGATTGATGCCGATATATATTTTTAAGAGTATTTTAACAGGAGGGATTTTTTTTATGAACTTCTTTACAATTGGTTCTGTTAATAGTTATATAAAAACTATGGATATGCAGAGTAAATGGCAAAAAAAGAAAAATTCAGGCGACTTTAAAGCTGATGGTACTGCTACCATGAGCGAATGGTGCCAAAAAAAACAGACTGATATTGAACAGGCATATGATATATATGAGAGCAGCAAACAGAATTCAGATGAAAAACTCTCTTCAATATATATAAAAATTCAGCAGGGTTCTGAGCTTACAGATGATGAGGCTAAATATATAAAACAAAAAAATCCTGCACTTTATCAGAAACTTAAAAATGATAAGCTCGAAAAACAGGCTTACGAAAAATCTCTTAAACAATGCAAAACCAAAGAAGATGTCCAGCGTCTTAAATTACAGCATATAAATTCATCTGTTGCAGAAATTAAAAGCGTTCAGCATAATCCGAATATATCCGACAGTAATAAACTTCAGATTGCTTGTGCTGTTGAAAGAAAAATTTCGGGCATAAATAAAATTACTCAGAAATTTATCCAGAGCATTAATTATTCAAAATTGCCCACAGATGCTGAAACTAATAAATTTAATGAAGAATTATCTCAGGCTAATGAAAACCAGATTAATGATATTTGCAATAATGATAATCAAGAAAATATTATCAGCGATAATGAAATATCTGAACCAGCTAAATCCAATGAAGATAATGAGCTGTTTCCTGATGATAAAAAGGATATTTCTGTAACAGAAGCTGAATTTTCTGAAGAAGCTAAAAAAGTAAAACATTCAAAAGTTAAAAACACTTACATACAGATTATGTCAGATACTGAAATCTGATTTTATATATTATTTAAAGGAGATTGATTTTTATGAATTTAAAAAACGGAATAAAAGAAAGAAGAAGTATCAGAAATTTTGAGGACAGAAAAATTTCACATGAAATTCTTGAAGAAATTGTCGATACCGCAAAGTATGCTCCAAGCTGGAAAAATACTAAAACTGCAAGATATTTTTTCATTGAAAGTGAGAATATGAAAAAGAAATTGTCACAGGAATGTGTATTCGGAATGGCTCATAACGGCGGAATAATAGATAATTGCGCCGTTGTTGCAGTGCTTGCATATGTTACAGGCCGTTCAGGATTTGAACGTGATGGTTCTTATACAACTTCAAAGGGTGACAGATGGGAAATGTTTGATGCAGGAATTTCTGCACAGACATTCTGCCTTTCAGCATATGAAAAAGGTATTGGTACTTGTATTATGGGTATTTTTGATGAAGATAAGGTGGCTCAGGCTATAAATCTTCCTGAAAATATGAAAGTTGCTGCACTGATAGCTATGGGATATCCTGCTGAAAATCCCGATGCTCCTGCAAGAAAAGAAACAAAAGAAATTATTTCATTTATATAACAAAGACATATTCAAAAATCTGATAGTTTTTGAAATAAAAATTTATGGGATAAATAAGACTTTTTTACATATTTTTATAAAAAGCGGAATTATTTTCCGCTTTTTGACGTTATGACATATTTTGCAGTGTTGTTGACATTATTTAGATGAAATGATATAATTATTTTAAAGGAGTGTTGCTTATGTGGAAAAAAATAATTATTACCGCAGTGACATTGTCATTCTCTTTATTTGGCATTTCATGTTCAAAAAATGATAATTCATCTGTAAATTACAATCCTGATGAGGAATGTACAATAAGTATATCATGGTGGGGAGGGGATGAACGTCATGATGCAACTAATCAGGCTATAGAACTTTTTGAAAATAAATATCCGAATATTAAAGTTGAAGTTGATTATGGAAGCTGGTCAGGCTGGAAAAATAAGATATTTGATGAACTTGAAAATAATTCATGCACCGATGTTATACAGGTAAACTACGACTGGCTTGTAACACTTTCATATGATGGTTCAGGATTCTATGACCTTGAAAAGTTAGATGATTATATTAATTTGTCTAATTTTAGTGATGATATACTTTCATTCGGAAGAAGGAATGGAGTACTTAATGCAATTCCTGTTTCAGTAACAGGAAGAAGTGTTTTTTATAATAAAGATGTTTATGATAAAGCCGGTGTGGCACTTCCTGAAACATGGAATGACCTTTTTGAAATTGCACCAAAGCTTAATGCAGTGGGGAGCTATCCTTTGGAAGCTGATACCGGAACCGGATTTACTGCATTTTATCTTGCAGTTGTATATGAACAGCAGAAAACAGGTCATCAGTTTATAACAGATGACAGTAAAATAGGATTTACAGTTGATGAACTTGCCGATGCACTTGCATTTTATAAGAAAATGCAGGATTGCGGTGTCATAAGAAGTATTTCCGAGATAGATAAGGATAGTTCAGCTTCAAGTCTTTATGAATCAGAAGCATGGAAAAATGGAACTGTTGCAGGAATTGCTGAATGGGGAAGTTCTGTTGCAAAATATCAGAGTACACTTGAAAATCCTGATAATCTTGTTATGGGTAATCTGCTTACTATGGAAAATGCACAGAGTACAGGCTGGTTTTATAAACCATCACTGCTTTTTGCAATAAATAAAGATACACAGTATCCTGTTCAGTCAGCAATTCTGCTTGATTTTCTTTATAATGATACTGAATGTGCTGAAATTCTTGGAACATCAAGAGGAATACCTGTTTCCAAATCAGCATTTAATGCTCTTGAAAATTCAGGTCAGTTAAGCGGTCTGGCATATGATTCAAATAATATGATACTTCAGAGCAATCCTGTACTTATCAGTCCTTATATGGAAAATTCAGAAATGCAGGAATATTATAATGATGCTATAGAATCTGTATCGCTTGAAATTCTTACACCGGAGGAAGCAGCCCAGGGAATATATGCAAATATTGTATATACGCTTAATAGTGTAAAGGAAGGAAATTAATATATATGAAAAAGTCACTTAAAAGGACATTCTTGGCTGGATTTGTTGCAGCGATTATAGTGGTATGTTTTATATTTGCTACTTCAATGTATACATCTAATGTACTTGTGAGAAAACTTGAAGATTATGCAATATCGCTTTCTGAACTTAATGAACTGCGTTATGAATTTGGAGAACTGGATACTCTTATTAATACATATCTGAACGGGGGTTCGGAAGATGATTTGGTATCGTTGAAAAAACTTGATGAAAATCTTTTGTCCATATGCAGTGATGTAAATAATCAGTATTCATCGTCTGATGACGATGTTCAGTCATCGCTTGCGGTTTCAATTTATTCAAATTATTCAAAATATTCTCAGCAGATAAATGAACTTATAAATTCTTCTGACAGAGAATCTGCACTACAGCTCTATAATGATAAATATTCAAAAAATAATGGTTACATATCAAACTATATTGAAAAGCTTATTTCATATAGATATGAAACAAGTGAAGATACACTTGATGACACAGATAAAAAAGTAAGTATTTTCAAAGTTATAAATACGATTGCTCTGGCAGTACTTTTTGTTATACTTTCAATACTTGGAGTGATAACATTCAAGAGAGTTATTGCACCTGTTGAAAAACTTACAAGACAATTAAAACAGATTTCAAATTATAACTTTGATATTAAAATTGACAAGCTTGATACTCAGGACGAAATTGCATCGCTTTTTGATATGTTCAGAAATATGAAAGAGAACCTTAAACGTCTTTTTGAAACAAATGAAAA
>CAYRPZ010000064.1:0-8920 GCA_964426275.1 uncultured Ruminococcus sp. | reverse complement strand
CCGTCACGTCTGTCATAATCAAGATAAAGCATTGATGCAACAGCGTCCACACGCAGACCGTCAACATGATACTCCTCAAGCCAATAACATGCATTTGAAATAAGGAAAGAGCATACTTCATTCTTGCCATAATAAAAAACTCTTGTACCCCAGCCCTTATGCTCTTGTTTCCTGACATCAGTATATTCATAACAGCAAGTGCCGTCAAATTCATAAAGTCCCTGAGCATCTTTGGGAAAATGAGCCGGAACCCAGTCAAGAATTACACCTATTCCTGCTTTGTGAAACTGATTTATCATTTTTTTAAAGTCGTCCGGAGTACCGAATCTTGAAGTGGGAGCGAAATATCCGCTTACCTGATATCCCCATGAACCGTCAAAAGGATACTCTGCAAGAGGCATAAATTCAATATGAGTATAGGACATCTTTTTCAAATATGGAATTATTTCGGAAGCCAACTGAGTATAACTATAAAAACTGCCGTCCTCATTTTTTTTCCATGAATTAAAATGAACTTCATATATGTTCATAGGAGATTTATATACAGACTTGCTCTTTTTTTCTGCAAACCATTCATCATCACTCCATTTAAATTTACTTTCAAAAAGTTTTGAAGCAGTGCCGGGACGCAATTCAGAATGTGTAGCATAAGGGTCAGCTTTATAAATCATTTTGCCTGATTTTGTTTCTATGCTGTATTTATATGAGTCAAATATTTGCAGACCTGAAACTGAAACCTCCCAGACTTCATCAGAAATACGGTGCATAGGATTAACATTTCTGTCCCAGTTATTAAATTCACCCACAACAGAAACACTCACAGCATTCGGTGCCCATAATCTGAAACAATATACAGATTTTCTGCTGTTCTTTTCTTTATGTGCACCAAAGAATTTATACGCTTCATAATTTTTTCCATGATGAAAAAAATACAGTGGAACGTCATAATTATCTGAAGTTTTTTTATTCATATATTCACCCTCCCTGTTGTATCTTTTATTTTAGCAGAATTTTGACAGTTATTCAAGCTTTTTTGATAATCTTTAAAAAATTTCGTATAATTTTACTATTTAGCCTATAATAATTAGTGCATTTTGCTACAATTATTAATAGATATAAGTAAATATTTTATGCATTTTTCAAAAAATATTATAATAAAAGCGTTATCTTAACTTAAGAGCTGCTGAAAGAACTGTTATATCATCACGCTTTCCATAAAAAAGCTTTCCTGCATTTTCGCCTATACGTCTTGAAACACTGCTTAAATCAGTATTTTTATCAAGCATAAGAGTTTTTATATACTGATAACTTTTGTCACTTACACCATCAGAAAGCATAACTATCGAATCATCAGGCGCAAAACTGAATTTTCTTACAAATGGCTTTGTACTGCTGATAATGCCTATCGGAAACGTTGAAGCATTAACCATCTTAACACTGTTTTCATGCTTTATAAGAGTTGCGGAAGCACCTGACTTTATCAATGTAAGCTCTCCCGTATCAGTATTTATTCTTGCTGCATCAAGTGTGGCAAAACTTTCATCTGAAGATTTTGCAATCATAACAGAATTTATTATGCTTATTGCAGTAACAGCATCAATACCTCCTGTAACAAGTCTTTTGAAAAGACTTACTGTAATTTTTGAATCAATAGCCGCATTTTTACCACTTCCCATTCCGTCAGATATAACAAGATAAGTATTTCCCTTCATATCGTCAAAACATACTGCCGTATCCCCCGAAGGTTCATTCTCAGATGCTCCTGACTGATATAAAAAACTGCTTACTTCATAGTTGGCTTTTTCAGAAAAAGTAATGATATATTCATTATTTGAATTAATCTTTTCAGAGTATTCAAACTGTTTCATAAAAACAGCTGAAAATTCTTCTGCTATATCATTACAGTCAATATTAGTTATACTGCTGAAAAATACTTCTATAAATATTCGATTGCAGGCATTTTTATAGGCTGACACTAATATAAAAGTAATTTTTCTGTCTGTAAAACATCTTCTTGCAATTTCAGTTATTCTGCTGTCATATTTTATATTTTCAGATATATCTTTATATATGCATGAGAGTATATTTTCTGAAATCTGCATTTGCGAAAAAAGCATACGCTGTTTTTCTTTCAGTACAGATGATTTTATATTATCCCTGCTTATACAATCATTCTTTTTAAGCACATTTACAATATTCTGTGAATCTTTCCTTATATCTGAAAGAGTTTCTGAAATACTGTCAAGCCTTGATAATATTATCCCTGAAGAACCGATATCATAACTCCTGCTGTCAGGAAAATATCCAACAATAAATCTTTCCGGCATAATCATAAATATAAATGTGCCGACCGCAACATCAGTAAGCATTTCCAGTGATGCACTGTTTACCCCCATAAGCATAAGCCCAAGTATATTAACAGACATAAAAAATAATCCGAAAATTATTCTGTTAAATTCATAAAAAAATCCTGTAATAAGTCCTGATGCACCAAAAAATATTGTTGTCATTCCTGTATTCTGTGAACAGAACATCGTTCCGCAGGTGGTGAAAATTCCACATATTGCCCCTCCGTACTGCCTGTACTGCCGTGAAGCATTAAGTATAAAAAATACACCTGCAATCCTTCCAAGATTAAAATGCCATATATTAACTGATGTAAGCGAAGTTATCAGCAGAATACATATTATTGCATATGAACAGCCTTTTGATCCTGATATCTGAATTTTTCTTATTCCGCTTTCAAGCACGTCCGATAAAAAATAGACTGATATTCCTGTAAGAATACTAAGACATATATGTACTACAAATCCTGAAGGCTGTTCTATTCCTGCTGATATTATCACTGCAAATGATGAAATTATCATGCATATGCATGATATAAATGCTTTGAATGGCGGAGATTTACTGTCAAAAATCCATCTTGAAACCACTATTACTGTAAGGCTTCCTATCATTGAAAGAGAGTCAACTATATTTCCTGTAAAAAAATAAAATAAAAGACTTCCTGTAAGAACTGCGGTAGCATATACAGGTGAAACTGCTCCTGCAACAACTGCATTGAACGGAGATTCAACTCCTGCAATCTTAGTTCCTGTCATTACAAATGATATTATCACCATTGCAAGAGAAACATAAAAAATATTTATACTGCTTTTTTCTGAAACCACCTGAGTTTTCAGCATAATATAACACCACCGCATAATAATACTTGTCAGCATCAACAGCCTGTACTTTACTGTTACAAAATTCCTGCACTGCAAATATTATTATACAACAGTATATATGACGTTAATTGTCATTTATGGTTGCAATATTATAGGATTATTTCTAATTTTATGTCATATTATACGATATCATTGTCAACCAAACGTTTAACAGATTCTGAAAATTTTATAAAACTCTCCATATCCAGCTTTTCAGCTCTTATCGACTTATCCAGACCCATTTCATCAAGTATTTCATATATATTTTCCTTTGAAATATTCATAGATGATGAAACTGTATTTGCAAGAGTTTTTCTCCTCTGAGAAAATGACGCCTTTACTGTTTTAAAGAAAAATTCCTCATCATCTTTATCAAGCTTATATTTTTTATCAATATCAATTCTTATAACACATGAATCAACATTCGGTGCCGGCATAAAACTACCTCTCATTACATTAAAAAGCCTTTCAGCTTTTCCATAATAATTAACCGCAACTGTAATTGCTCCTGCCTGACGTGTTCCTACTTCTGCACAAAGCCTCTCCCCTGCCTCTTTCTGAACCATTACTGTTACGCTTTCAATAGGTATATTACTTTCCATCAAATACATTATAACAGGTGATGTTATATAATATGGAAGATTCGCACATACTGCAACTTTCATTCCTTTAAATTCATCTTCAATAATCTTATTTAAATCAACTTTCATAATATCTTCATTTATAATTTTTATATTGTTAAATTCTGTAAGAGTTTCATCAAGCACAGGCATAAGCCTTTTGTCAATTTCTATGGCAACAACCTTATCAGCACGTTTTGCAAGTTCAACTGTAAGTACACCAAATCCAGTACCTATTTCAATTATTCCATATCCTTTCTGTGCATTTCCCATCTCTGCTATTTTCGGGCATACAGATGGATTTACCAGAAAATTTTGTCCAAGTCCCTTTGAAAAATTAAATCCGTGACGGGACATTATACTTTTTATAACGCTTATATCTGTAAGATTATTCATATTAAAAAATTCCTTTCATTTCAAGCAATTTAATTATTATATCATATTTACGGTATAACTGCAATTGAATTAAAAAAATTTCAGATTACAATATTGCAATATTCTATAAAATGCATTATAATTAATATAATAAATTTTTATACAGGGAGATGATTTTTTGGAAAGACGTGACAAAACCAATTATTACCTCGATATTGCCGAAACTGTACTCGGAAGAAGCACCTGTTTAAGACGTATTTTTGGTGCTATAATAGTTAAAAATGATGAAATTATTTCCACAGGATACAATGGGGCTCCAAGAGGACGTATAAACTGCTGTGATACAGGATACTGCATAAGAGAAAAGCTTAATATACCTAAAGGTCAGAGATATGAACTCTGCCGTTCAGTTCATGCTGAAGCTAATGCAATAATATCAGCATCAAGAAATGAACTTATAAATTCAACGCTTTATCTCGCCTGCCATGATGCCAAAAGCAACAGCATTGACGGAAATGTTGAACCATGTTCCATGTGCAAAAGACTTATTTTAAATGCAGGAATTAAAAAAGTCATGATACGAAAAGATAAAAATAATTTCAAGGAAATAAATGTTTCTGACTGGATTGAAAATGATGAATCGCTGACCGAAAACAATGGATATTAAAAATATAATAAGGGAACTTTTAAGACAAAAAGTTCCCTCGTTTTTTATAATTTTTTTCTTTTATGAAGTCCTGATTTTATACCCTTTATTATCATATTTTTCGCTTTTACTGCTTCTTCCTTTTCAAGAGGCTGTGTATCCTTGAGAGGATAATCTATTCCTAAATTCTCATACTTTACTTTCCCCATATCATGATAAGGCAAAACATCAAGAGCCTTGAGATTATCAAATTCTGAAAGAAATTCTCCAAGTCTGAAAAGTTCATCTTCATTATTTGTTATACCGGGAACGACTACATGACGTACCCACATTGGAATTTTCTTTTCTTTCAGATATCTTGCAAACGCAAGTATATTCTCATTGTTCATTCCTGTAAGCTTTTTATGCTCATCTGTATCAATATGCTTTATATCAAGCATTACAAGGTCAGTATATTTCATTATTTCATCAATTTTTTCATGTGACTTAGGATTAAAAACAGCTCCTGATGTATCCAGACACGTATGAACTCCTTTTTTCTTAGCAAGCGAAAAAAGCTCGACAAGAAAATCAGGTTGTGCCATGGGTTCACCGCCTGTTGCAGTAATTCCTCCCGATTTCAGAAATTCCTTATAGGAATCATATTCCTCCATTATTTCTTCAGCAGTGACTTCACGTCCTCCTAAAAAATTCCATGTATCAGGATTGTGGCAGTAAAGGCATCTTAACGGACAGCCCTGAAAAAATACTACAAAACGCACTCCCGGACCGTCAACTGTTCCAAAGCTTTCTGTTGAATGAATATATCCGGACATAATAAAATTTCCTCCGTATTGTAAAAAATACACCGCCTGCCGTATGACAAGCGGTGTTTTCTCAGCAGTAATTAAATTTATTATTATAATGCAGAATGGAAAGTTCTTGAAATAACATCGTCCTGCTGTTCTTTTGTAAGTTTAATGAAATTTACAGCATATCCTGAAACTCTGATTGTAAGCTGAGGATAATTTTCAGGGTGCTTCTGAGCATCAAGAAGTGTTTCTCTTGTAAATACGTTTACATTAAGATGATGTCCACCTTTTTCAGCATAGCCATCAAGAAGTTCAACAAGATTGTCAACCTGTTTCTGATTTTCCATAATAGTTTTCCTCCTGTTTCAATTTTTATTTAATCCTCGTCCTCTGTTTCAAGTTCGGTCGGCTGACAGCACGCACCTTTCCTTCCACAGATTTCCTTGCTTTTTATAGTTCTTACAGCGTATCCGTCAGAACCTTCAACAGCTGAAATGTTGACATTTCCACTTCCTCCTGCCATAAGGCTGTCTATAATATCAGCAAGTTCAGAGGCATTTTCCGGTTTAATAATTTTCTCATCCATAATTACTTTTCCGCAGCAAGTGTATCGAGGTCAATATCGCCTACAAATACCTGCATATCTTTACCAAGAGCATTAGGAATAATTGAGAATGTATTTGAGATTCCATCCTGAGCATCAGTAAACGGCAACTTTGCAACTGATGAAAGTGAAGCAACTGCACCATGAGTATCACGGCCATGCATTGGATTTGCACCAGGAGCAAGCGGCACACCAAGCTTACGTCCGTCAGGAGTACTTCCTGTATTCTTTCCGTAAACAACATTTGAAGTAATAGTAAGGATAGAAGTTGTAGGAACACCATTTCTGTAACAATGCTGCTGGCGAACCATGTTCATGAATTTTTCAAGGATTTCAACAGCAAAATTATCAACTCTGTCATCATTGTTGCCATATTTCGGGAAGTCACCTTCGATTTCATAATCAACAGCAACATTTTTGGCAACATCTATAACTTCGCCCTTCTTATTCTTAATTTCAATATCCTTACGAATAACTTTAACCTTTGCATATTTAATAGCAGAAAGTGAATCAGCAACAACTGAAAGACCAGCTACACCTGTAGCAAAGTAACGTTTTACTTCTCTGTCATGGAGAGCCATCTGAAGACTTTCATAACAGTATTTATCATGCATATAATGGATACAGTTAAGAGTATCAACATAAAGACCTGCAAGCCATCTCATCATATCTTCATATCTTTCCATAACATCATTATATTCAAGATATTCACCCTCAAACGGACGATACTTAGGACCTACCTGAACGCCTGTCTTTTCATCAACACCGCCATTAATAGCATAAAGAAGACATTTAGCAAGGTTAGCTCTTGCACCAAAGAACTGCATTTCCTTGCCAACTCTCATTGATGATACACAACATGCAATAGCATAGTCATCACCATGTGTAACACGCATAAGGTCATCATTTTCATACTGAATTGATGAAGTCTTGATTGAAATTGAAGCAGCATATTCCTTGAATCCCTTAGGAAGTCTTGTTGACCAAAGAACTGTCATATTCGGTTCAGGAGATGTTCCAAGGTCTTCAAGTGTATGGAGATAACGGAAACTATTCTTGGTAACCATGTGTCTGCCATCAACACCTACACCACCAATTGATTCAGTAACCCACTGAGGGTCACCTGAGAAAAGTGCATTATATTCAGGAGTTCTTGCAAAACGTACAAGACGGAGTTTCATGATGAAATGGTCAATATATTCCTGAGCCTGTTCTTCTGTAATAAGACCATTTTCAAGGTCACGGTTTATATATATATCAAGGAATGTTGATGTACGTCCGAGAGACATAGCAGCACCGTTCTGATCCTTTACAGCAGCAAGATATCCGAAGTAGAGAGCCTGAATAGCTTCCTTGGCAGTTGTTGCAGGCTTTGAAATATCACAGCCATATATTTCAGCAAGTTTCTTGAGATTTTCAAGAGCACGGAGCTGGTCAGCAATTTCTTCTCTTGCACGGATTTTTTCTTCAGTCATAGGACGTGCATAAAAATCCTTCTGAACTTTTTTGTCCTGAATAAGTCTATCAACACCATAAAGAGCAACTCTTCTGTAGTCACCAATAATTCTTCCTCTTCCATAAGCATCAGGAAGACCTGTAAGAATCTTATTTGACCTTGCAGCTCTCATTTCAGGAGTATAAACATCAAAAACTCCCTGATTATGAGTTTTGCGGTATTCTGTAAAGATATGCTTGATTTCATCATCAACTTCATATCCGTTATCTGAACAAGCCTTTACAGCCATATTAATACCGCCATAAGGCATAAGAGAACGCTTGAAAGGTTTATCTGTCTGAAGTCCTACAATCTGTTCAAGGTCTTTATTAAGATAACCTGCACCATGAGAAACGAGAGATGAAACAACCTTTGTGTCCATATCAAGCACTCCGCCTGCTTCTCTTTCCTGCTTCATGAGGTCAAGAACCTGATTCCAAAGGTTTTTGGTAGCCTCAGTAGGTTCAGCGAGAAATGATGAATCTCCGTCATATGGTGTATAGTTTTTCTGAATGAAGTCACGGACATCAATACGCTTGCACCACACACCGGTTTTAAAGCCTTCCCAGGCTTTTGGCATATTATTTTCCATATTATACTTCTCTCCTTTTATATAATAAAAATTGTAGATTTTTGTCCTAATCTATAATACCACATCTTAATCATTATGTCAATATAATTCTCGATTTAATAAATTAAATTTTACGAAGAATTTATAATATAACAACCAAAAAAAGACTTATTATTTTGAAATTTTATCGCATACTTTCACCTTCTGAATTTATGAAAATTATAAGTTATAATTCACAAAATACTGTTCATTTTATTTTATATATTTGCAAAATCCAATATCAATTATTTTTCCCATTAATTTCAATTTTATTCTTTCACTAAATATAATTTTATATCATAATTGTTAAATTGTTTAATATATTTTATGAATTTAATGTTAAATTTATAATTTATAACGATTGACAAATATTTTAAAAAGGTGTATACTTGTAAAGTAAAATATGTTGTTGTGATGAAATAGACATATGTAAAGATTTTATTTTTGTCGCTGTGGCGGAATAAGCAGACGCATGGAACTTAAAATTCGTTCCTGCATTTTTGAGTTTGCGTTTATTTCACATTAGTAGTTAGAGTTCATAAACCGCTTGGTTACGTTCTTTTTCACAATGTT
>CAYRPZ010000063.1:0-8920 GCA_964426275.1 uncultured Ruminococcus sp. | reverse complement strand
ACTGATACGGGAAAAGGCAAGAAAATCCTTGTGGAATTTGTTTCAGCCAATCCGACAGGACCTATGCATGTCGGCAATGCAAGAGGCGGTGCAATCGGTGATTGCCTTGCTTCAGTGCTTGAATGGTCAGGATATACCGTTGAACGTGAATTTTATATAAATGATGCCGGAAACCAGATTGAAAAATTCGGAAAATCCCTTTCACTCCGCTATATGCAGATTTTCAGCGATGAGGGAATGAAAATTTATTCCGAAAACGGCATTTCAACTGAAGAATTATGCAGGAGAATTTATGGTGAGGACGGCAATAAGCCTGAATTTCCTATGCCTGAAGATACTTACAGAGGTATGGATATCATTGAACACGCAAAGAATTTTGCCGATGAAAATGGTGACAGCCTTGTGAATATTTCCGATGAGGAACGCAGAAAAAAACTTGTTGAATATGCTCTCCCTAAGAATATTGCAGGACTTGAAAGAGATTTGAAAAAATACAGGATTGAATATAATACATGGTTCAGAGAAAGTTCTCTCCATAATAATGGTGCTGTTGCCGATATCATAAAACAGCTTACTGACAAGGGCTGTACATATGAAAGTGACGGTGCTGTATGGTTCAGGGCATCTGATTTCGGTGCTGACAAGGATTTCGTTCTTGTAAGAGCAAACGGCATACCTACTTATGTAGTGCCTGATATTGCCTATCATTACAATAAACTCGTTACAAGAGGATTTGACAAGGCTATTGATGTTCTCGGTGCTGACCACCACGGATATGTTCCAAGACTTAAATCTGCTCTTACTGCTCTTGGCGTTGATGCATCAAAGCTTGATGTTGTACTTATGCAGATGGTTCGCCTTATGAGAAACGGTGAAATCGCAAAGCTTTCAAAACGTTCCGGAAAGGCTATAACCCTCGTTACGCTGCTTGATGAAATTCCAATTGATGCAGCAAGATTTTTCTTTAATCTTAGAGAGGCAAATTCACATTTTGAATTCGACCTTGACCTTGCTGTTGAAAAATCTTCTCAGAATCCTGTATATTATGTTCAGTATGCCCATGCAAGAATATGCAGTATTATAAATAATCTTGCGGAAGAAGGATTTGTTGCCGAAAAAGCCTCGGCTGATATGCTTGATATGCTTTCAGCTCCTCAGGAAATCGAACTTATACGCTATATTGCATCACTGCCTGATGAAACTGACAATGCCGCAAAGAATTATGACCCTGCAAAAATTACCAAATATGCTGTTGAACTTGCAACAAAATTCCATAAGTTTTATGATTCATGCAGCGTAAAGAATGCTGAAACAGATGAGCTTAAATATGCAAGACTGGCACTCTGTTCTGCTGTAAGGCATACTCTCAGAAATGTTCTTACTATGCTTAAGATTGAGTGCCCCGAAAAGATGTAGATTTCTTTGCGGAGGATAATTATAAAATGAATGTGCCACTGTTGCTTGATGGTTCGGCGGAAACAAATCTTCGTCAGAGAGGTATGAATGCAGATGACTGTGTATCCCAGTGGATACTCAGTCACGCTGATACAGCAGGTTCTCTTTATGAAAACTGTGCGTTAAACGGTTCGGATATATTGTGTACTCCGACTGCTTCTTCAAACAGGACTAAGCTTAAACAATACGGTCTTGATGACTGTACTGAAGAAATAAACAGAAATTTATGCTCGCTGGTAAAACAATACTGCAAAAACGGAATTAAAATGGCAGGCGTTGTGTCTACTACAGCACATATGCCCAAACCGTTCGGAGATGCTGACTTCCGCAATCTTTTCAGAAATTTTCTTGAACAGGCTTATATCCTTAAAAATTCAGGTGCGGATATGCTCTGGGTTCAGGCCATGACTTCACTGTCAGAAATGCGGGCGGCAATATTTGCATGCAAGCAGACAGGATTGCCCGTTTATGCTTCCATATCTCTCGAATCAGACGGAAAGACAAATTCAGGTGCTTCACCTCTTTCCTGCTTGATATGCGTACAGGCTCTCGGTGTAAGCGGTTTCGGATTTGAATATTCAGATGCAGATGTTATTGCGGAGGCTGTAAAGGAAATTGCTCCTTATGCGACGGTTCCGATTATTGCAAGACCTGATGCAGGCCTTGAGGATTTAAGCGGAAACTATAATATTCCTACAGGTATATTTACTGAAAATGCCCTCAAATGTATTGAGAACGGTGCTTCATTTATAGGAGGCGGTGACGGAACTTCCTTTCAGCATATAATGGCACTGAGGCATATTATTGATGAACAGAAAATATATGTTCCTGAAATTGAGAAATATGATGACAGCTGTCAGATAATTGTTTCAAATGCTTCACAGACTTTCTTTCTCAATACTGATTCCATCGAAACAAGCAAGCCGCTTCGATGCTCTCAGGATATGGCTGACGAAATAATTGAAATAAATGAAAGCAGTCTTGATGTTGTGACAATTGAACTTAATAACTGTGATGATGCTTTGCTTTTCAGCATAAATTCCAATCTGGTTTCACTGCCTGTAATGTTTACATCTTCAAACCGGACTGCCCTTGAAACTGCCCTGTTTCTTTATGATGGAAAAGCTCTTATCGACAGTGGCTGTGATATAGATGAAGATATCTTAAAACATATCGAAAAACAGTATGGTGCTTTGATATACTGATTTATTATTGTATATAATTCACAAAAAAAGTGGACTTAATGCAAAGTTGTTAACAGTTTATTAACATATCTGTCTTTATTATATGTTATAATCTTTTTATGCAGATATTATGTACAGATTGCAGTATTATTAAATATATATATCTGTTTAAATTGTCATACTTTACAGCTTTTTATTCCATGTATGCGGAATAATAAATTCTGTAATCCGTAAATATAACAGACGGCATGACTGCCATATTCTGAAAGAGGGGAAATTAATGTCAAACAGATTGTTTCAGGGACTTGTTCATCAGATGCGTGATACAATTGAAGCAACAATAGGTGTGATTGATGAAAATGCTACTATAATTGCTTGCAGTGACCTTACAAAAGTAGGCACAACAAATGAATTTATATCACTGGATTTAAATGACTCCCATGATGTATTTATCCGTGACGGATATACCTATAAACCTTTCGGTTCTCATGTAAAGCCGGATTATGCGGTTTTCGTCGAAGGTGTCGATGAGGTTGCCGCAAAATATGCAAGCATTATGGCTATCACACTCGCTAATATCAAACAGTATTATGATGAAAAGTATGACAGAAACAACTTTATTAAAAATGTCGTGCTTGATAATGTTCTTCCGGGCGATATTGTAATAAAGGCAAGAGAACTTCATTTCAATCCTGATATAAGCAGAGTCGTTCTTCTTATCAGAATTGTTTCCGCAAATGATATTTCTGCCTACGATGTTATACAAAACCTTTTCCCTGACAAGAGCAAAGATTTTGTCTTTAATATCACTGAAACTGATATAGTTCTTGTAAAGGAAATTAAAACTACAGTTGATTCAAAGGACCTTGAAAAACTGGCACGTTCAATTGCTGATACCCTCAGCAGTGAATTCTATACAAGGGTAAATGTCGGAATAGGTACTGCTGTTGTCGGCGTTAAAGACCTTGCACGCTCCTTCAAGGAAGCTCAGACTGCCCTTGAAGTCGGAAAGGTTTTCGATACTGACAAAGTAATTGTAAGCTATGATAATCTCGGAATTGCAAGACTTATCTATCATCTCCCGACTACTCTGTGTGAAACTTTCCTTCATGAAGTTTTCAAAAGAGGAAGTATTGAATCGCTTGACCATGAAACTCTTTTCACCATTCAGAGATTTTTTGAAAATAACCTGAATGTGTCCGAAACTTCAAGAAAGCTTTTCGTTCACAGAAATACTCTTGTTTACAGACTGGAAAAAATCAAGAAGCTTACAGGTCTTGACCTCAGGGAATTTGACCATGCAATTATATTCAAAATTGCTCTTATGGTTAAGAAATATCTCTCTGCAAATCCTGTCA
The DNA here is from genome assembly GCA_964426275.1 of uncultured Ruminococcus sp. Lineage (GTDB taxonomy): Bacteria > Bacillota > Clostridia > Oscillospirales > Ruminococcaceae > UBA5884. The sequence continues at coordinate 4,923 of CAYRPZ010000063.1, read as the reverse complement.
AATTCTAAAAAAATTAATGTAAATAATCATAATGCTTTCATATACCTGACACATTGTTTTCCTTTGTGTCAGGTATAATTGATGTAATGAGAAAATATTATGTTTTGTCTGTCATGAATTTTCTTTTTTGAAAGGAAGTATAAATATTGGTAAAACTTGAGAATGTCTGCGTTTCTTATGAAAAGGATTTTGAGGTTCTCAGCAATGTAAACCTTACAATTGAAGATGGTGACTTTGCTTTTGTGGTAGGTTCATCAGGTGCAGGAAAAAGTACGCTTATTAAACTTCTGCTTAAGGAAATAAATCCGACAAGCGGAAAAATATCAGTAAACGGATTTGACCTGACTAAAATGAAAAAAAGAAAAATTCCATATCTTCGCCGTACCATAGGCGTTGTATTTCAGGATTTCCGCCTTATACCCGATATGAATGTTTATAACAATATAGCTTTTGTACTTCGTGTGACTAATACACCATCTAAAAAAATAAAAGAACGTGTTTCATATGTTGCCGAATTACTCGGTCTGGAAAATAAACTTAAATCTTATCCCAGCGAAATTTCAGGCGGTGAACAGCAGAGAGTTGCTCTTGCAAGAGCTCTGGCAAATGACCCGAAAATTATTATTGCCGATGAACCAACAGGAAATATTGACCCTGAACGTTCATATGAAATTGTAAGTCTTTTAAAGGAAATAAATAAATGTGGAACTACAGTCCTCATGGTCACTCATGAACATGAACTTGTAAAGCATTTCGGAGGAAGAATTATAAATATTGATGAAGGTTCAATTGCCTTTGACAGTGTTATAGGAGGATTCGATGAAACTTAACAGCATGGGTTATCTCATAGGCAGAGGCTTTTCAGGAATGTGGAAAAACAGGTTTATGGATTTTGCTTCAGTATGCATACTTATGGTGTCACTGATTTTTACAGGAATTGCAGTTCTTACCGGAATGAATGTAAACAGAATTGTAAAGGATATCGAAAAAACCAATGAGATTATAATTTATCTTGAGGAAGATACAACTGATGAACAGATTGATACTATCAATAAAAAACTGGAAATGATAAGCAATATAAGCAGTATAACTTTTTATTCAAAGGAGCAGGCTTTTGATGACCTTAAATCAAGCATGACAGGCTATGAGGAGCTTTTTGAAAGCCTTGGCGATGAAAGCCCTCTTATTGATTCATTCAGAATAAAAGTTGCCGATACATCGCTTATATATGATACTGTCGATACAATTGAGATGTTTGACAATATATATACAATACAGGCTCCATATGATTTTGCAAATATTCTCACTCAGATTAAAAAGCTTGTTTCAACTGTTTCAGTCGCTGTAATCGGTGCGTTGCTTATAGTTTCCTTTGTAATTATTTCAAATTCAACAAAGGCAAGTGTCTTTACAAGACGCAGAGAAATTAATATAATGAAATATGTCGGTGCTACAAATATATTTATCTGCATACCTTTTTTTATTGAAGGTATGATTACAGGCATAATTTCAGGCGGTCTTGCATTTGCTGTGACAATGCTTGCATACAATTCACTTCTGAATATACTTACTCAAGACCTTTCAATATGGATTGTCATTGGTTCAAAAGGACTCATTCCATTTGAAAATGTTGCACTTGTAATTCTTGTCACATATATTGTTTCAGGTGCTTTTGTCGGTTCAGTCGGAAGTGTTTTCAGCACAAAGAAATATCTTAATGTCTGATTGATAAAAGTAGGAGGTAAAAATGGAAAAATATAAAATTATCATTCCTGTTTTATGCCTTGCACTTGTAACTTCTCTGTATACTGTTGATATATCGGCTTCAAAACAGACTGACTATTCTTCAGCTGAGGACAGCATTGCTGATACTATTGACAATCTTGAAAGTGAAAAATCAAATAATTCTGATAAAATTGCAGAGCTTCAGCAGGAAATTGAAAATGCACAGAAAATTCTTGAACAGTCAAAAGACGATGAACAGGCAAAGCTTAATTATCAGAATGCCCTTGAGGAAAAAATGAATCTTCAGCAGGAAAATATTCTCTATATAGAAAAACAGATTTCTGCTCTTGAATCTAATATTCAGACTCATCAGCAGAATATATCTGTGCTTGAATCTGAAATTCAGCAGAAACAGCAGGAAGTTGATGATGGAATTGAAGATTTTAAATCAAGACTCAGAGCAATGTATATATCGGGAAATGCAAGTTACGCTTCAATTCTGACAGGTTCAACCAGCTTTTATGACTTGCTCTCAAGAATTGAACTTATTAACCGTATTTCAAAACGTGATGATGAAATTATTAATTCACTTCAGCAGCAACTTGTATCTCTTAATGAGGATAAATTAACTCTTGAAACTGAAAATCAGACTCTTAATGAACAGATAGAGGAATCCGCAAAAATTAAGGCGGAATATACTGCAACTCTTGAATCTTTAAGTGAGGATTATCAGAATACTCAGTCTGAAATTGAGAGAATTGCCCTCGAACAGCAGGAAATTGAATTGCAGCAGTCTGAAAAATCAGAACAGGTTAGAATTATGGAAGAAGAACAAAAAGCCATTGAAGATGAAATTATAAAGGCTCAGGCAGAGATAAAACGTATTCAGGAAGAAAAAGCTGCAGAGGAAGAACGTATAAGACAGGAAGAAGAAAAAAAGAAAAAAGAAGAAGAAGAAAAGAAAAAACAGGAAGAAGAAAAGAAAAAACAGGAAGAAACTGTTGTTACAACTGCTCCGTCTGCTTCCTCATGGAGCACAGATACATCTTCTTCATATACAGGAGGAACTATGACATGGCCTGTTCCGGGACATTATATAATTACTGACTACTATGGAACAAGAACATGGGACGGCTCAGGTTTTCATTATGGTCTTGATATCGGAGGCGGAAATATAGGCGGTTCATCAATTGTTGCCGCTGAATCAGGTACTGTAATACTTGCAATAAATTACTGCACACATAATTATGCAAAATATTCAAGCTGCGGCTGCGGAGGCGGTTTTGGAAATTATGTTGTAATCGACCATGGAGGAACTTATGCTACTCTTTATGGTCATTGTGAGAGTATTAATGTATCAGTAGGCGACTATGTGACAAAAGGTCAGACTATCGGAAAAGTCGGTACAACAGGCTATTCAACCGGATATCATCTGCATTTTGAAGTGAGAGAAAACGGACAGCGTATAAATCCGCTTGATTTTCTGTCATATTAATCGGTAAAAATTTATAGTACGGGAGGAAATATATTGAAAAAAGAAAGAAAAAAAGTAAATCTGTCAACAGCTGTTATATCATCAATTGCTACATTTGCTGTTACACTTTCAGTGTGCTATATATGGCATAATATGAATTATAATAATAAGGTCTATTCATTGCTTAATGAAGCTGACAGCATTGTAAAAAAGAAGTTTTATCAGGATATTGATGAGGATTTGCTTGCGGACGGTGTTCTTTCAGGATATATGAGCGGTCTTGATGACAAATATGCACGATATCAGACTCCTGTTGAATATAAAAGCACTGTTGTAAGTGATTCAGGACATCTTATAGGTATAGGAATTACTGTAAAGTCGACAGATGACGGATATATGCAGGTAACAGAGCTTGCTGATGAGTCATCTGCCCGTGATGCAGGTTTACTTACCGACGATATAATAAAAGAAGTCGATGGGAATAATGTTGCTGAAATTGGTTATAATGAAGCTGTAAAACTTATAAAAAGCGGGGATAGTGATACAGATGTAACTCTTGTTATTATCCGTAATGGTGAGGAAAAAACTATAAGTGTAAAGCGAATTGAAATGACTGTTACTACATCAAGCGGTCAGATGGTTACCGATGATATCGGATATATAAAAATAACACAGTTTAACAGCACAACCGCTGAACAAATGAAAGAAACTCTTTCCGAACTTATAGAGGAAGGAGCAGAGAAGATTATATTTGATGTCAGAAATAATCCGGGAGGTATGGTTTCATCGGTAGAGGAATGTATAGACCCTTTTCTTCCTGAAGGCGATATTGCTATAGCAACATATCATGATGGCAGTACAGAGGTAATATGCCATTCAGATGCTGAAGAACTTGATATCCCGATTGTTATTCTTATAAATGGAAATTCAGCAAGCGGTGCAGAGCTTTTTTCAGCATCTCTCAGGGATTTTGGAAAGGCAGAACTTGTGGGAGTAAATTCATATGGCAAAGGAATAATGCAGACAACACATTCCCTTAGCAATGGCGGTGCAATAACATTTACAATTGCGACATATCAGACGGTAAAATCCGATTGCTATCACGGTGTTGGGCTTGCTCCGGATTATGAAGTTGAACAGGGAGAAAACGACGATATTGAATCTGTAAATCCTGAAAATGATGTTCAGCTTTCAAAGGCAATCGAGGTTTTAAAAGGAAAATAAGAGAAATTTAAAAAAATAAAAATTTTTTTAAAAAAAGTGTTGACAAAGGGCAAAAGGTATGATATAATGATAAAGCTGTCGGAGATAAGACAGAAAAATGAGTGAAAAAAGAAAATAAAAATTTTCTGAAAAGTACTTGACAAAAGCGAAAAGCTATGATATAATGTAAAAGTTGCAGGTCAGACGGAAGTCTGACGCAAGCATAGCAGGTATCTTGAAAATTGAACAATCACGAAATTTAGAAACCCTTGAAAATTCTAAGTCAAGTCGAGACTAAAAAACGACAGAAATGCGAGCAATCGTATGGACAGGATAGTTAAAATTCAGCGGAGCTGAATTTTAGATATAAAACTTTATAAAGAGTTTGATCCTGGCTCAGGACGAACGCTGGCGGCACGCCTAACACATGCAAGTCGAACGGTGTTATGGAGCTTGCTCCATAACATAGTGGCGGACGGGTGAGTAACACGTGAGCAACCTGCCTCTGAGAGAGGGATAGC
>CAYRPZ010000062.1:0-9035 GCA_964426275.1 uncultured Ruminococcus sp. | reverse complement strand
TGCTGTCATATGCAAGACGCTTGTCTTCATCAGACGGACGTGACGGTGATTCGGGGTGTGAATGCCAGTTTCCGAGAGGGACAAGACCTTTCTGACGCATATCCTTTACCGCTGAAAGCTGTTCTTTTACATCAAGAGAGAAATGCTCATTTGATTTATCAGTATTTGTAAGCAGATAAACTTCCTTTATTTCTTTATTATCACCGTTTACAGTTCCTCCGATAAGTCCGCACGCTTCATTCGGAAGTTCCTTTTGTGCATGAGCAATTATTTTTTCATAATCAGATTTTTTTATTTTTATCATATATTTTATTCCTCATTTGTAAGATGAACACCATCACATTCAGCCTGTTCATAATCGATAAGCTGAGTAATTGAAGGATTGTCACCGCAGACATCACATTTTGATGTATCTTTCGGAAGTTTCACTTTTCTGAATTCCATAGTAAGTGCATCATATGTGAGCAGATATCCTGTAAGCAAATCTCCCTTTCCGATAATGTATTTTACGGCTTCCATCGCCTGAAGGCTTCCGATAACTCCTCCCATTGCACCTATAACGCCTGCCTGTTTGCAGGTAGGAACGGCATCTTTCGGAGGGGGATTTTTAAATACACATCTGTAACAAGGTCCTTGTCCCGGAACATATGTCATAAGCTGACCTTTGAATCGTATAATTCCTGCATGAGAAAAAGGCTTCTTTGCCATAACGCAGGCATCATTTATAAGGAATTTGGCAGGGAAATTATCTGTTCCATCAATAATGAAATCATAATCCTTTATCAAATCCATTATATTTTCACTTGTAACGAATGTACGGTATGTGTTTACTGTAATATCAGGATTTATTGCTTCCATAGTTTCCTTTGCTGACTGAACCTTTGCCTTTCCGATATCGGAGGTCGCATGAATAATCTGACGCTGAAGGTTTGAAAGGTCAACTTCATCTGCATCTGCAATACCTATTGTTCCTACACCTGCTGCTGCAAGATACATTGCTGCAGGTGCACCAAGTCCGCCTGCTCCTATGATAAGGACTTTTGCATTAAGAAGTTTTTTCTGACCTTTTGCACCGACTTCCTTTAAAATTATATGACGTGAATAACGTTCAAGCTGTTCATTGGTAAAAGCCATTGTTAATATCCCCTTTTTTTAATTTTATATACTTCCTCCGCCCATAAAGTAAAGGAATTCCACATTATCGGACTCTTTAAGTACAGTACTTTCAAAGGCTGCACTGTCAACAAATTCATCATTTATTGTAACTGTAACATATTCAGGAGTTTCAACATTTTCCTGAATGATAAGCTGAGCAACGGTGATACCATCATTAACTTCCTTTTTTTCTCCTGCAACTGTAATAATCATATTTATTCTCCTTATTTAAGTTTGTTAATAATATCTGTTATTTCTGATTTTTTAACTGCTCCTCTGAGTCTTTCAGTTTCCTTTCCGTCCTTGAAAAATATCAGTGTCGGAGATGCCTGAATTTCATATTTTTCAGACAGAGCATTTTCAAAATTCACATTTATCTTTGCCAGCTTTATATCAGGGTATTCCTCTTCAATTTCAGCAAGCAGAGGTGACATTCTTTTGCAGGGAATACAGCTGTCGGAATAAAAATCTGCAACTGCAACTCCGCCGAAATTCAGGATTTCATCTGCAAAGTTTTTTTCATTTACACGGACAGACATATATTATTCACCAACCTTTTCAACAATAAGTGTATATGTTCCGTCCTCATTGTCATTAAGTTTCAGAATTTTATGTCCTTCTTCCTTTATGCTTCTCGGAACATTCTGAACAGGTTCTCCGTCATTCATTCTGACTGCAAGTATCTGACCTTCATCAAGTTCTTCAAGTGCAACTTTTGCCTTGACAAATGTTGTCGGGCATACTACATCAGTAATATCGACTGTATCATCAATTTTATAATCAGCCATTATAAACCTCCAGTATTCTTTCTTTGAATTTATCATATCCTACTCTGTCAAGAGTGAATTTAAAACGTTCTCCCGGATTTGCATATTTCTCAAAGAACTGAATGGCAGCATCACATATTTCCATAAGCTTGTCGTGGTCTTCAATGAATGGTATTATTGTTTCACCTTTGTTTATATTGTTTCCGAAAAGACCTCCGAATGAAACGATATATCCATTTATTGTTTCCCATGCATCTGCAGGGCATGATTTGGAACATCTTCCGCAGAAATTGCATTTTTTATTGTCAACAGTAATTTTACCGTTTTCAAAAGTAATTGCATTGCTTCGGCACGCTTTAACGCATACACCACAGCCGATACAATTGTTTTCACACCAGCTTGTTTTGATACCGCCTTTAATTCCGAGGTCATTTTCTTCCGCTTTAAGGCAGTTGTTCTGACAGCCTGTAATACCGAATTTGAATTTATGGGGAAGTTCTCTTGCAAAATATCTGTCATCAAGTTCTTTTGCAAGAGCATAAGTGTCAATGCAGCCTCCGGGACAGACAGCTTCACCCTGACATGCAGTAACTGTTCTTACTCTCGGTCCACATACTCCCGGTTCAACTCCGCCTTCTGCAAGCATTGATTTTACTGCATCGATATCATCAAGTTTAATGAATGGTATTTCAACGCTCTGGCGTGATGTAAGATGAACATGACCTTCACCGTATTTTTCAGCAACTTCAGCTACTTTTGCAAGCTGTTGTGCTGTAAGATTTCCGCCCACAACCCTTAATCTGAGAGAGAAATTATTTTTCTGTTTCTGTCTCATAAATCCGCCTTTTTTTAAAGTTGCATAATCTACTGCCATATTAAATTCCTCCTTATATATTATCAATAGCCTGTTTGAAATCGGAAATTAAATCTTCGATATCTTCAATTCCAACGCTTATTCTTATTGTATCATCGAAAACTCCTGCATTTATTTTCTGTTCTTCAGTTGAATGAGTATAAATTGTGCTTGCAGGGTGTATAACAAGTGTTCTTACATCACCGATATTTGTAGCATTTACAGCAAATTTAAGATTGTTTATAAGCCTGAAAGCTTTCTCCTTGCTGCCTGTGCGGATTGTGAGGATTGCACCGCCATTTCCATTAAATTGTTTTTTTGTCAGTTCGTAGTATTTATTTGATTTAAGAGCAGGATAATTCACTTTGACTCTGCCGTCTGATTCAAAAAATTCTGCAAGCTTCAGAGAATTTGAGCATATACGTTCCATTCTCAGTCCAAGTGTTTCAATTCCAATAAGATTCATAAATGCATTCATTGGAGCAAGACAGCTTCCGGTGTTTCTCCATATTCCATTTCTGAGTTTTGCAAGATATGCGAATTTTCCATATTTTTTATATTCTTCGAGTCCTTTGTAACGGCTGTAATCCCAGCTGAATTTTCCGCTGTCAATAATAACGCCGCTTATAGCATTTCCGCTTCCGTTTATATATTTTGAAGATGAGTGAATGATGACATCTGCACCATAATCAAAAGCATTAATCATATACGGTGTTGCGGTTGTGCAATCGGCAATAAACGGAATATTATGCTGATGTGCCAGTTCAGAAACACTTTTTATATCAATAACATCAAGTCCCGGATTTCCGATTATTTCACCAAAAACAGCTTTTGTACTGTTTGTAATAAGCGGTTCAATTTCTTCAGTTGTAACATGGTTTACAAATTTTGTTTTTATTCCCAATGCTTCAAGGTCACCGAACAAATCTATTGTTCCGCCGAAAAGTCCTGCACCTGCAATAATTTCGTCACCTGATTCAAGGATATTCAGAAGTGACATTGTAACAGCAGCCATTCCAGAGGAACAGGCAACAGCACCAATTCCTTTTTCAAGGGCTGAAACTCTCTTTTCAAATGCCTCAACAGTCGGATTGCTTATTCTTGTATATGCAAATCCTGAAGCTTTGTTATTAAAAACTTTTTCAAGCTGTTCTGCTGATTCATGAGCAAATGCACTTACCTGATAAATCGGCATAATCGTTGCACCTGATGGTATATTTTTTTCTGCTCCCATATGAAGCAGTGCAGTGTTGAATTTCATAATTTCCACCGGCTTTCCTGTAATTTAATAACTGCTATAGTTTACCTATTAAACATATAGGCATTATTAATGATGTCATCATTATACAATACTTATCATAGTAAGTCAATAGGTTATTAGGATTTTCTGCATTTTTGATATAAAAAGCAAAAAAACAACACTAATTTTTGTTGATTAATACAAATATAAATATATTGATTTTTGTTTTTAGATGTGATATACTACTAATATGATATGTTTTATATGAAAAGAATCGGTATTTGAAAGGAGAATTGATATGAAAATTTCAACAAAGGTTGAATGTGGAATAATTGCACTTATAGATATTGCACTTAATTCCATGAACGGTGACATTGTAACAGTAAACAGCATTTCAAAAAGGCATAATATTTCAGTTAAATATCTTGAGCAGATTCTTCCATCACTTCGTCAGGCTAACCTTATCAAAAGTCAGAAAGGTTCGAGGGGAGGGTATATAATAGCATTGTCTTACAAAGATATTACATTTAAAGATATTCTTAATGCACTTGATGTAAATATTCTCAGTGATGCGGAATTTGATCTTAATGAAAAAGATGGATATGCCGTTGTAGTAAATGAACTGCTTTGGAACAATATGAATAATTATCTGAGAAAATATGCAGAAAAAATTACTCTTGACGATGCGGTTCAGTATTGCAATGAAGTATGTTGTTCCGCTGTAAATGAGCCTATGTATTATATTTAAATTTAAAAACCGAAAGCCGTATAGTCCAAAAGGATTATACGGCTTTTTATTATGAAAATAATGCTGTGGAATAATATCTGTCACCACTGTCCGGAAGCAGAACTGTAATTGTTTTTCCTGTATTTTCAGGACGTTTTGCAATTTCAAGCGCTGCATAAAGTGCTGCACCTGAGGAAATTCCTGTAAGAATACCTTCCTGTCTTGCAAGAATTTTTGAAGTATTAAAAGCATCATCATTATCAACTTTGATAATTTCATCATAAATATTTGTGTTAAGTGTATCAGGAATAAATCCTGCTCCAATGCCTTGAATTTTATGCGGTCCTGCCTTGCCTTCTGAAAGGACGGGAGAACCAAGAGGTTCAACTGCAACAACTTTTATATCAGGATTTTGGGATTTAAGGTATTCGCCCGTTCCTGAAATTGTACCGCCCGTACCGACTCCTGCAACAAAAAAATCAATATTTCCATCTGTATCCTGCCATATTTCAGGACCTGTAGTTTGCTTGTGAACTGCCGGATTTGCAGGATTTTCAAATTGTTCTGGCATAAAGCTTTCCGGAATTTTATCGGCAAGTGCCTTGGCTTTTTGAATAGCACCTGTCATTCCTGAATAGCTTGGAGTGAGAACTATTTCTGCACCATATGCTTTAAGAATATTTCTGCGTTCAATGCTCATTGTTTCAGGCATTGTAAGTATTATGCGGTATCCTTTGGCTGCTGCGATTGATGCAAGACCTATACCTGTATTTCCTGAAGTAGGCTCAATAATAACTGAATTTTCATTAAGAAGTCCTTTAGCCTCAGCATCTTCAATCATAGCCTTTGCAATCCTGTCTTTTACGCTTCCGGCAGGATTTAAATATTCAAGCTTTACAAGTACTCTTGCCTGTAAATTCATACTTTTTTCTATATTTACAACTTCCATGAGCGGAGTTGAACCGATAAGTTCAATCGCACCTTTATATATCTTTTCCATAAAATTATTGCCTTTCTGAAAATTAAATTACAACAGAGTTTTCTGTCAGTGACTTGTTTTCAAGCAGATATGCCTTATCTCCTGATGTAACAAAAATTCTGTAAAGAAATACATTTACTTTTTCACCAACAGAAATACTTCTTTCATTAAGACCACGTCTTGCTGTAACAGTGCTTCCGTTGACACTTATTACAAGTTCAAGATTGTTTCCTCTGAATGAAATCTGTTCGACTGTTCCTTCAGATGCTGAACTTTTATATATAATATTTTCAGTTTTCTTTGCAATTCTGACAAATTCAGGACGAACAATTGCTTTTTCAGCATCTTTAATTTCATCAAATTTACTGAAACGTCTGTAATCTTCAAGAAATGAAGTCTGTCCGAAAAATGATGCGGTAAATGCCGTCTGAGGATTCTGATAAACTTCAAGAGGAGTTCCCATCTGTTCAATTTTCCCCTTATTAGTAATAATTATTTCGTCAGCAACTTCAATTGCTTCATCTTGGTCATGTGTAACAAAAATGCTTGTTACTCCAAGCTTTGTAATCATTTCACGAAGCCAGCTTCTAAGTTCCTGTCTTACTTTTGCATCAATGGCGGCAAACGGCTCATCAAGCAGAAGCAGCTGAGGATTAGGTGCAAGAGCCCTTGCAAATGCAACTCTTTGACGCTGACCTCCTGAAAGCTGACTCGGGTATCTTTTTTCCAGTCCTGAAAGACCGATTAAGCTGATAAGCTCATGAACACGTTCATCAATATATTTTTTATTTGCTTTCTGAACTTTAAGACCAAATGCAATATTATCATAAACCGTCATGTAGCGGAAAAGAGCATAGCTTTGAAATACAAATCCTATTCCACGCTTGCTTGCAGGAATATCATTGACAACTTTTCCGTCAATAATTATTTCACCGCTGTCAGGATATTCAAGTCCTGCAATCATTCTCAGAATTGTAGTTTTTCCGCTTCCGCTCGGACCGAGCAGACCTATGAGCTTTCCTTTTTTTATTTCAAAGTTTACATTGTCTGATGCCTTGTAATCTCCGAAACTTTTATTTATATTTTTAAGTTCAACATACATTTTCCTTTTTCCTCTTTCCGATATATTCAATAATACTTTTTGCGATAAGAATAACTACTGCCATTATTACCAGAATTGATGAAACTGCAAAGGCAGGCACATACTGAAATTCATTGAACAGAATCTCAACATGAAGCGGAAGTGTATTTGTTTTTCCTCTGAGATGTCCTGATAATACAGAAACTGCTCCAAATTCGCCCATTGCTCTTGCTGTACATAATACCACTCCATAAAGAAATGCCCATTTAATATGAGGAAATGTTACTTTTCTGAAGATTGTAAAGCCATTTGCACCCATAAGTGCTGCTGCTTCCTCCTCATCGGTTCCCTGTGCTTCCAGTACAGGAATAAGCTCTCTTGAGATAAACGGAAATGTGACAAATATTGTTGCAAGGATAATTCCGGGAACTGCAAAGACTACTTTTACATTAAGTTTTTGTAAATATGGATAAATAAAACTTTGTCTGCCGAATGTGAGAACAAATATAAGTCCTGCAATTACAGGGGAAACTGTAATCGGAACATCAATAAGTGTAGTCAGGAGTTTTTTTCCTTTGAAGTTGAATTTTGTTACCGCCCATGCTGCAAACAATCCGAATATGGTATTAAATACCACAGCAGATAATGTTGCTTCAACAGTAAGCAGAACTGCTTTTATAGTATATTTATCCGTGACAGCTGCGACATAGGCATTCCAACCGTTTCGCAATGCTTCCATAATTACAGTAATCAGCGGAAGAACCAGCATTAAAAATATAAACAGGAAACTTATCCCTATAAGAAACCACTTTACAATTTTTGAACCAACTGTTTCTTTATGCATATTATTGAACACCTCTTTAACAAGCAGTTTTATCTGCCGAGAATTTTTGAATTTCTTGCCTGAATAAGATTTACAAGGAACAGAATAAGAAATGCTGTAATCAGCATGACAAGTGCAATTGCTGTGGCACTGGAATAATCGTATTCCTGAAGTTCCGACATTATTATAAGCGGGGTAATTTCTGTTTCATAAGGTTTGTTGCCGGCAATAAATACCACGCTGCCATATTCACCAAGGCATCTACCGAATGCAAGACCAAATCCGGTAAATACGGCAGGAGCTATTTCAGGAAGAATTATCTGTCTGAATATTCTCGCTCTGCTTGCTCCCATAACATTGGCTGCTTCCTCGTAAGACGGGTCAAGCTTTTCAAGAACAGGCTGTACTGCACGTACAACAAACGGAATACCAATAAATATAAGTGCAATAGTTATACCTGTTTTTGTATAAGCTATTTCTATTCCGAATTTTGCAAAGAATCTTCCTATTATGCCATTGCTGTTTGTAAGTGATGTAAGTGCAATTCCGGCGACAGCAGTCGGAAGCGCAAAAGGAAGTTCAATCATGCCGTCAAGTATTATTTTCCCCGGGAAATCATACCTTACAAGCACCCATGCAAGAATGACCCCCATGACAGCATTTATCAGAGATGCGATAAATGCTGTTGTGAAGCTTACACGGAAACTTGCAAGGACTCTTTCTTTTGTTATTGTTTCAATTATATCTGATATGCTCATCTGTGCAGTAAAAACTATCAGAGAAGCAAGCGGGATAATTACAATTATACTAAGCATTGCAAGTGTTACACCCATTGAAAGTCCGAACATCGGAATGACTCTTTTATGTGTTTTTTTCATGATACTTCCTCAGTTCTTTTCATATATTTCATCAAATACACCGCCGTCTGCAAAATGTTTAGACTGAACATTGTCCCATCCACCGAAATCATTAATTGTGACAAGATTTACATTAAGATTGAATACATCGGAATATTCTTGCAGAATATCAGGATTTGATGGTCTGTAATAATTATCGCCTGCAATTCTTTGGGCTTCGTCTGAATAAAGATAGTTGAGATATTCGGTTGCAGCTTCTCTTGTGCCACGGCTGTCAACGACTTCATCAACAACAGCAACTGATGGCTGTGCAAGAATACTTATGCTTGGAGTAATAATTTCATAATCATCGGGATAATCCCTGATAGAAAGGTATGCTTCATTTTCCCATGCAAGAAGAACATCTCCCTGACCGTTTTCAACGAATGTTGTTGTAGCTCCTCTTGCTCCGGAATCGAGAACAAGAACATTCTGATAAAGTTTCTTTATAAAATCTTTAACCTGAGTTTCATCTCCGTTATCGCTAAGCTCAAACATTTTGCTTTCGCCGTTA
>CAYRPZ010000061.1:0-9179 GCA_964426275.1 uncultured Ruminococcus sp. | reverse complement strand
GGTAGTCGGCTGGGATATCTTATGGAAAGCTGTAAGAAATATACTTCACGGTCAGGTTTTTGATGAAAATTTTCTTATGTCAGTTGCAACAATAGGGGCAATGTTTACAGGCGAATTTTCAGAAGGAGTCGCAGTAATGCTTTTTTATCAGATTGGTGAATTATTTCAGGGATATGCTGTCGGACGCTCAAGAAAATCAATCGCTTCCCTTATGGATATAAGACCTGATTATGCAAATATTGAAAAAGATGGTGAGATTATTCAGATTGACCCTGATGAAGTTTCAATTGGTGATATAATTATAATAAAAGCAGGTGAAAAAATACCGCTTGATGGTGTTATAGTCAGCGGAAATTCATCTGTTGATACTTCAGCACTTACAGGAGAATCTGTTCCTCGGAATGTTTTTGAGGGTGATGATGTCATAAGTGGCTGTATTAATCTGAATGGATTGCTTAAAGTTCAGGTAACAAAGGAATTCAGTGAATCTACTGTATCGAAAATACTTGACCTTGTTGAAAATTCAAGTACTAAAAAGGCTAAGGCTGAAAACTTTATAACAAAGTTTGCAAGATACTATACACCATGTGTTGTTATAGGAGCATTGATTCTTGCAGTAATTCCTCCGCTTGTACTTGGAGGAGGCTGGAGCAAATGGATACACAAAGCATTGGTATTCCTTGTAATATCCTGTCCGTGTGCATTGGTAATATCAGTACCATTAAGCTTTTTCGGAGGAATTGGCGGAGCATCAAAATGTGGTATTCTTGTAAAGGGCGGAAATTATCTTGAAGCATTTTCAAAAACGGGAATTATTGTATTTGATAAGACAGGAACACTTACAAAAGGAGTTTTTAATGTAACAGCAATTCACCCTGACAGTATATCAGAACATGAGCTTATTGAATATGCGGCACTTGCTGAAAGCTATTCAAATCACCCCATATCACGTTCACTTAAAGATGAATACGGTGCTGAAATTGATAAATCCCGTATAAGCAATACCGAGGAAATATCAGGACACGGAATAAAGGCAGTTATTGACGGCAGGAAAGTATGTGTCGGAAATGACAAGCTGATGGAGGATAATGGAGTTAAATGGCACCCATGTCATCATGTCGGAACTACAGTTCATGTTGCAGTTGACGGAGTATATGCAGGTCATATAGTTATATCAGATGAAATCAAAAGTGATGCTAAAGATGCGATATCAATGCTTAAAAGCCATGGCATAAGGAAAATTGTTATGCTTACAGGTGATACAAAGGAAGTAGGTGAAAGTGTTGCAAATTCGCTTGGAATTGACGAAGTGCATACACAATTGCTTCCGGCTGATAAAGTTTCTGAAGTTGAAAGATTGATTAAATCTAAATCGGAAAAGGAAACGCTTGTATTTGTAGGTGATGGAATAAATGATGCACCTGTACTGTCAAGAGCAGATATAGGAATTGCGATGGGCGGAATAGGTTCCGATGCTGCAATTGAAGCGGCTGATATAGTTCTTATGGACGATTGCCCGTCAAAGATAGCGACCGCAATTGATATTGCAAAGAAAACTATTTCAATTGTAAATCAAAATATAGTGTTTGCATTGTCAGTCAAAGCAATAATACTTATACTTGGAGCAACAGGATATGCCGGAATGTGGGCAGCAGTATTTGCAGATGTCGGAGTATCAGTTCTTGCAATACTTAATGCAATGAGAGCATTGCAAGTGAAAGATGTTAAATAAACTGTTTATCTGAAAAAGATATAAAAATATGGTCAGGTCTTTAACATAAGACCTGACCATTATTAATTTGTCTGACTGTTATTCTGATACTCTGTTAAGTATTCCTGTATATGCAGCTTTGACAGCTGTTATATTTGCAGTTTTTACTGTTGTTCCTGTATATTTTCCGTCTTTGAAATAATAAAGATAATCGGAATTTTCACCGCTGTAATATGAAGTATTAATTTCAGTGCCGTCTGTTAAAACGTAGTTTATTTCAAGTACAGGAGTCTGCTGAGTATCAGGAACTGCATCAGCATCAATATCTGCTATTTCAAGTATATTGAAACTGTTGAAAAATTCATTGTAAAGAGAAATTCTTTCTTCATCTTCAATGCTGGTACCATTGAATGTATATTTTTCATTTGCTGAATCAATTCCGAGGTTTACAGACTGACCTTCGATGGACATATTTATTTCAGAAATTTTATTTATATTATATCCATATATTATCGGAGAAATCAGTTCGCTTACATCTGCATCAAGAACGCCGATATTTCCTCTGTAAAAGACAGTAACATCTTTAACTCCGCTGTCAGTATCTATCATTACATATACACCCTGAGGATACTGTTCAGGTTCATCACCGATAAGAACTCTTACATTTTCATCAGCAGTTGAGATATTGAGGATATATGAAGGATTGTCAAGACCATATTTTGAAAGGTCTGAAGGGTTTTCCTCAACAAATTCATATGCTGTAGCTCTTACAAGCAGGTCTGAATATGATGAAATTTTAGTTAAATTTGTATTTACATTTGAAACAGGCTCTTTAATCTGCCATATACCGTCTGTATCTTTCTGAACATCAAATACAGTACCATTTTGATTTTCAAGTTTTATCCTTGTTACTTCCGAAACAAATACATCAAGCAGGTAACTGCTTTTTAGGTCATTTCTTTCACTGTAAAGAACATCGCCTTTTTCGGCAGATATTGTATATACAGTATTTTCACCTGATTTTATTACATAATAAGATGTGGAAGTAGGATTTTTAGAGCCAATTTCTATGCTGAACTGTTGTCCGTCAGATGTGTAACATTCAATTGACATCGGATTGTCAAAACCGTATTTTGAGATATCATCAGCATTTTCCTCAATAACTTTATTGGAGGAGAGTGATGACATTGCATTAGCAATCTGTGTAAGAATAATTGTATTGCATTTGAAAGGAGCATCTTCAGTGTTACTCCAGTTCCATATATCATCTTTAAAAGCAAAGTCATATGTTCCTGAAGAATTGGTTATAACCATTCGGCTGATGTCAGAGGTTTCAAAATCGCATAACTGAACTATTCCGGCTGATGCAATTTCTTTTTCCTTGTTTGATGTGGACTTGTCAACAGCCACATATGCAATGGTTGACAGAATAATAATAGATAAAAGTATGATAATTAATTTCAAATACTTTTTCACGCATTTTTCCTCCTAAGCCATACCAGCACCCCAATACCTGCAACAACTACTGGTACAAGAATAATTACAGCAAGAATTTTATTTGCTTTTGACTGGCTGTCAATCTGCATATAGTCAAGGGTGAGAGATTTTTCACCGATTCCCATATCAATGCTGTTGTCATAAAGCCATGAAACTGAACTTATAAATGCTGAAAGAGGTGTTACAGTATATCCCTTTTCATACATTTCATCATCAGCAAATTCAGCATTTCCCCATACAAGGATTTTTGCATCATTTCTTGATGCATCATGAGCATATGCAGCGAGGTAAAGAATTTCACCGTCCTCAAAGTTGCCTATTTTGTCAACACCGCCGTAATCTTCAGCTCTTGCTGTAGGTGATGCATATATGATAGGCTGAGCTGTGAGGGCTGAATTGTTGTTTACAACATCATCATAAGAGTAAAAACTTCTTGATTCAGGCATTACAAGAGTGTATCCTTGGTCAATGAGAGAGCGTGCCTCTGTACACCATGTAAGGTTTTCATCATTTTCATCATTGAGATAAGCGGCAATTGTATATTTATCACCTGACATATACATATTTTCATCTGTTTCATAAACTCTGTCATAGTCTATGCCGATTGAAAAGTCATAAAGGAGCGAGTCAAGATTTGTGTAGTCAGTTTCATCACCATTAGGAGAGAGGAGAAACGCAGCTTTTCCGCCGTTGTCAAGATATTCTTTGAGAATGTTGTATTCATCGTCAGTAATATCTGTCTGCGGTGCAGCAATTATTATAATTTGTGTCTGTTCAGGAATTTCAGGTGTAGTTGTAAGATTGATATCATCAACAACATAACCGTAACTTTCAAAAATTTTAGTAATATTTGTGTAATCATTGTCAATTGTTTTTTCATTATGTCCTTTAAGGAAGTAGATATATGGTTCAATGCCTTCAGTTACGTATTTGATAGCACCTGTTATGTAGTTTTCACCAACAAATATATAGCTATAGTCATCATCGTCATCGCCGGTGGTGCCTGAAATCTGTTCACTAAGAAACAGGTTTGTTGCGAGAATCTGTTTTGTAAGACCGCTGGCACTTTTTACAATGATATCACCTTCATTAAGAGAGTCATATTGTTCAGTAAACTGTGAAAAGAGTTCAGGATTTGTATCAGGATTGCCTGAGATGACATCTATATTTTCAAATTCATCATATTTTGAAAGTACATTTGAAAGAACAAGTCCTACTTCATAGTCACCATCAAGTTCTGCCATATCCATAAGGAAATAAATTTCAATCTTTTCGGTAAGATTTTCTGCAATTTCCTTTGTAACGTCACTGAGTTCACCTGAATAAAGGTCATTAGGAGTCATATCCCATTCAATATTAAGTTTTGAAGCTATCATATTGATTGGTATGGCGGCAACGGCAACGATTACTGCAATAATCAATGCAAATCCTGTAGTGCCGAGTTTTTTCAGAAAATCCTTTCCGTTAAATCCTGACGAATTTTTTTCAGGTTTTTTATTTTGTTTTGTTTCAGCATCATCTGCAATTACAGTCCATTCAGATGCCTGATTTTTTTCATTGTTCATTGGTCAGTTACCCCCTGCTCCAGCGTCTTTTTTCAATTGAAATCATATTCCACACAAGCACAACTGCTATAATTGTAATATAGAAAATTATATCATCAAGGCTGAATATACCTTTTGAAAATCCATAGAATCTCTGCTGAGGAGAAAGCCAGTCCATGAATTTATAAAGGGTTTCATTATTCTGAACAAAACTGTTCTGTGCAAAAGTATCAACAAACATAATTCCTATCATGACAGCTTCACCGAGAACTGCTGCGATAATCTGATTTTCGGTGAATGATGACATTAACATTCCAAGTGATATACATACAAGTCCCCAGAAGAAAAAGCCTATATATCCGCAGAGTAGCTCTGACCATACAACTTCTCCTGTAAAAAATGCAATAACAGGGAATATAAATGTAAGAACTATCATGCACAGATAAACTGTTGCAAGAGCAAGGAATTTTCCCATAGTTATTTTAAAGACATTTAAAGGTGCAGACATCAAGAGAACTTCCGTGCCGTTTTTTCTTTCTTCAGCAAAGCATTTCATTGTAAGTGCGGGAATAAGAAGTATAAGATAGTAAAAACGGTTATAGAATATAGTTGCGAATGAAAATGAAAATGTAACGGTTTTTAAATTTAAAATCCAGTCAATAAATGAAAATGAGAAAATCAGTATAAATACTGCACTTACAGCATATGCAAGCGGAGAGCAGAAATATGACTGGAGTTCTTTTTTATAAACAGCAAACATAAATTAATCCTTTCTTTTTTCAGGTTTAGTTGCCCTGAGTAATTTTTACAAATATTTCTTCAAGTGAAACCTTAATAGTCTGAATTTCAAGAATCGGAATATTATGATGATTGAGTTCGGAGATAAGAATTTTTCTTGAATCTTCATTGACAAGAAGAACTGTATAGCTGCATGAGTTATCAGTATCCTGATAGATATCTGAAATGCTGACAACGCCCATGCAGTTTTTGAGTATATCAGCATTTTTATATCTGTCACCTTCGAGTTTAAGGCGAAGTTTGATTTTTCCGTCATTGCCTGCTGAAAGGTTGTCCAGAGTGTCGACAGCTTTTAATTCACCCTTGTTTATAATTACAACTTTATCACATACTGCACTTACTTCCTGAAGTATATGAGAACTGAAAATAATAGTATGTTCTTTTTTCAGTTTGTTAATAAGTTCACGGACTTCAAGAACTTGATTCGGGTCAAGACCAACAGTTGGCTCATCAAGAATTATAACTTTTGGTTCGCCGATTATAGCCTGAGCGAATCCTACTCTCTGTTTGTAACCTTTTGAAAGATTTTTGATAACTCTGTTTTTCATGTCAGTTATCTTAAGTCTTGACATAGCTCTGTCAATCTGAAGTTCACGTTTTTCTTTCGGAACTTTTTTAATTCCCGCCACGAAACGCAGATATTCAATTACTTTCATATCCATATAAAGCGGAGGGAGTTCGGGGAGATATCCTATACAGCTTTTAGCCTCCATAGGATTTTTGGAAATATCAATGCCGTCAATAAGTATAGTTCCCGAGGTAGGAGGGAGGTATCCGACAATCATATTCATTGTAGTGGACTTTCCTGCACCGTTAGGTCCTAAGAATCCGAGAACCTGATTTTTTTCCGCAGTAAAGCTGATGTTGTTGACAGCAGTAATCTGACCATATTTTTTAGTAAGATTTTTTATTTCAACCATAAAAATCTGCTCCTTTCTGAATGTTTATGAACGACATACAATGTTAAAATGCCGAAACAATAAAATATCATTATAATTATCTCAAAAAATTTTTAACATAGTATGAACATTATGTAACTTTAAACAAAAATTTTTGAACAAGCAATATAAAAAAATTATATATATAAAATGTGTTGATATTGTGAAAGAGTTTTATAAGGTGAATGAAAAAACCAAGGAAAATAAAGGAAATGTAAACGTTATCTGAATAAGTAACATAAAAATGTAATCGTTTTTCGGTGCAATATGCACAAAAAAATGAAGTTAAGATTGTTGAATTATCGGGTATTGACAAACTGGCAATTGTGTATTAAAATTAAAGTGTGCAAGAATTATGCAATTTATGTGTAAGGATTGTGAAACGGAATTTGACCGGATTTTTATTTTTCGGTCGGGGGTTCTCAAGGGGAGAACTTCTTTATAATCGCATATAATTTTATTTTTTTAAAATGAGAGGAGAAAAGTTAAGCTATGATATCTAAAAGAATGAAAAATGCTGTAAGCGTTGCTCTTTCAATGGCAGTAGTTGCAGGTGCGGCTGCTCCGATTTCAGCTTCAGCATCAGGAACAAGAACAAAAGCCGAAAAATTCGGTGAAGACACTTATGCAAACAGATTTCTTTCACTTTATGATGACGTTGTAACAAACGGTCAGGAAAACGGCTACCTCAGCAGCAGTAATGTTGCCAGCGGCGGTTTCGGAATTCCTTATCATGCAGTAGAAACAATGATTGTTGAAGCTCCTGACTACGGTCATGAAACAACATCAGAAGCAATGTCATATCTCGTATGGATTGCTGCTATGAGAGATCACCTCGCAGAAAACGTTGACCCTTCAAATGACCTTGTAAAAGCATGGAAAACAATGGAGTACATGATTCCTGACGAGCAGAAAGGCTTTATGACAGGCAGCGAACCTTCAGCTACTTACAGCCCTGAACTTGATACAATTGAAGCATATGCTACAAATGAAGCAGCAATGCTATCAGGTAATAATGCTATAAATCCACTCTGGTCAAAATTTACTTCAGCATACAGCAGTGACAGCGGTCTTTACCTTATGCACTGGCTCGCTGACGTTGATAACTGGTATGGTTATGGCAATGGAACTAATTTCACACTTATCAATACTTTCCAGCGTGGTGCAATGGAATCCTGTTGGGAAACAGTTCCGCATCCATGTGTTGAAGAACTTAAATATGGTAACTCAAAACAGGGTATAAAGGGTATCTTTAAAGCTCCTAATGAACTTGAAATTGCTGCTCAGTGGTCATATACAAATGCTCCTGATGCTGAAGACCGTGCTATTCAGGCAGTTTATGCAGCTAACAGATGGGGTGTAGGCGATTCAAGTGTTACCACACTTGCTGGTAAGATGGGTGATGAACTCAGAAACAATATGTTTGATAAATACTACAAGAAGATTGCAGTTGATACAAATGAATGGTCACCATCAACAGGTTATGAATCAGCTCACTACCTCAGAAACTGGTATACATCATGGGGCGGTGCGCTTGACGGTTCATGGAAGTGGCAGATTGGTTGCTCACACTGTCATGAATTCTATCAGAATCCGCTTGCTGCTTATGCACTTCTTGCTGACTCAGACCTTAAGTCAGCTATGAAAGCTGAAAATGCTGTTAAGGACTATGAAACATCACTTGCAAGACAGCTTGAATTCTATCTCTGGCTTCAGGCAAGCAATGGTCCTATCGCTGGTGGTGCTACAAACTCCAACCGTGGTAGATATGCTCCTTACACAGACGGTATCCTTAATGAAGATGGTACAACTAAAAATGTTTCTTCAACATTCTATGATATGCTTTATGTTGAGCATCCTGTATATCTTGACCCAGGTTCAAACCACTGGATTGGTAACCAGGTATGGGCTCTCCAGAGACTTGCTGAACTTTACTACTATGTAAAGACAGATGGTGACCAGTCAGGTGTTACACTCTCAGACGGTACAACTGTTGAAGCTGCTCTTGAAAGAATCCTTGACAAGTGGGTTGAATGGGCTGTTAATGAAGCAGTTAAGCTTAATGATGACGGAACATATGAAATTGCTGCATCACTCGACTGGAGCGGTGAACCTGATACATGGACAGGCTCAGCAAGTGATAATTCAGGTCTTACAGCTGAAATTACTGCATGGGGTTCAGCTGATATGGGTTGTGTAGCTTCAATGGCTAATACATTCATTTACTATGCTGCTGCAAAGGGTGTTGACGGACAGGCTGCTGTAAGCGGTACAGATACATCAACAGCTGCTAAGGCTCTCTATAGCGGTAAGGAACTCCTTGACAGAATGTGGAGTAATTATCGTGATGATATAGGTGTTGCAAAGGCTGATACAAATGAAAACTTTGTAAGACTCTTTGAACAGGAAGTTGTTATTCCTTCATATTATACAGGTACAATGCCTAATGGTGATGAAATTAAGACAGGCATTAAATTCATTGATATCCGTACAAAGTATAAAGATGACCCAAGATATGCAGAACTTGAAGCAGATTATAATGATAACGGAAAAACAGATACAACTGAATTTACATATCACAGATTCTGGCATCAGGGTGATATACTTATGGCTCTCGGTGCTATGGCTGAAGTATATCCTGAACTTACACCTGAAGATGAAGAAACACCTGAAGAAACAACAACAGCTGAC
>CAYRPZ010000060.1:5616-9380 GCA_964426275.1 uncultured Ruminococcus sp. | reverse complement strand
TGATTAACAATTGCAGTAATTTCTTTGAAATATTTAATACAAGGTTTATTGGAGTAAAAATATCAGATAAAGTAACTTTAAAGCTGTTTGAAGTATTTAACGGCGATGACCTTTATACTAAAAATATGAAAAGAATATATAATGATAAGTTTGAAAAAGCAGTTGAACTCTATATGATGAAAAATTACAGAGATGCAAGAAACATATTTATAGAAATCTTTGAAAGCTATTCCGAGGACAGACTTTCAGGAAATTATATATGTCTTTGTGACAATCATCTCAGAAAAGGCGGTGACATCATATGAAAGAAAAATATAAAAAACTTATTGCTGTTTTATGTATTCTGTCAGCGGTTTCACTTGTGTTATCAATAATATTGTTATGGAAAAAAAATATGAGAAGTATTGATAAAATATCTGATACTGTAATTTCAGGGGATAATATAATCTTATCTAATAGCGATGAAGAAAATAATATATCCGTAATAGTCATAGACTCTGAAGGAAATGAGATATATACTGCTGATTATTTGAAAAAAACTGCTTTAAATGAAGTATTTATTTATAATTCATGTACAGATTTGATTACTGATGATGATAATGTTTTTGTTCATATAATTTTATATGATGGCGATAACCAATCAATAATAAAAGAAAAGGTCATGTTCTGCAATTTTGAAAATGGTTCATTGGAGGATAAATGGGATATTCCGGTTGATAAAAATACACAGATAAATGCATTGAATTGCAGGATTATTAACGGCAAGCTTTATTATGTATCAGTTAATGATGACACCGTCAGCCTTAATTGCCTTGATAATAATAATGCATATTCGTCTGAAATGGTTTTAAAAACAGATATATCTGATATCACAGAATGGTTTATTACTGATGATTTCAAGCTTGTGGGATATAGTTCATATCAGGGAATATTTGAATTTTCTGATAATGGAATAAGTAGAGTTTATCCTTTGAATAATGAATCAGATATTTCTATTGTTAATTTTGGCTGTGATAATGAAGGCTGTATTTATTTTACTGATTTAATATGCGGGAAAAATATAAAATATGACAGTGGAATGAATTTATCGGAGAGTAATGATATTCAATACAGTATGTCATATACGTTGATTAATCTTGCGGATTATAATTTAGAAAAGCAGGGAAATGTTGATAGTTCAGAACTTAAAAATATATCTTATCAATCAGAAGGAAATTTTTCTGCTGTATATGACAGCGATGGAAAAAGCAATAAGATTGCTGTATTTAAAAATGGAAGTTTAGTGATATTTGATAATATAAATCTGAAAACTATAAAATATAATAAACTGTTTAAATATTTTCTGATATGCTTTATAATAACGGGGGCTTGTTTTTCATTATTTTATTTTTACTATAAAAAGAAAAAGTATATATCTGTTCCGGTGAAAGTATCATTATTTTCTTTGCTTATAATGTTTGTGGGTGTAATAATGATAAAGGATAATCTTGAAGAAACACTCAGCAAAAAATTCAGACAAGATGCATATAGTATTATGCTTGCGGATATTTCCAGTATGTATTGTAATAAAGAAAGCATGAATGATTTTAAAGATATTTATGAATTTTCTTTAGGAACAGATAATTTTATCGCACCACTGCATTATAAATTTTATGGAACTGATGAAAATGATAACTTTATTATTATGAATAATAAGGGGGGCATGGAAAATGTACCTGCTGAATATGTTTGCAGTATAAAAAGTATTGAAGCGTTTAGGCAAAGTCTTGAGAATTATACCCCTGTATTGATTACTGAAAGTGACGGCTGTAATGAATACTATGCCTTGATATACCCGATACATGGAGATGTTGAGAATTTTATTGTTGAAGTAAGTATTGAAAAATATATATATGATGAACTTGTAAAAAAATGTGTTAATATAATAAGTATAGCAATAGTTGTTTGTTTGTTGCTGTTAATATTAATATTCTCTTTTATATTGAAATTTGCATTGAAACCAATAGAGGTTCTTGTTAAGCAGATAAAAAATAACAATGTCAAAGAAGAAAAAAGAAATGATAATTATCTGTTTAAAGATGAAATCAGAGACATAAAAATTGTTTTTGAAAATATGATAGCAAATATTTCTGAATATCAGATAAAAATGAAAAATAACAATGAAACATATTATAAGTTTCTTCCATCAGAAATATTTTCTATCTTTGGCAGAAATAACATTTCTGAACTTAAATCAGGTGATAATCAGAAGGTTATGTTTTATAATATGTATATCGATTTGCAAAATTCTGATATCAGTCTGCTTGAAAAAAATTATTCAGACCTGCTCTTGAAGGAAGAAAAAAGTGAATATATAATAGAAACTTTTAATATGAAATATATGGAGGTTTCATTCAGATACAAACCTGAAAATATTGTTCGTCATATGTCAGAGTTTATACAGCAGTTCAGTGATATTTATATAGGAATAAGTTATGGTGTATCACTTATGGCAATAACAGGGGGAGAGGAAAGACTTCAGGCAATAATAATTTCAAAGCATAAAAAAATAGCATCAATTTTATCTGATATCGGAAGAAAATATGACAGAAATCTGATTGTTTCAGAGTATTTTCTTAAAACTATTCCGGATTATGAAAAGTTTTTTTCAGTCAGATATACGGGAGATATTTGTATTGATGGCGAATATATAAAGATTTATGATATAATCAACGTTTCAAAGGATAATGATAAAATTATTTATACTAAAAAAGATTTTGAAAAAGGTGTAAATTACTTTATTAAAAAAGATTTTTATAATGCAGGTCTTTGCTTTGCAGAAGTTTTAAAATATAATAGAAATGATAATATTGCAAAAGAATATTTGAATATGAGTGAAATTTATCTTTCAGGTTCAGTAATTCCTGAAACAGATATTTTATCAGAAAAGAGGGAAAAATATTGAAACCGGTAAGTGAAAAAAAACGGATTTTAGAAATTATACTTACAGCTCTTTTGGTTATAGGAATTGTTTTTCTTGTAAACCTTATAATAAAGGACAAAAGAATATCTCATAATCTTGATGCAGGCAAAAAGTGCTATGAGGATAAGCAATACGAACAGGCTGTTGAATATTTCAATCGTGTGCTTGATGATGATAATGAGAGTGTTGAAGCTTATTATTTTAAAACAAATGCTTTAATGGCTGCAAATGATTATGATTCGGCTGTGGCTGCAGTGGAATTTGGATACAAGATTACAAAATCTGATGTTCTCAAAGAGTTAAAGGATAAAACAGTTATTAAACCGGAGAGCAATCCAGTACCGGAAGAACAGCCTGCTGTTACCAATATTATGCCTGATGATATATCAGAGGATATTTTTAATGTTGAATTTTCAAATGTCGATGAAAGCAGTTATACTTCCAAAAGTATAAATTTAACACCAACAGTAAAAATTCCATCTTATATACCTGTTATAACTGAAGTAACAAAATATGATGATAATTCAGGTACTGATAAAAACGATGAAAAGTCTGATAAAGCTAACAGTAATAATAAAGATGAAAATAATGCTGATGATAAAACAGAGAAAGAAACTTCATATATAACTGAAACAGCAGAAATATCACAGACAACATCTGAAATACCGCAGGAAACAGAAATTTCAGATATATACAAATCAGAGGAAACATCTGAAATACCGCAGGAAACAGAAATTTCAGATACATACAAATCAGAGGAAACATCTGAAATACCTCAGGAAACAGAAATTTCAGATACATA
>CAYRPZ010000060.1:0-5516 GCA_964426275.1 uncultured Ruminococcus sp. | reverse complement strand
ACAAATCAGAGGAAACATCTGAAATACCTCAGGAAACAGAAATTTCAGATACATATAAATCAAAGGAAACATCTGAAACATCACAGGTAACAGGAATTTCAGATACATACAAATCAGAGGAAACATCTGAAACATCACAGGTAACAGGAATTTCAGATACATACAAATCAGAGGAAACATCTGAAATACCTCAGGAAACAGAAATTTCAGATACTACTTCGGAATCAGTTCTCCTTAATATAGACGGCATAGTTTCTGAGGAAGAATATGAAATTTATGAAAGCCTTATAAACAAAATAATTGACAGAATAATTGACATTATTATTGAAATGAAAAAAGAAAGAAAATAATTTGTTTGTGTAATAATTCGGAATATTGACAAATTTATATTAAAATATTATACTACTGTAATATAATTGGAGATTAATTGTTTATGAAAAAAGAGGATAAAAAAATAAAAACGTCATATCTGTTACAGTATATACTCACGCTTTTGATTACATTAACTGCACTGATTTTTATTTTATATTATACATTTAGATCGTTCTATTCAATTGCAAGGAAAGATATAGTTACGATAGGTGAAAATGCTGTATCAGAACAATCAGAACAACTTAATAATTTCCTTTTTAAAGGAATGGACGTGCTTCAGGTAACGGCAATGACTGTTGACTATATGCTTCAAAATGATACATCTTCTGATGAAATACAACAGTATCTTGTTCAGCAGTCAAAAGATTATAAGGAGAAAATTAATCAGAATTTTACCAGTATATATGGATTTTTTAATGGTGAATATCTTGATGGAAGTGAATGGATTCCTGATGAAGACTATGTTCCTACTGAACGTCCGTGGTATATATCTGCTAAAGAGGGAGGGGGAGAGTCAGTTGTAGTTTCACCGTATCTTGATGCTAAGACAAATGTTATTATGTTTTCCGTTGCACAGCTTCTTTCAGATGGTGAGAGTGTTATTTCATTTGACATTGAAATGAATGAGGTACAGGAATTTGCCAGTGATATTCAGCTTAATGGCAATGGCATTGGATTTGTAATTGATAATCACGGCTTTGTTGTTGCTCATTTCGATGAAAATGAAAAAGGAAAAAATTATCTTACAGATGAAGATATGCAGGGAACAGATATGCAGAAACTTGTACAGAAAGTATATGATACTCAGGAAGAATCATTTGAAACAGTGGTTAATGGTGAAAAGTGTATGGTTTTCTGTAAAAATGTTCAGAAAGACTGGAATGTTGTGATGATTATAAACGATTCAGATTTATTTGAAAAACTTCAGAATAATCTTTTTCATGATATTATTATATCAGTCATCATTTTTATAGTAATGGTATATTTCGTAACATCAAGTTATCGTCACAGAAAACGTGCTATGGAATATGCTGATGAATTGCATGATTATCAGATAACTCTTGAAGAACGTGTTGTTGACCAGACTAAACGCATAAAAAAACAGTCGGACAAAATGTTCAGAATGCAGGAAAATGTTATTGAAGGCATGGCAACATTAATTGAAAGCAGAGATGGCAGTACAGGTGAACATGTCAGAAATACAAAACAGTATGTACGGCTTATTGTCGATTATATGTATGAAAATCATATGCATGAAGATGAGATTGACCCTACATTCATTGAACATATTATAAGTGCTGCTTCATTACATGATGTAGGAAAAATTATGATTTCAGATGTCATTTTGAATAAACCCGAACGCCTTACTTCAGAGGAATTTGAAATAATGAAAACTCATTCAGCTGTAGGAGGTGATATTGTTAAAAGAATTTTAGGCGATGATACAGATAAGGAACGTTTAAAAATTGCTTCGGATATAGCAAAGTATCACCATGAAAAATGGAATGGAACAGGATATCCTGAAGGTCTTAAAGGGGAAGAAATTCCGCTTTGTGCAAGAATTATGGCAGTTGCAGATGTTTTTGATGCACTTGTTTCAAAACGTGTATATAAAGATTAAATATCTGTACAGGCGGCTTATGATATTCTTATAAAAGATTCCGGCAGTCATTTTGACCCTGAAATAGTTAGTGTTTTCGTTTCAGTACGTCAGCAGGTTGAAGAATATTTAAATAGAATTAGTTATCTCGCATTGTAGTTATGGTGGGAAAGAGCAAAAAATCAGAATTGTAACAATAGAACGCCTCCGTCAGAGAACATTTTCCGGCGAAGGCGTTTTCATATATTATGGTAGCACCGCATAATTGCAAATAGAATTTTAATTTATATATGTTCAAAAAAAATATTTTTATCCATAATATTTTTATCATCATTGCTTTCTGACAGTACAGCTTTTGCATAAGCAGACTGATATGATATATTGTAAAGAGGTATTCCTCCGCAGTCTATTATATTTTTGGCAGAAGCATATATATTATTTTTGTTTTTGAATGAAGTACAGTATACTTTGACATTTACATTACTGCATCTTTTTATAAATTCTGTAAAAGAAGTGTCTGTTCCGAAAGTGCAGGCAGTTGCGGAATGATACATTATATTTATAATAGATTTAAGATTTTTATTGTTAATATCGATAAGGCTGTAGTCCATGCCGGTAAATGATTTGATTATAAGACAGCATGGCTTTAGTACAGTATTATTATATAAAACAGATTTCTCTATATCACAAGGCAGAGGATTGCCGTCAGCAGATACAAATTCATCTGATATTATTTCACCAAAGCACAGATTACAGAATGAGGAAAATCTGTCAGTGAAACAGTCAGCCTCATTAATTCTTGTTCCAATATGAATTCTGACATTTTCGCAAGGATTGCCGTATGCAAAATAAACTCCGTTTTTCACATATCCTGATTTTATAAACTGCACAGCACCTCTTAAATTTCTGACAGCATTGCTTTTTATGTCGTCAGGGGGATAGTCAGATGCTATTAGAACCAGCGGACATTTAAGAGAACAAAACATATATGAAAGAAATGAGGCAGTATATGATACAGTATCACTTCCATGTGTAATTATAATTCCGTCATATTCATCGGAATTAATACTTCTTATCGAATCGGCAAGCATATTTACAGTATTAATGGTGAAATTTTCGCTCAGATATGAAAAAGGCTGAAAAGTATCAAACTGAATTTCAGTTCCGTATCTGCTGTAATAAAGGTCAATAAGCCTGTAAGGAGATTTCAGTCCTGTATCTATAATATGGTTGTCAATACGGCTTCCGATTGTTCCGCCTGTAAGAATAATTAAAATTTTCATTTTTTACTCCTTTAACAATCTAAATCAGACATAAAAATGTCTTTAATATATTTTCTGTCTGATTTAGATTTTTATCAGGAAATCTGACTGTTAATTTTTTTCATAAGTTTTTCCACATCATTGTTATGACCAAGAACTATTATATGTTCCCAGCCTCTGAAAACATATTCAGCTCCGGGAAGTGCCTGTACTGAATTGTCTTCCTTTATGGCAAGAATGTTTATATTATATTTTCTTCTTACATCAATTTTCATTATGCTTTTGCCTACCCATACAGGAGAAACCGGTATTTCATATATTGATGTGTCTTTGGAAAGCTCAATAAAGTCAAATACATTTGAAACACTGTATCTTGATGCAGTTTTAAACGCACTGTCACGTTCAGGATATATAACTTCATCAGCACCGTTTTTTATAAGGAATTTTGCATGGACATTAGTTCCCGCCTTGCTGACAACCTTATTTGCACCAAGTTCTTTAAGCAGGCTGGTAATTTCAAGGCTGTTCTGAAAGCTTCCGCCTATGCATACAAAGCATATGTCAAAGTTTCTGACTCCAAGGCTTATAAGTGTTTCTTCCTTAGTGCAGTCGCCGATAACAGCACGGGTTGTGTAGGGCATAACACTGTTTACTTCATCTTCATTGATATCAACAGCAAGGACTTCATCTCCAAGCTCATTGAATTTTCTTATGAGGTGTTTTCCAAATCTTCCTAAACCTATAACAAGAATTGATTTCATTTCTTTAGTTCCTTTCCTCTTTATATCAGCCTGTATTGATTTGTTCAGCTAAGTTAAGATTAAATCTTAACCTATATTGATTTTTTCAACAGGGTTCTGAACTGTGCTTGTATGTTTCTGTTCGGTGAAGATAAGGGCAAATGAAAGGCTTCCTACTCTTCCGAAATACATAAGACAGGCTGTTATAATAAGTGAAAAATCATTCAGTTCTCTTGTAATGCCTGTTGTCATGCCTACGGTATTGATTGCTGAAAAGGTTTCAAAAAGTACATCTGAAAGAGGTATTTCACTTTGTGCAGTACAGATAAGCAGTGAAGCAGTAAGTATAAGCGAGAGATTAAAGCATACAACTGAACAGGCTTTTTTCAAAGCATCATCTTCAAGACGCCTTTTGAATATATTAAGGCTTGCAGAATTTCTCAGATTAGCCCATACGCACACAACTATTACAGTTATTGTTGTTGTTTTTGCACCGCCTGCGGTTGAACCGGGACTTCCTCCGACAAACATATACATAATTGTAAGCAATTCTGATGCGGGAGTAAGATTTGCAGTGTCAACTGTATTGAAACCGGCTGTTCGTGGAGTTACAGATGAAAACAGTGATACAAGGAATTTATCCTTTATGCTCATTCCTTCAAGCAGATGATTGTTTTCAGCAATCCAGAAGAATGCAGTTCCGAAAATTGTCATGCCGGCTGTTATTATAAGTACAATTTTCGTGTGAAGCTGATATCGGCTGAAATGGTGCTTGTTGCGTGAAATATCGTCCCATACAAAAAAACCTATTCCCCCAAGAGTTATAAGCATAACTACCGTAATGTTTATCAAGGCATCATCAAAAAAAGTTACAAGCGATGAAAATTCTCCGTATTGTCCCATAAGGTCGAACCCTGCATTGCAGAATGCTGATACTGACATGAAAACAGATGTATAAATTCCCTTTGCCATTCCCATTCTGGGTATTAATCTCACTGAAAAAAGCACAGCACCTGTAATTTCAATTACAGCAGTGCCGGTAAGAATTTTTCTGACAAGCTTGACGATACCGCCTATATACATTGTATTGACGCTTTCCTGAAGCAGAGTTCTTTCCTTCAGTCCGATTTTGCGTCTTAAGAGCATCGAGAACATGGTCAGAATTGTAAGAAATCCAAGACCTCCTATCTGGATAAGGCACAGAATTACAATCTGACCGAAAATATTCCAGTGAAGATAGGTATCATATACAATAAGTCCTGTAACGCATGATGCTGATACAGAGGTAAAAAATGAATTTATAAATCCTGCCGAATGACCGTCACGGCTTGAAATCGGAAGCATTAAAAGTACAGTTCCTATTGTAATGAGCAGAATAAATCCAAAACCTACAATTTTAGGATAGGTAAATTCCCTTAATATATTTTTGTTTTTCACAGTTTATTCTCCTGATAATGCAGATTATTTTCAACATATGTATACATTATATCATTGAAATATAAAAAAGTATGTGAAGTCTGGGTCCCCACGGATCATCTGGTA
>CAYRPZ010000059.1:0-9439 GCA_964426275.1 uncultured Ruminococcus sp. | reverse complement strand
AGTTATTTTGTTGAAAAGGTTACAGACAATGAGAGAATATTATATAAAAATATTAAAACTCTTGTTGAGGAGGATTTCCCGAATTATCTTAGGGAAAACAGAAATGATTATTATAATAATATAAATCAGCATCAGGTTGTTGTATATAAAGATAAATATTATTATTCGACTGAAAATTTGGTTATGGAACATAAAGTAGATAATGCAGTAAATAGTGACAATTACACTCAACAAAATGAACAGCTGAATATTTTATCAAAAAAAATATCTGAACAGTCAAAAAAGATTGAAGATATTGAAAAGAACATTTCTTCATCAAAAAGTAATTCGCTTTCTCAGAGAGATATAAACAATATAGCTGATGAACTGGCAGACAGATTTAATGATAAAATTTCATCTGAAAATATAAGAATGGGTTTTTTCTAATTAAGGAGTGCATTATATTATGGCAGAAAAGGCTAAAATATATTATCAAGATAAGAGTAATGAATTAAAAGGTGAAATAGAAGTTATGTTTAATCCTGCTTCATATTCAATTTCACGAAGTGTAAATTACAGTAATAAAAATGAGGAGAAGGAACGTTCTGAAGGTAACAAAACAACTTCAGCAAATCTTGATAATCATCCGAATATGAACTATCTTGGAGGAAATTCTGATACCTTGACGCTTGAGCTTATTATTAACAAATATAACTTCAGTCATTATTCGGGTGATGAAAAGTATGATAAGTCAAAACTGGATATAACTCAGGACGTTAAAAAACTTGAAGCACTGACATTTATAAAATCGGAACTTCATAAACCGCCTTTATGTAAATTTGTATGGTCAAGTTTTACCTTTGAAGGTTATGTTACTTCATTTTCAGCTAATTTTACAATGTTTCTTGATGACGGAACACCTGTGCGTGCCAAGGTTAATCTTACTATTCAAGGCGGAAATAATATAAAAGTGGCATTTGAATCTCCTGACAGAACAAAAGACAGAATTATAAAGGAAAACCAACAGCTTTATGAGATTGCATATGAAGAATATGGTGATGCATCAAAATGGCGTGAGATTGCAAAAGCGAATAATATCAGTAATCCTTTGTATATCAGTACAGGAACACATCTTGTTGTTCCCGCTATAAAATGATTATATTTTGATTTACAAATTAAAGATAGTATGATATAATAAACTATGGATATGAAGGTGTTAAAAATGGCAAACTGTAAATATAAATATGCTGATTTGAAAAAAACATATAAGAATTTTGATGTTCCATGTATAAACATAAGTATAAATGGTAAAAAAATAAAAACCCTGCTTGCAACAGAGAATAAAAAAAATCAATCATGGAAGATTGACTTTTTAAAAGTGAGTTTATCTATGGAAAAATCATCAATGGTACAGATACAGATATCTGATATTTATGATTATGGCAGCAGCTCCATAACAGAAATTGCAGTAATAGGTTCATCTATAGAGGTTATGCTTGGATATGGAAGTGAATCAAAAAGTGTATTTTATGGATACATTGCCAAAA
This sequence comes from uncultured Ruminococcus sp., assembly GCA_964426275.1. Classification (GTDB taxonomy): domain Bacteria; phylum Bacillota; class Clostridia; order Oscillospirales; family Ruminococcaceae; genus UBA5884. Next base: position 7,913 of record CAYRPZ010000059.1, on the reverse strand, counting down.
TTGATTATGAATTTAAAAATCAATTCTATATGGTAGTAACAGCTTTTGATGCCTTGAATCTTATGGAACAGGAATATTGTCCTGAATATTATATTTCCAAATCACATTCTGATATAATCAATAATATAATTAAAAAGTATTCATCTGTTATAAAGAAAAAGAGTATTGATAATATTAGTATCAATAAAGAATTTATAGGCAGAGAAGAAAAGATATCTGATTTACAGTTTATAAAAAGATTGTGCAGTGAATGCGGTAAAATGTTTTATATGTTTGCCGGAGAGGTTTTTATAACAGATAAATTTGATGCAGCACCTGTCGTAAATCTTGATATTCATGAAGCATTGACTTCATTCAAATTTTCAAAAATGTATCAGAACTGTAAGATAAAAGTTATAGGTATGGATACCGAAAATTATGATACCGATGTGACGGGAGAAAGTGATATAAAAATTTCAGGATATGAAGCTGTTACAACGTCACCTCAGACTAAAGTGATTACTGTACCCGAAATTTCCAAGGCAACCGATGCCGAAAATTATGCTAAAAACATTTGCAACGATATCGCAAAAAGCATAAATGCTGGAACTATATATTGCATTGGATTGCCTGAAATAAAAACAGGGGGTTGTGTTACTGTTTCAGGAGTTGACAAATCAACTTTTGATACATATAAATTTAATGTTACAGAAGTGGTTCATACTATAAATTACGAAGGTTTTAATACTGTGCTTACTGTTAATGGCTGGAGCTGATATTTTATGTATAGTAATGTGAATGAAAAGTTAATTAATAATATTTCTGAAAGAAATGCAGATAAAATACCTGCTCTGACATTCGGAAAGGTTATTCAAAATTATGATGAGAAACATCCGAAAAAAGTAAAGGTCAAGCTTAGAAATTCTATGGGTGTTGAAAATAATGAAATATGGGCAGATGTTATATTTTCATATGCAGGCGATGAGTATGGCAATTATGTAATGCCTGAAATAGATTCTGAAGTTATTGTAGCTTTTGTTATGAACAGCAGAAGTTTTCCGGTTGTGATAGGAAATATTTATCCACCTGATAAAAATCTTCCGCCGGAAACTGCTGATAAGGATAACTATATAAAAACTTTTAAAACAAAAGCAGGCAATAAAATTATTGTAAATGATAACAAAGATAATACCTGTATTTCTGTAAATACTATAAAAGGACTTTCAATGTCATTTGATGAAAAAGCCAACACTATATTAATAAGTGATAAAGATGGTACAGGAAAAATAGAAATGAATTTTGAAAAAAAATCTATTTCTATTGATTCAAAGGAAAATATATCTTTTAAAATAAGCGATAAGGAAATTATAAAAATAAGCAGTGATTCAGTAGAAATAAATACAAAAGAATTTAAGTTGAAAGCTGGTAATAAAGTAAATCTTTCAGGCGGTCAGGCAACCGTAGAAGGTACAGAAGTAAATATAAAATCAAATGGAAATGTCGGTATTAAAGCTACAGGCAATCTTTCCATGGAAGCAACAGGAATGGCTAAAGTTAAAGGTTCAATGTTGAACCTTAACTGATAAGCCTTATATACAGAAAAAGGAGAAACTTGTTTTATGAATGAAGGTGCTTTTCTTGGTACCGGCTGGAAATTCCCGCCTGAAGTTGATGAAGTTACAGGAAGAATAAAAATGTCCTCATATGAAGATGATATACAAGAAGCGATAAAGATAATAATAGGTACTTCAAAGGGCGAAAGAATCATGAACAGGGATTTTGGCTGTGATATAAAAAAGTATATGTTTGAAAATTTTACTTATAATACAGCTTTAAATATGGAAAGATGTGTGACAGAGGCACTTCAGGAATGGGAACCGAGGATAACTGATTTAAAGGTTAAAGTCAGTCAGGATTCTATAGAAAATTATAAGGTGAATATAAATATTTCATATGTTGTAAGAAATACCAATAATCCTTATAATCTGGTTTATCCATATTATATAAATGAAGGAATTTAATGAAAGGATTGGTTTTTTATGAATATACCATCTGTTGACAAACGTTCAAAAAAAGATATTACTGAATATATAAAAAAGTTATCACATACATATACACCTGAATGGAAATTCGATGAAAACAATCCTGATGTTGGTACGGCACTGGCATTAATATATGCTGATATGCATTACGAAACAGTAAAAAGATTGAACAGAACTTCTCAGAAAACAATGTTTGATTTTTTCAATAATATAAATACTGAAATGCTTCCTGCAAAAGCATCTGAAGGCTGTGTAAGCTTTGGGCTTTCAAATGAAAATCTTAGATATAATGCTGAAGTAAAGTCGGGAACAGAAATTATGTCATCCGAAAAAGGAAAGCAAATACTTTTTAAAACTATGGAAGATGTTCTTGTCAGTAATTCTGCGATAAAATATATATATATATCAGACGGAAATGAAGATGTAATAATGAATTTGTATAACTATGAAACTGAAAATTGGAAAAAAACAGAGCTTTTTAATATTTCAAGTGAAAGTAATATTCAGAGTCATATTTTAAAAATTTACCATTACAATGTTTTTAATATAAAAGAGTCGGCATGTATAGGAATAAAGTTTATAAAAACAGAAAGTGATACAGATGATATTTCAAATATGATAGAAAAAGCTGTAAGCAAAGGAAAAATTAAAATGCAGTATCGCTCGGCAGAGGGATATACTGATTTCAGCAGGATATATGTTTTGGACAATGAAATAAAAGTTTTTAAAACAGCTGACCAGCCTTCTTTTATGATGCGTGACGGAAATTTTGAAGTAAGAATGATTTCAGAATCCTCAAATTTTTTTGCTGATAAAAGTTTCAGCTGTATTGAATGTTTTTCAGAAAGTAAAAATATTATTCCGGAAGCAGTTTTTACTAATGAAATTGAAAAGAATGTAAATCAGTTTTATCCGTTTAATGAAAAGACATTTCTTTATGATGAATTCTATATTGCTTGTGAAGATGCATTCTGCAAAAAAGGTGCATATATTGAAGTGTCGTTTTATATGGATTTTCATAAAATTGCCATAGATGATGAGCAGGATAATCAACCACAGATAGAATACAAGCTGGTTATGAAACGTTCACAGTTCAAGCCGGAAGAAAAATTTGATATAACTATAGATGAGGTTATATGGGAATATTTCAATGGAAAAGGCTGGGCGAAATTATTTAAGGATAATCAGTGCAGCGATATATTCCACCCTCGTAACGGACGCAGAACCAAAACAATATCTTTTATATGCCCTGACGATATTCAAATGATTACAGTAAATTCAAGGGAATCATATTATATAAGAGCAAAAGTTCTTAAAATAAATAATCAGTTTAAAAATAAAGGGTATTTTATAGTTCCCCAGTTAAATGAAATAAATATTGGATATTGCTATAAGAAGTATGAGATACCTGATAAAATTATCTGCTGTAATAATACAAATGAAGAAATTTTTTATAAAAGTGATTTTAATAATTCGCAGAAAATAACTGTTGAACCGTTTAAATATCTTGAAAATAAATGTTCTGAAGTATATTTCGGATTTAATTATCCACCTGAATACGGGCCTGTACGATTTCTTTTCTGTATGCAGGATAATGTATCTTATGAAACATTCAAGCTGAAATGGAGCTATTTGACCGATGAAGGCTGGAAACTGCTGAATATATTTGATGAAACAGAAAATTTCAGAAAGAGCGGTACAATAACCTTAATCGGAAACAGTGGTTTTAAGTCAGCAAATATATTTGGTAAGACAGCTTACTGGATTAAGGTATCTGATTTCCAGAAAGGATATTCAGAAAAGAAAAATAAATTTTTTCCTGTAATTGAAGAAATCCATAATAATGTAACTTCTGTTATAAATGTGAGAGATATGCCTGAAGAAATTTTTTCAATAGAACCTTTTGAAGAAAATAAAATATGCCGGCTTTCATCTGATATGATTTATGAAATTGAAGTGTGGGTAGATGAAATTTCTCAGTTGGTGCCTGAAGAAATTGAAACTCTTAAATCAGCAGATATGATAGATATATCATATGATATATTCGGAATACCAATAAATATGTGGGTTAAATGGGAGGAAAAACCTAACTTTAATTTTTCATCTCCTGATGACAGGCATTTTAAAGTTGATAGAAATTCCGGTACAGTTACATTTGGAAATAATATCAATGGCAGAATTCCGCCATATAAAAATACAAAAACTATAAAGATAAAATACTCCATAGGCGGAGGAAAGAACGGAAATGTCGAAAAAGGAAAAATATCAAAAATAAATCAGTCACTTGGATTTGTTACAGATGTATATAATCCGGTCATAACTTATGGGGGTTCTGATGTTGAAACTGCTGAAAGAGCTATAAAACGAAATTCAGCTAAACTCAGAAACTGTAATCGTGCAGTAACTGCATTTGATTATGAAACTCTGGCATTTGAGGCTGAAAGAAATATATTAAAGGTAAAGTGTATATCAAATATGCTTCCTGACGGTACAAAAGCATGGGGAAATGTGATGCTTGTAATACTTGTTGAAAGCTATGATAAGGAAAAAAGTTATTTTCTTTCAGTAAAGGAAAAGGTGGAGAAATATATATCCTCAAGAATGGGTAGTAATATTTATAATTCAGGTAATCTGCATATAATTCAGCCACAGTTCGTTTACTATAATATAAAGGCAGAGGTTACAGTGAAATCATTTAAAAATATATTTGAAATAAAGTCAGAAATAGAAAAAAAAATAAATGATTTTCTTGATATAAACAGTGGAAACTTCAATAATACAGGCTGGGATATAGGTGTAATGCCCAACTCAGTTCAGATACTCAATGCAATAAAAGATACTAAAGGAGTGTCATTTGTAAAAAATATATCTGTAACACCATATATTAATATAAATTCAGAAATGTATGATGTTGATATAAATAATCTTAAAGGCAGGGAATTTTCCCTTGTATTCAGCGGAAAACACGATATAATTATGACAGTTGAATAAATAAAAAAAGGAGGGCAGTTTAATGATACCTGTTCCTAATCTTGATGATGAATTTTTTGATGAAATAAATGAAAATGCGAGGAATATGATTTCGAGAGTCTGCCCGCAGTGGACTGACTATAATAAACATGATTCAGGCATTACTTTTATTGAACTTTTTTCATGGTTTAAGGAAATACAGCAGTATTATCTTAATAATATCAGTGCCGGCATGAAAGAAAAATATCTGATGATGCTTGGAATGAAAAGATTTACGAAAAAATGTGCGGTTTTAATTTCGGAAGGCATAAACAGTTTGGATAAAGATGTAATTATACCGGCAGATTCAAGAATATTTGCAGATGATATATGCTTTGAAACTTCTGAAACTGAATTTATACAGAATAATGAGATTGAAAACATTATTCTCAATGATGGGGAAATAAAGAAATTTTCTTCTGAAGCTGACAGACTTGTCATTAATCGTATGATGTATATACTTCCGTTCGGCAGTGAATGCCGTACAGGAGATACATTTGAAATTACATTCAGAAAAAAGCTTCCTTATGGCAGTCAGTTCAGCCTTTACTTTTCAGTTTTTAACGATTATCCGGTGAAAAGGAATCCTGTATACGACAGCGGTACATTTATACCTCTTGCTGAAATTGAGATAAGCTGTCTTACAGTAAATGGCTGGCAGAAAGCAGATATAATATATGATGAAACATATTGCTTTATTCAGAGCGGAAACATCAGAATTGAAATTCCTGAAAATACTGCCGATATGAAATATGACAACGGATACAGAATAAGATTTATGCTGAAAAAGTGTGATTATGAAATTCCGCCTGCAATAACTGAAGTAAAAATGAATATACTAAAATTATTTCAGAAAAAAACGCTTGCTTCATATTATGATGCAGAAAGTATGGAGGAATTTGAATTAATACTTCCATTTACGGAAAATTCATTGTCAGGGAAAATTGATGTGTATTTTCGTTATGGTGAAAAATTTATAAAATACGATAATTTCAGAACGGATATATGTAATAACGGAATAAACAGAAAGATAGTATTTTCAAAATTGCTCAAAAAAAATTTTGACAGTATCAGAGTTGTTATATATGACAATGATTTTTATGAAAATAAATCATTGTCAAAAGGAACAGGATTTCCTTATCAGGAATTATTGCTTGAAAGAAATACTGTGATGGCTGAAAGCTTTAATCTCATGATATATGACAAATTTGAAAATGCATTTTATGAATGGTGCAGAAAAGATAATTTTGATACTTCCGGACCGGAATCAAGAGATTTTGTATTTGATGAAATCAGTGGAACAATCAGATTCGGAAATGGTGAAAGAGGATTATCGCCTGACGGCGAAATTATTATATCTGAATGTGTTGAAACATTGGCTCAGAACGGAAATATAAAATCATCAGGTTTGATAAGCACAAAATATAACGGCATTTCATTTGATACTGTAAAAACTGTTGAAAATGGCTGTGAAGCTGAAAAATATGAGGACTGTATAAAACGGTTTATATCTTTTATGGAAACTCCTGAAAAAAATGTGACTTTTGAGGATTTTGAAAAATGTGTTTATAATACTCAGGGACTTATGATAAGACAGTGCCGTGCAGTTACTGCAAAGCCTTTTAATCATACAAACGGCATAATTCTTATAGTTCAGCCTTATTCAGACTGTGAAAAGCCTAAGCTTAACGGAGCGTATACGGAAAATATTCTGAGAAGTATAGAAAAAAGAAAGCTTATCGGAACAAAGGTAAATGTTGTTTCATGTCAGTATATAGGAGTAGATATATATGCTGAAGTATGTATAAAATCTCATTACGTAAATGCATATGACACTATAAAAAATACAGTAAGCAACTTGTTTGAGAATAATAGCCTTTCGCTTGGAGATACAATATCATACAGCAGTATATATCATCTTATAGATGCACTGGAATGTGTAAATTATGTAAAACTGCTTAATATAACAGCAAGCGGTGCAAATTATGAGATAAGTGATAACGGGGATATTATTCTTTCTGAAAATGGAATAGCTTATTTGAATAGTGCATCATATACAATATCTGAAAACAGATAGGAAGCGATATAAGTTGAAAGGAAAATATTTTATATTTAATAAATATTCAGATTTTATTCATGGTTTTAGTCATAATCTGATATTTGACAAAAACAAAGGACTTACAATAGCTGATAATTTTAGCGAAGGTGTTTTTTATTCCTTGGTTTTTGACAGTCTGGAAAAGCAGACATTATGGTACAGGTTGGAAACAGATGCAGTTATCCGGAATAATACTACAATAAGACTGACCTTTTTTTCAAATGATACTCCATATGTTTATGATGAAAAAGGTGTTAAGAGAGATATATATGATACAATAAAAAATTATAAGATACCGCCTGAAGAAAAAGATTATATTTTTAAAAACTGTAATTCTGAAACTTTTATCAATCCGGATGAAAACATTTTTCGCAGTATCAGAGGCAGATATATATGGTTTAAGGCAGAATTTTTTGCACAGCAGAAAGAATATCCGGCTATACATAAAATAAAGGCATATATAAGAGAAAAAAACTGGGTGGATTATCTTCCTGAAATTTATAGGCAAAATCAAAAAAGTTTCTCATTTACTGAAAGATATCTTTCTCTTTTTCAAAATGTTTATGAATATACAGAAACTGAGATAGACGATATAGATTTGCTCTTTAATCCTGATATAGCAGACAGGGAATTTCTTGAGTGGCTTTGCTCATGGGTGAGCATATCTGATGTTTATATGTGGAATGATGCTCAGTTGCGGTATCTTATAAAAAATGCTGTCAGAATGTATAAAACATTCGGTACAAAAGAAAGTATAATTACAATGATTCAGCTCTATACAGGTG
>CAYRPZ010000058.1:0-9816 GCA_964426275.1 uncultured Ruminococcus sp. | reverse complement strand
CGAAAATAAGATAATATAGTATTATATAATTATATGTGTAAAGAAATTTAATTTACTGCATGATTTTATTTTTAGGAGGTCTTTTTTTGGAAAATCTGGTTTCAGTATCCGTATTAAGTTCAGATGTTTCAAGACTTGCAGATGTATGCTGTCAGCTTGAGAAAAGCGGTGCAGACTGGCTTCACTTTGATGTAATGGATGGAGTTTTTGTTGAAAATATATCTTTCGGAGTTCCGCTTCTTGAAGCAGTAAACAGATGCACGGATATGTTCCTTGATGTTCATCTTATGATTGTAAATCCGCTTAAATATATTGACAGCTTTGCAGATGCAGGTGCTGATATGATTACTTTTCATTATGAGAGCAATAGCGATTCGCTTGAAACTATCAGAAAAATAAAAAGCAGGGGTATTAAAGCTGGTATAGCCATAAAGCCTTCAACTCCGGCAGAAGAAATATTTCCGCTTGTCAGTGAAGCCGATATGGTGCTTGTTATGACTGTTGAACCGGGGTTCGGCGGTCAGGGATTTATTCATGAAACTCTCAGCAAGATAAAAGCCGTCAGAGATTTCATATCCGCTGACGACCTTTCAGCACGTATTCAGGTTGATGGAGGAATAAATGATAAAACCGCTGCTGACGTTAAAAATGCAGGTGCTGATATACTTGTTTCAGGAAGCTATATTTTCAGGGCTGATGATATGAAAAAAGCTGTCGGCTTACTTAAAAAGTGATATGCCGGACAGCTTTTCAACAGCATTTTCCCTTATTATGCAGTCATAATGCTCATCTGTACAGGCATATGCTGTTTCACCGTATCCGGATATAGTTCCGAATTCCGATGCACAGGCAGTTATATATTCCTCATATTCAGCAGTGATTTTTACCGCCAGCCTGAAAACAGGTTTCAGATAGTAAAGACTGCATGATATGAAAGCTTTTGCATATTCATCTGAAAGATGATTTAAAAAACCTGTACAGTTTTTTATATTTTCAAAGTCAAAAAGATAGTAAAGACAGGGCTCATATGTTTCTTCGTCATCTTCATCAACTGTCGATATATATATTATGCAGTCACTGCCTGAACCAGTGGAAAATGCTTCTACAAACAACTTTGATGATATAAGGTTCAGTCCTGTATTATATTTTATTTTTTTAAGAATATCATTTATCATTATCACGGTTTCACCGTTGTTTTCATTGAAATCTTCAAAGTCTACACCATATTCCTTCATTTCATTTCTGCTTATGCTTATTTTCACTGCCGTACTGCTGAGCTTTTTTATTATCAAAAAAATCACCTCACTGATATTCAGGTATCATTAAAGTCGCAATACAATATGTTTTTATATTAACCTTTTAAATTATCTTTATAATTGGAAATATTAATCTTTTATTTCCTACTATAGTATATACCCTGTCTGCATTTAATGTGAAAAGATAAAATTTTTAAATTCCGCCCTGAATGATGCATAAATTTACAGGTGCAGAAACGGATTTTATAAAAAAGGAGAATTTTTTTATGAATAATGACGGAAGAAAAATATATAATTCCGAGAGAGAAAGACGAAGAAAACAACGCAGAATAAGAGGATTTCTGTCACTTGTATTCACTGTCACAATAGTTTTCGGAATAGGCGTTATTGGATTTAATATTGCAAAGCCTGTGCTTGAATATTTCAATAAGGACGATGATGACAGCAACAGCATAAATGCGGAAACTACAGATGAGCCTGTGTATACTTATGAAGTCCTTACATTTGATACCGAAGAAACGGAGAATTCATCTGTGAAAACAGAAAGTGGAACTGATAAAGCTGTCACATCTTCACAAACCGGTGAAACTTCCTCATCTGATAAAATTACTGAAACTTCTGAAAGTACAGAAAAAAATCCGAATGAAACTTCTGAAGTCACTACAACAGGATATTCAAGCCTTGAACCTGATACAGGAGATATAACTCCTGCTGAAACAACTGTTCCGTCAGCTGATACATACAAAAGCGCATACCATATGAATACTGAGGACCTTGAAAATATAAGCAATCTTAAATCTGCTCTTTCAAAGGCTGTTCACCAGACAGGCTGTACTACAGTTATAGTTCCTCTGAAACAGGCAGGAGGATATCTGTATTATGCTTCAGAGGTAAGCGGTGCAAAGGGAAGCGGTGCTGTAAAGGGAAATCTTACACTTTCACAGATAACAGAGGCAATAAAGGCTGAAGGACTTAATCCTGTTGCTGAAGTAAGCACTCTTAATGATAATGTGTATTCTCAGGTCTATACCGTTGCATCATATAAGTTTGCTGATGACGGCACAACATCATGGTGGGATAACAGTCAGGAAAAAGGCGGTAAGCCATGGCTTTCTCCTTTCTCCGACTATTCAAAGAAGTATCTCTCTGAAATCGCCTCTGAAATCGCCTCAGCAGGATTTTCCGAAATTATATGCACTGAATTTGTATTTCCTCCTTTCCGTGATTCAGATGTTGAAATTCTTGGTGATTATGTAGTTTCAAGTGATAGATATCAGGCTCTGCTTTCAGTTGCATATGCCATGAATGATGCTGTTAAGGGAAAATCAAAGCTTTCAGTTTCATTTTCTGCATATGATGCTATAAAGGGAAATGCTGAAATTCTTGCACCGTCTGAAATGAACGGCCTTTCTGTAACTCCTGTAATTGATATTTCTGATTTTTCAAGTTCTGTTACTAATTTTAGGGGAGAGAGCTTTGACCTCTCAGGCGGAGTATTCAACAAGGCTGTTGGAATAATTAAAGCACTTGAGAGTGTATGTGACGGGGTTGAAATGACACCATGCTTTAAAAGAGATTCTGTAAGCGATGATGATTTTATTCAGGTTGTCAAGGCTGTAAAGGCTCTTGGATATGATATATGCTATTTTAGCTAAAGGAGGTATTGATGTGAAATTCTCTTGTCCATGTCATTTCGGACTTGAAAGTTCGCTTAAATTTGAAATAAAGAAAATAGGCGGGAAGAATGTACAGGCATATAATGGAAGGGTTTCTTTTGAAGGTGATTTTACCATGCTCGCAAGAGCTAATATATGCCTTTCTACTGCTGAAAGGGTTCTTATTGAACTTGCACAGTTCCATGCCGAAACATTTGAAGAACTTTTCTGCGGAGTTAAAAATATTCCGCTGGAGGATTTTATAGGAAAATCAGATGCTTTTCCTGTAAAAGGTTATTCGCTTAATTCAAAGCTTAAAAGTGTTCCGGATTGCCAGTCAATTATAAAAAAAGCCTGTGTTGAACGGCTTAAAAGTAAATATGGCATTAACTGGTTTGAAGAAACAGGAAGTATTCATCAGATACAGTTTTCAATTATGAATGATACTGTAACAGTGTATCTTGATACAAGCGGTGCAGGACTTCACAAAAGAGGATACAGAAAAAATTCCAATTCCGCACCGATAAAGGAAACTCTTGCAGCAGGTATTCTTGACCTCGCTTTCATAAAAAAGGACAGCATACTTTTTGACCCGTTCTGCGGAAGCGGAACAATTCTTATAGAAGGTGCATTAAGAGCCTTGAATATTGCAGTCGGACTGAACAGGCGTTTTGCAGCTGAAAAATGGGATTGTATCGATGAAAAAATATGGAGTCAGGAGAGAAGCCGTGCCATAGACCTTGTGGATAAATCCGCACAGTTTCAGGCATATGGTTCGGACATTGACAGCAATGCCGTTGAGCTTACTCTTGAAAATGCAAAAAAAATTGGTCTTAAAAGCCGTATAAATGTAAGAAATTGTGATGTTAAAGACTGTGTAATTCCTGATGGTGCGGTAACAATATGTAATCCTCCTTATGGTGAGAGAATGCTGGAGATAAAACAGGCTGAGAAAATTTACAGGGATATGGGCAAGGTTTTCAAAAAACCATGCTATATTATATCACCTGATGAGAGATTTGAAGAATGTTTTGGAAGAAAAGCCGATAAAAAACGCAAGCTCTATAATGGCATGATAAAATGCCAGCTTTTTATGTATAATAAAAGATAGCTTTTCCGGAAAAATAATAATGTCATAGGACGGTATTGTTGTCAATGAATGTCAATTTTATATCTTTCGGCTGTAAAGTCAGCCTTTATGAAACTGAATGTATGAAAGAAATTTTTTCTGCTGAAGGTTTTGATATATGCACAGATGAAGAAAATTCAGATGTGTTTGTAATAAATTCCTGCACTGTAACTGCTGTAAGTGATAAAAAAGTGAGAAAAACTCTGCACCGTATCAGAAAAACATATCCTGATTCGGTGATAGTCGTTACAGGCTGTTTTCCGCAGGCTTTCCCTGAAAGAACCGGTGAGATTTCAGATGCGGATATAATTATGGGAATTAAAAATAAACATCAGCTTCCTGAACTTGTCAGAAAAACAATAGCTGATAAAAATATCCATATTACTGATATTCAGCCGTTTAAAAATCATGAATCTATGGAATTTTCAGGCTGTTCATCATTTACTGATAAAACAAGAGGATTTCTTAAAATTCAGGACGGGTGCAATCAGTTCTGTTCATACTGCATTATTCCATATGCAAGAGGCAGAAACCGTTCAAAATCTCCTGAGGAAATAAAATGCGAAACAGAAAAGCTTGTTGCAAATGGTCATAAGGAAATAGTGCTTGTCGGAATAAACCTTGCTTTTTATGGTGAGGAATTTGGACTTTCACTTGCTGATGCCGTTGAGATATGCTGTAATGTAAGCGGAGTTGAAAGAGTCCGCCTCGGTTCGCTTGAACCCGAAAAGATTTCAGACGATGACCTTATAAGACTTTTAAAACTGAAACAGTTCTGTCCTCAGTTCCATTTATCTCTCCAAAGCGGATGTGACAGAACCCTTAAAGCCATGAACAGAAAATATAATTCCGCTGAATATGCTGACCTTGCACAGCGTATAAGAAATATATTTCCTGAATGTTCACTTACAACTGATATTATGGTCGGATTTCCGGACGAAACAGATGAGGATTTCAATAAATCCCTTGAATTTGTAGAAAAAATCAGATTTGCTCAGATACACGTTTTCCCATATTCAAGAAGAAGCGGTACTCCTGCTGCCTCAAGACCAAATCAGATTTCTGACAATATCAAACAGCAGAGAGCCTTGCTTATGACTGAAACAGGCAGAAAACTGCATGAGGAATTTCTTAAATCACAGATCGGTAAAATATATCCCGTGTTGTTTGAAAGAGAAAATTCTCATGAATTTCATCAGGGATATACACCAAATTATACCTATGTCAGAGTGCCTTGTGTAAATTCAGATGCAAGTCTTAGAAAAAAGATTTTTAATGTTGAAATAACAGGATATGACAATGATTGCTGTAAAGGCAGAATTGTTGATTAATATATATTTTTTATGGCTGTCTTCCGCAATGGACACCATGATAGCTTTTTAGTTGCGGAGAAACGGAGAAGATTTATGTCAGTATTCAGAATTTATGTTGAAAAAAAACCTGAATTTGCTGTTGAAGCAAAATCAGTGCTGGGTGATGTAAGAACTGCCCTCAGGCTTGACAGTATCGAAAATATCAGGATTATTAACCGCTATGATGCGGACAGGCTCTCTGAAGAAGATTTCAGAATGTCTGTAAATACAGTTTTTTCAGAGCCTGCTGTTGATACTGTAAGCGGTGAACTTCCTGCAATCAGGGAAAACGAAAGAATTTTTGCGTCTGAATATCTTCCGGGACAGTTTGACCAGCGTGCAGACAGCTGTGAACAGTGTATCCAGATTCTTACTCAGGGCGAAAGATGCCGTGTCAGAAATGCAAAGGTTTATATTATAACAGGAAATATAAGCGATGAGGAATTTGTCAAGCTTAAATCCTATCTTATAAATCCTGTCGAAAGCCGTGAGGCATCTCTTGATACTGTTGATACGCTCGATGTTAAGTATGATATTCCAACAGAAGTCGCTGTGCTTGACGGATTTATTGAAATGTCAGATGAACAGCTCGGAGAATTTATAAAATCATATGGTCTTGCCATGGATTTGGACGATATTATTTTCTGTCAGGATTACTTTAAAAATACTGAAAAGAGAAATCCTACAATAACTGAAGTCAGAATGATTGACACATACTGGTCTGACCACTGCCGTCATACCACATTTTCTACAAATATTGAACATGTAAATATTGAAACACCTTATATCAAAGATACTTATGATATGTATATTGATATAAGAAAGGAACTCGGCAGAGAAAATAAGCCTGTAACACTTATGGATATGGCTACAATTGCCGTGAAAAAACTTAAAAAAGACGGCATTCTCACTGACCTTGACGAAAGTGAGGAAATTAATGCCTGCTCAGTAAAAATAAAAGCTGATGTTGACGGAAAAGATGAAGACTGGATTCTCATGTTCAAGAATGAAACCCATAATCACCCGACTGAAATAGAACCTTTCGGAGGTGCGGCAACTTGTCTGGGCGGTGCAATCCGTGACCCGCTTTCAGGACGTTCATATGTATATCAGGCAATGCGTGTTACAGGTTCAGCAAATCCGCTTGTTCCCGTTGAAGATACTATAAACGGAAAACTTCCGCAGAGAAAAATTACTGTCGGAGCTGCCAACGGATACAGCTCATATGGTAATCAGATTGGACTTGCAACAGGTCATGTATCCGAAATATATCACCCCGGCTATGTTGCAAAGCGTCTTGAAATAGGTGCCGTTGTGGGTGCTGCTCCTGCGGAAAATATAAGGCGTGAAGCTCCTGCTCCCGATGATGTTGTAATTCTTCTTGGTGGAAAGACAGGTCGTGACGGTTGCGGTGGTGCTACAGGCTCATCAAAGTCACATACTCTTGAATCACTCGAACATTGCGGTGCTGAAGTTCAGAAAGGCAATCCTCCTGAAGAAAGAAAATTACAGCGTCTTTTCCGCAATCCAAAAGTTACATCAATGATAAAACGCTGCAATGATTTCGGTGCAGGCGGTGTATCGGTTGCAATCGGAGAGCTTACTGACGGTCTTGTTATAAGTCTTGATGCAGTAAAGAAAAAATATGACGGTCTTGACGGCACTGAAATTGCTATCAGTGAATCGCAGGAAAGAATGGCTGTTGTAGTATCTCAGGAAGATGCTCCCGAATTTCTGAAAGAATCCGCAAAGGAAAACCTTGAAGCCACAATTGTTGCCATTGTTACCTCAGAGCCAAGGCTTAAAATGAAATGGAACGGAAAAGTTATAGTTAACCTTTCAAGAGAATTTCTTAATTCAAATGGTGCTGAAAAATATACAGCTGTTGAGGTTTCAGAACCTGTAATTTCATCACAGTCTGAATACGAAGATAATGAAGAAGGCTGGAACAATCTTATGGGCAACCTTAATGTATGTTCACAGAAAGGTCTTGTTGAAAAATTTGATTCAACAATTGGTGCAGGGACAGTTCTCATGCCGTTTGGCGGTATAAATCAGCTTACTCCTGCACAGGCTATGGCAGCTAAAATACCTGTTCTCCATGGCGAAACAACAACCTGTTCACTTATGGGTTGGGGATATAATCCTTATATCAGCGAGAAAAGTCCTTATCATGGTGCAGTTCTTGCAGTTGTTGAGTCAATTGCAAAAGTTGTTGCTGTGGGTGGAAGCTATAAGCACTGCTGGCTGACATTTCAGGAATATTTTGAAAGAACTCAGAATAATCCTGTAAGATGGGGCAAGCCTTTTTCAGCACTTCTCGGTGCTATGAAAGCACAGATTGAAATGGGCTGTGGTGCTATAGGCGGAAAAGATTCAATGTCAGGGACATTTGAAAATATTGATGTTCCTCCGACACTTGTTTCATTTGCTGTATCGACCGCATCAAGCAGAAATATTGTATCTCCTGAATTTAAATCAGCTGAAAATCCTGTAATCCTTGTAACTCCTGAATATGATGAGAATGGACTTCCTGTATTTGAAAGCGTTAAAAAATGTTTTGACAAGATTGAGCATGAAACAGACATGGGCAGAGCAAAGGCTGTTTGGGCTGTAACAGCAGGCGGTGTTGCTGAGGGTATTGCAAAGATGTGTTTCGGAAATGGACTTGGATTTAGATTTACTAAAAATCTCTCTGAAAAAACTCTTTTTACACCATGTTATGGTTCATTCATAGTTGAAATAAACGGCAGACCTTCAGAAGATGAAAAGGTTATCGGATATGTAACAGACAATTATTCAGTAGTTTCTCCGAAATATACAATTCCTCTTGCAAAACTTCAGAAAACATGGGAAGAAAAGCTTGAGCCTGTATTCCCATGCAGAATAAAAACTTCAGATGAAAAGCCTGAAGCTTATTCATACTATGCACAGGAAAAAACAGTTTCAGCAGTTAAAATTGCAAAGCCAAAAGTTCTTATACCTGTATTCCCGGGAACAAACTGTGAATATGATACTGCAAGAGCATTTGAAAAAGCCGGTGCCAAGACCGAAACCATCGTAATCAGAAATCTTTCTGCAAGAGATATTGAAGATTCTGTAAAGGAAATTGAAGAAGCAATTGCAGATTCACAGATTATCATGATACCGGGCGGATTCAGCGGAGGCGATGAGCCTGACGGAAGTGCAAAATTTATTACAGCATTTTTCAGAAATCCACGCATAAAAGATGCTGTTCATGAACTGCTAAAAAATCGTGATGGACTTATGCTCGGAATATGCAACGGATTTCAGGCACTTCTTAAGCTTGGTCTTGTGCCGTATGGCGAAATTACAGATATGACTGATGATTCCCCGACACTTACATTTAATACCATTGCGAGACATCAGTCAATGATGGTCAGAACGAGAATTGCATCAAAGAAATCTCCATGGCTGTCAGCGTGTGAGATAGGAAGTATTCATACAATTCCGATATCACATGGCGAAGGAAGATTTGTTGCATCTGCGGAACTTGTTGAAAAGCTTGCTCTCAACGGACAGATTGCAACACAGTATGTTGACCTTTCTGACAAGCCGTCAATGGATATCAGATATAATCCGAACACATCAGTTGCAGCAATTGAAGGTATAACATCACCTGACGGCAGAGTATTCGGAAAGATGGGACATAGTGAAAGAAAAGGAAATGACATCGGTAAGAATGTAAAAGGTAATAAGGAACAGTTTATATTTGAAAGCGGTGTAAGATACTTTACTGACTAATTTTGAAAGCTTATTTCATTAATCATCAGGCAGAAATCATTTTTATATGGTTTCTGTCTGATTTTTTTATTTCTTTTTGCATGGATTTATGCAAAAAAATTCATATTTTCACTTGTTTATGAGGGGAGATTTTTTATTATGAAAAGGTTGTGAAAAAATATGGCAAATGATATCAGAATTTACAGGGGAAATACAACCGTTGTGAATGTTTCTGTATCGGTTTCAGGTAAAAATTATATACTTGAAAATGGCGACATTATAAAATTTACTGTAAAAAATGACCATTGTGTGCATAGTGAAAAGGTAATCGAAAAAATTCTCACTGCTGATGACTATAATGATGAAGGGATGCTTGAACTTGCACTCAATCCGGAGGATACTGCATATCTTAAAACAGGGGATTATGCATATGACTGTGGATTGCAGTTTGCTGACGGAAGTTTTTATACATTTATACCTAAAGCATCATTTGTATTGCTTGAGGCGTTATCTGAAAAAAATGAAGATTTCAGTTAATTGGTGGTGAGGTGTGACGAAAATATGGATAAAACAACTGAAATTTACAAAATAATATCATCGGTTATTATCGGATTTTTAGCAAATATTTATGATAAATATTCTGTTATGCTTGCTTTTATGTCATTTGCTATAATTTTTGA
>CAYRPZ010000057.1:0-9892 GCA_964426275.1 uncultured Ruminococcus sp. | reverse complement strand
ATTTGAAAGAATAATAAGATTTTTCTTTCTTCCTGTTATAAAAATACGATTTTTATTATCTACATATCCGAGGTCACCGGTTCTGAGCCAGCCATCAGCCGTCAATGTCCTTGATGTTTCTTCAGGGTCTTTATAATATCCTACCATAACAGACGGACTTTTTGCAAGAATTTCACCATCTTCAATTTTAACCTGACAACCATTGACAATTATGCCTACATCTCCGGCACACTCTTTGTCATCAGGATTTGCTGTTGAAATTCTCGGAGAACATTCGGTCATACCATATCCCTGACCCATATTATAACCCATATCTATATATGCTCTCTGCAACTCCGGACGCAGATATGCACCGCCACTGAAAATAGTTTTAAGTCTTCCGCCAAATACAATTTTTGCAATATCAGCAATATCCTTTCCTGAAGATTCAGCTGCTGATTTAATCTGTTTATATAATGTTTCAGCAATCATTGGAACGATAAGTATTATAGTGGGTCTGAAAAGTTTTAAATTCTGTGCAATATGAAGCATTGAATCATTAACACATAATGTCGTACCGTAACGCAGAGAACCAAGTATATCGCACGTTAAACAGTAAATATGATGTATAGGAAGAATTGTCATTATGACATCATCAGAAGTAAATTCATTATCCTGACACATCGAATTATCAATAAGATTACTATGTAAAAGCATTACACCTTTACTTTTTCCTGTTGTACCTGAAGTATATACAATCGATGCAAGAGCATCAGGGCTAATCTCTCGAAGCGTAACCGGTTCGGTTTTATCAAGAATATCAGGAATATCAGAAAAACAAATAAATTTTCTAATTTCAGGGCACTTTTCATGAATGTCATTAATCATTTCCTTGTATCTTTTATCATAAAAAAATATTGATACATCAGCTCTCTGAAGCAAATCGCATATATCATCACATGAAAGAAGTGCATCAAGAGGAACTGTTGTATTTCCTCCGCATACTGTTGCGAAATAACTTACAAGCCATGCATAGCTTGTCGTGCCTATAACAGCAGCATGAACAGGATTTTCATTTTCCTGTACCTGCATAACAATTCCTGCCATTTTTCTCACATCTGTCCATAAATCATTAAATGACTTTTCTGAAATTTTCTTTCCATCTCTTTCTTTAAGAAAAACCTTATCCCCATATTCCTGCGCTGATAATCTTACCAAATCCTGTAATGTTTTTACATTTTCCCTTTTCATGATGTACTCCATTCTGTCAGTTTTTTAATTTTTCAATATAAACAACTGCTTCACCCACTGTATGAATATCAACTATTTCATTTTCATCAACAATAACATCAAATTCAGTTTCAAGGTCACCGAGCAAACTCATAAAGTCATATGAATTAAATCCGAGGTCTTCAATAAAGCGTGATTTTTCAGTAATTTCATCAGGGTTTACCACAACATAATTGCATATAAATTCTTTAATTTTTTCCATAATTATCTTATCCTCCATAAATTTAAGTTATACCATTTCAAGTATTTCACCGATTGTTCTTGTTTCGTCTTCAATTCCTCTGAAAAGAACACGGCATAAATAATAGTAAAAATACTGCATTTCTTCATCAGTAACAAGTTCTTTTTTATATTCAAAATTAAAATTAAGACCATTGTCTTCAGGGCGGTGCATAAGTGTAAGATAAAGTGCCTGACCTGCAACACCATTTGTATACCACATACTCTTGTATGGAATATCAGGCATTTTATTTGCATTATTAAGAGTAAGAGGCTGATAGGTGAAAGAGATGCTTTCATAACACGTTCCCTTAGCCGTTTTCCAGTATCCCATCTGATTTTGTCTGAAAGCAATAGGGTCATAATTTGCATGACGAAATATTTTATTCTGTTCTTTCTGAATTATACGGATTCCATCAAGAAATGTCATATTTTCTTCAAGAATTGTTCTCATTGGGAAGAAATGAATTCGAGTTCCTCCTGAATATTTTTCTGAAAGAGTTCCTCTCCTTGCAACACAGCTTATAATTGAAACGTCTTTTTCATTACTGTTGAATTTTGAAAGTACAGTACGCATACCCATAAGAATAAGACTTGCCATAGGAACATTATTAAGCTCACAGAATTTCATAAGACACATTGAAGGTTCTTTTTCCAGATGATAAACTGATATTGCGGCAGCCGGTGTATCTGAATTTATTGAAGCACTTCTCATGTTTGGATTATTATAATCACGTCTTGAAGCAATAAGATGTTCAGGACCTGTAAATCCGGTAAACATAGGTTCACTTGATGCTATAACCTCTTTCCAGTATTTTTCATCTTTCTGTCTTGCAGAAGAATTATTTTCATATTCGAGATCTTTTTCGAGCTGGCATATATATGAACGTAGCGATGAAGGCATATCAGTTCCGTATTTCATTGAACAGTATGCTTCAAGAACATAGCGGTCAAAGCATATAATTGAACTTGAATCCATTGTCATATGGTTTACATTCAGATAAAGCCCGTTATATCCATCAGGAAGCTTAATCAAAACTACCTTGTTGAGAGGTTTTCCAAATGGTTCAAAAGGCATTGCAGTCCATTTACGCATTTCATTATGTGCGTCCTCCTCATTCCATTTAGAAAAATCCACTACAGAAATTTCTCTTTCTTCATGAGGAATAACATACTGATAAACAGTCTGATTGTCATCAGGGTCTTTAATAAATCTAAGACGCATTGAATCCATTTGGTCATAAGCCATGTAAACAGCTTTTTTCAACAATTCAAAATCAGTTTCCTGCTTTACATAAATTCCTGTTCCAATGTTGAGAACCTGTGCAGGACTGAAAAGCATTGTATAATAATGCATTTTCTGAGATGCACTAAGCGGATAACATTTCATTAATGCTCCATTGATATTAATTTCTTTCATTATTCTTCTCCTTTATTAATCAGCATATTTTTTTAAAAAATTTCTGATTTTATCTTCATAAACCTCAGGATTTTCATAATAAGAAGCGCCATGTGCTGCATTTTCAACAAGCAGAATATCCTTCGGTGAATTACAGCTTTTGTAATTCTGTTCACTCATATATACAGGAACAAAATCATCTTTTTTTCCATGAATAAAAAGTATTGGTATTTTGGTTTTTTCCACAGCTTCAATTGTTGAATAGTCACGGAATCCATAACCAGCTTTTTTACGGCATATCATATCATTTATATTCATAACAGGAAACTTAGGAAGATGATAATCACGTTTTAAAATATGTGAAAAGACATCATATGGAGATGTAAAAGCACAATCTGAAATAACAGCTTTTACAGTTTCGGGTATCTCCTTAAATCCTGCTGTCATAAGAATTGTTGCAGCACCCATTGACACACCGTAAAGAATTATATTCTTTTTACTGTTAAATCTATTATTTATATATTTAATCCATTCAAGGCAGTCAAATCTGTCAAGTATTCCAAAACCTATATAGTCCCCTTCACTTTTTCCATGTCCCCTGTTATCAATAAGCAGACAGTCATATCCAAGTTCATAGAAAAATTTTGCTATTGAACAATTATCATGACCTTTTCCTGTATATCCATGAAGACAAAGAACAATTCCTCGGCTATCTTTTGATTTAAGATAATCTCCGTGCAGAATAATTTTATCATGTGACTTTATAGTAATATGTTCAAGTTCCTGTGAATCAAGCCATTGAGCTCTTGGTGCAATCATTTTTTTATATTCTTCCCATTTTGCCATATCAGCCATTTCACTTATATCAACTTTCAGTGTATCCTGACGAGGTATGACTGTATTGAAAAGCTTATAAGCACCTGCTGCTCCAAGAACGACAACTCCTCCCGCAACTGTTGCTATTATCGTTTTTATCATTCATTATCTGACCTTTCAGCAATTTCCGACCGCAAGTCGAAAATAAGATTTTAAAAAATCGACTCACGGTCGAATTTATGCTCATATTATACCATTTTTTTAATTATCGGTCAAGTAGTTTTATATAAAAATTTTCTTGTTAAATATAATGCTTTATGGTATAATTATATAAAAAATATTAAGGAGATTGGTAATGTGGGTAAAATCAATAAAAAGGATATGATACTTGATTCAGCTGAAGAACTTATGTTTCAGATGTCAGACAATGAAATTTCAGTTGATATGATTGCAAAAAATGCAGGAATAGGAAAAGGAAGTATATATTACTACTTTAAAAGTAAAGATGATATTATTAATTCAGTTATTGAACGAAGTTATTCAATTGCTATACAGGAATATTTTGCAGATATTTATGAAAACAGCAGTACAATGACAAAAATAAAAGCTCTTTTCCGTTCTGTTATCAGAAAAGAATTCAATGACAACAGGAAAAATATAATTATAGCATTTCATGTACAGGATAATCTTCTTCTTCATATAAAAATGATGATGACTTCAGTGAAGGTAATATCTCCGATTCTTACAGACCTGCTTGCTGAAGGTGTAAAGGAAGGTTCAATTCATACTGATTCTCCTAAGGAAAGTGCTGAAATGATTGTAGCAATGCTGACATTTCTGATTGACCAATCATTTTTCCCTGACGATGATGAGAGCATTTACAGAAAATTAAAGCTGTATGCAAAGGTTCTTGAAACGTGCCTTCAGTCTGAAAAAGGCAGTTTTGATTTTCTTTTCAATCGTGAAAAACTTGAAGAATAAACTGAATATCCAATATATATTAAAAATCAGCTCAGAAAACTCTGAACTGATTTTATATATGTAATGAAGAAAGTAAAATTGTTTCTGTCTTAATTCCAGAATATAAGCAAATCCTCTAAAATATCAAACAAATTCGGACAATATCTGCTCAGACTGCAATCTTTAAGTTCTACAGACATAAGCCAGCTGATACAAAATGTTACTGCGATACTTATTCCGCATAAAATATAAAGATATTTACATTCAGAAGGCTTTCTTGTCTTATAAAGAATTGCCATAACAGAACCAAGAACCATAAGCGGCATAATATCAATTATATAACGATTGATTACACCTCCAAGACAGAAGTCCTGCCATGCAATAAATAATGCCATAATAAAACAAACAACAATAAATGAGTTTCTTTGAAGCTGTGTCACTCCGTGAGAGGATATTGTACCATAACGTTTTAAAGATACAGGAAGCAATAAAGCTCCTAATACTATCATCGGATATGAAAATGCACCTATTGCATCAGCAATATAAGTATAACTTCCATAATTGTTCAGACTATAGAACTGCGATTCAAAAAATGGAAATGTTATTCTCGGTTTTGGAATTTGCAGAAAAAAGTGATATATTGCAGGAAAAATACCTGACAATCTTATTTTATTTGCATGAATATCGCTTACAGTGAGCTGATATGATGCACCAAAATCCAGCGGTGAACCAAACCGAACATTATTATACCACATTATTCCACAGATTCCTGCTGTCAGCGGAACAACAAAACATGATGCCTGTATAAGCCTGAAAGACAATTTCTGCTTTTTACAGAAAAGTATTCCCAGAAACAAAGGAATAAGAACTGTTGCCCCCAAAGCCATACTCGGACGTGATGCAAAACATAATCCCAAAGATATACCGCTTATAATGAAGAATATCAGCTTTATTTTTTTATTCTCCGCACAGTATGCATATAATCCCATCCATAAGCACAGAAACAGATAGCACAGACCTGATGCAAGAGGAAGACAATATTTATCTGCATAATTCATGATATAATATATGCCTGCACACCCAACAGATGCCGGCATACTTATAAGCATTAAAATCAAATTCGGCTTATGAACCAACAGTCTTGCCATTGCCTGTATAGTCATACAGATAAAAAACGTTGCCAGAATTGCAAAAAACGGAACTGATAATGATAATGCCGGAAGTTTTCCTGTTATCCAGTAAAACGGATAATAAAAAGTAATGACAGGTGCTATACCGAAATAACAATAATAATGACCATTGTAATAAGCAAAATCCCATTTAAAAGGAATATCGGAATCAGCTCTTTCTCCACTATCATAGACATTATCAAGCTGTTCCAGTTCCGGTGATGCTTCTATATCCAGAAAAACCTGACCTTTCTGAAAAGCATCAAATACCTGAACATACGGGTCAAATGTGCTGTAATCCGTATCAGAATTATATTCTATTGTTTCCTGCTTCGGAGGAAAATACAAAGCTGAAGATAATGTACAAAGAAATGCCATAATTAAAACTGAAAGTGTATGTGACAAGCGTTCAGGCTGAAAAGAAACTTTATAAACAGAGAATATTTTAATTCCTGACAGCAGTGTCAGAATAAAAAACAAAGTAAGATAACGAATCGCAGAAAAGGAAAACGGCAAAGCACTTACCGCATATACATTATATAAAGTAACAGGCTGTGTTATCTCTGAAAAGCTTATCTGCAAAGATTTTACTTCTTCATACGGATTAAAAGAAAATGTACATGGTACATCATATGCCATTGTATATTTTTCCTGTACCGTCTGATATTTTGTTTTAAAATTTCCGTCTTTCATTCCAAGCTTTATATGGAATCTCTGGCTGCCATCATTTTTTTCCTGTGTCATACTGAGAACAAGTCCCTTTGTTTCTGAAGGGATATTATCAAGTACAATATTTCCATCACCTGAAATAATAATTTTATCTTCTTCAGTGATAACAGCACCGTCAGTTATCATATCCTGCAAACCCACATCAGTATTTATATCCAATAAAGTAAAGCTTTTTCCATTAAAAATAATTACTTCAGCAATAAGAAGAATTATTGATATTGAAACTGTATATTTCAGAAATCTTTTCAGCTTATTTTTATCTGTCCATAAAGAAGTCAATAATGCCAGAAACGGAATGACAGAAACAATACATACAATAAAATCAGGAATTTTTGTTCCGCCTGAAACTGTAAAACAACTGATAAGAAAATTCATCAGCAAAAGTACTGCCCACTCCATTAACATAATCAAAAAAAATAAAACTGAAAGTTGTTTCGGTTTATGAAATTCTTTGATGCTCTTATTAAATTTAAATTTCTGAGGAGTCTTCTTTTTAAACATCTTTTCACTAAATAATACAGACAGTATAAAGCAGCATAATGGTATCAGCAGTGATAACAAAATATTTTGCATATAATTTTATCCTTTCTGTTGCTTATATTACAGCTATATATTATACCATTATAGCAATGTTTTGTCAATCAGACATACCGCAATTTTACTCTGGGATAAATAAAACAGAAATCTTTATTTCTCTTGCAAGTATAGATTAAATATGATATAATAAAAACAATGTATATATACATATTAAGAATAAAAGAAATTTATAAAAAGGAGTTTTAAAATGAAAAGAAAAATAAAAAATATATGTGCATTTCTGTCAGGTATTATTATTGTATCATCAAGCATAAATAATTTAACAGCATCTGCTACTACTGTAGATGATGTTATTGCCCACGCATACAAAGTGGGACTGCCTGAATCTACTATTCAGCAGTGTATAAATAATTACAGTTCAGGAACATATACTTCCGAACAGTGTGACAGTGCCATTGCATCACTTGACTCATGGGCTGCAAAGCGTGATGATGCAATAGCAGATATTGAACCGCAGCCGTCTGATACATCTGCGGCTGAAACACAGCCTTCCTCAAGCACAGGCAATACCTCATCATCACAGACTGTGCAGGAAAACACCGGTTCCTCAATTGAAGAATTTAAAAATATGACTCTTGAAGAAAAGAAAAATTATATAAGCAATGCTCCTGCCGAACAGAAAAGCGAACTTATTTCTGCTATGACCAATGATGAGAAAAATCAGCTTTTAAAACAAACAGATATTTCAACACAGGCAGATATCGTAGCTGAAATGCTTGGAGTAGGTGAAGCATTCGGAATTAATTTTTCTGTTGATGAAATTTCAGACGATAAAATTATGATAAGTGCCAGAGATGAAAACGGAAATCTTATCGATGTTACAACATTCGGAAATTCTGTGGAAGCAACCGGTATACCATATACAGTGCCTGTTATTGCCGGTTCAAGTGCAGTTCTTTTTTCCTTAGCCGGAATTATATGGGTTTTAAGGAAATGCAGGTAAAAATTTATGAAACAGAAAATAACAAAAGAAAATAATAATATTCCCGTTACTGTTAAAATTCTTATACCAGTACTTATAACCATCTTTTGCAGCGGAATTATAACTTTATGTGCAATAAGACCATACGAGATAATAAAAACCTATCTGCGTATCGGATTTATGGACAGCACCCAGACAGTTCCGCAAAACAGCGGTACGGCAGGTCTTAATATAGTAGATGCTGAAATAGATACAGAATATAATGGCGATATATCAGAAAATGGAGAAATCCAAATTCCTGCATATGGAACCCAGTGTGCTATACTTGAATGTAAAGCTATTGATATGTATGTGCCTGTATACTGGGGCGGAGGCAGTGAACTTCTTGAAAAGGGAGCTTGTCAAGCAACTGCTTCATCTGCCATAGGTGCAGACGGAAATTCAGTTATAAGTGCCCATGTAAATACATTCTTCAACAATCTTGGCAATATAAAAACAGGTGATACTGTAGTTCTTCATACTAATTACGGCAGATTTACATATAATGTATCAGAGCTTATCGAATTTGATGCGTCAGACGAAACATATATAAAAAATACCGATGATAACAGACTTACTCTTTACACTTGTGACATGAACCTTCTCGGTTCATCATCTAAGAGAATAGGTGCTGTATGCACCCTTGAAAAGAGCGAATTTTATTCATCAGAGGAGGCACTTGAAGAAAATGAGTAAGAAATCATCAGGTAAAATATTAAACACAATACTCAATATAACAGCAAGTTTCCTGCTTGTATTTGCAATAATAATATCATATGCGGGATATCTTGCAGACAATATTGTTTCCTCTCCTCAGTTCTGCACATCTCAGATTGAAGAAAATCAGATATCACAGAAAGTTTATGATTCTCTGAAATTAAATCTTGATTTAAGATATAATTCAACAGCTATTCCCTCTGAAGTTTATCTTAATGCCATTACCACTGAATGGCTTGACAATTCCATCAAAGAACAGATTTTATCTTCATACAGACAATTTGATAATCCCGATGAAGTATATTCAGCAGACTATACTGCACTTGAACAGTCATTAACTGAATATTTTGAAAAATATGCTGATGAAAACAATGTTCTTAAAGATGATGTTTATGAAAAAAAACTTGAGGATACAATAACAGAAGCAAAATCTCTTGTCAGCAATGCTTATGATGTCTATAAACTTGAAACAATGAAAAAAGCTAATATATGGAGCAAAGTGAAAAAAGTAAGGGATATTTTAAATAAAATACTCCCCTTATGTATTGTTGGAATTGTTATCCTTATAATAATTTTAATTTTACTTAAAAATCCGATATACTGGATTGGAGCATCACTTTTTGCTGACGGCTTCATACTTACAGTTCCATCGGCATTGATACTTTCTTCCTCACTTATAATGCGTTTTTCCATTAAAGAACCTGCAATATATTCTGTTGTCACAAGTGCTATGACATCTTTAACAAAAACGGTTATGACAGCAGGTATAATAATGATTGTTATAAGTCTTATTATGATTACATCAGATATAATAATAAACAAAAAATAAAACATTAATTAAAAACCTTTCAGAAAATCAGAGTTTTTCTGAAAGGTTTTTTATCAGACATGAATTATAATTTTAAAAATCTCTTGACAATTATATCTTCATATGATATAATTCATTCATATTATTAATGAAAAGGAGGCGGACACCATGACAATAAACATATTGCAATTATATACACAATTTTATAGCAATTTTTCGGGTTGTGCAGGAAGTCTGCTGGCTTTCAT
>CAYRPZ010000056.1:0-9906 GCA_964426275.1 uncultured Ruminococcus sp. | reverse complement strand
TTATATGTTTTTACATATTTGACCTATAATTATTATATCATATATTTTTTTTATTTACAACTTTTTTCGAGAAATAGCCAAAAATATGAATAAATAATTTCTGGTATATTAAAATAAAACGAAGATATACACTTGATAAATTCAAATATATTGTGTATAATGTATTTGTCAATCTTAAAGGAAAGGGCAGACAATTATGAATTATACATATCAGCAGGCAAATCAAATGGGCTTATATTTTAAAACTAACGGCAAACGCTGTATTATTACAAAATACAAGGGAAATGATAAGAAAGCAATAATTCCTGACAGAATAGACGGAAAACCTGTAAAAGCGATAGGAAACAAAGCATTTTATAAATCAGACATTGAAAGTATTGTTATTTCTGATAATGTTACTAAAATCGGAAAATCAGCATTTTGCAACAGCAAACTGAAATCATTTGAGTTTCCTGCAAATATTGAATTTGTAGATGATTATGCATTATGCTGCTGTGCAAATCTTGAAAAAGTAACGAGTCTTAGACAAAGTCTTAAATCTGTAAAATTTGGAAAAGACGTGTTTACAGGAACACCTTTTATTTCAAAAGATGAAATTGCAATATTGAACAATGTTCTTATCAAATGGAATATTAAGTACAATTATAGTGAAAAAGGAATAGCATATATTCCCTACAATATAGATGTAATAGCTGAAAAAGCATTTAATGATAATTTTTTTCTTGAAAGAGTTGTTTTTCCTGCAAAACATATATGGATAAAAGAAAACTCATTTGATAAGTGTCCTCGGCTTTCAGAAATAGCTTTTTATGAAGTCAGAAAAGATGTATTTAAAAAGCGTCCCTGGTTTGCGGAAATATTCTTTGGTGATACAAAAAAGTCCAATAATATTGATGACTATAGAAACGGCAGTTACAGTATAAATTATCGTCCTGCTAAAAATTCTGTATATTTATTTGCTGAATATAATGCTTTTAATGGAACTAAATTGTATAATAATATTTTAGACAAAAGTATAGTTGCAAAATATGGTTTCCGAGAAATGAGAAAAATAAAATTTGCAATAATATATAATAATTCAATGAGAAGTTATAATCCAAATGGATATTATGTTTGTGATTACGGCAGAATAAATATTTTTGGTCTGAATTTTAATAATATTAAAAACGAATTTGAACTTGTGCTTGACCTTGAAAAATATGATGAGATGTTCAAGGATACAGAACATAAAAGAACAAGAATATGCTATTCGTATAGCCGTATTATTTTAAGCAACAATAAAAATGATATTCAGGTTAATATGGATTATCTGCTGAAAAATAAAAAATCAGTCATAAGGAATCTTATAGTTTATGATGACACTGAAATAATGGAAAATCTTATGAAATGGAATGTTATCAGCAGAAATAATATAAGTTATGCAATTGCAAAGGCACAGCAGTATAACTGTAAAGCTTGTGAGAAATATCTTAAAAACATAAAATAAAAAAGGAACAGTCGAAATAACTGTTCCCAAAAGCATCGGCTGAAAATTTCATTCAGTATCTCCAGCGTGACCGGCTGGTACTTTGTATTTAAGCTACTGATGCTTTACAGAATGAGGACTTCTCATTTCTTGCGATTGGCAGTCGCATATTCTAAATATGAACTATCTGCAATTATTATTATATGATAATTTTTAAAATCTGTCAATAGAAGGGTAATGATTTTTTGAGAAAATGTCTTATATGCAAGGAAAGAAATATCGGCCATTACGGAATATGCCCTGCCTGTACTGCAATGAATGAAAATATGAGAAATGTTCATGCCGATTTAAAAGGATATACGGCTATTGTCACAGGTGCAAGGGTAAGAATTGGATATGCAACCGCATTAAGGCTTTTGCGTGATGGTGCAGAGGTTATCGGAATTACAAGATTTCCCTATGCTGCACTTGAAAACTATAAGAAAGAGCCTGATTATCAGGATTTTAAGAACAGATTAACGCTCATAGGCTTTGATTTAATGCAGATACATATGCTTGATGATTTGGTATTACAGATAGAAAAATACTGCCCCAATGGTCTTGATATTCTTATAAACAATGCAGCACAGACTATAAGAAAAGCTCCTGAATACTATATTAAAAGGATTGAATCTGAAAATCAGCTTAAACTTGATTTGAAATCGGAAAACAATCTCAATGCACTTATAGTACTGACTCCGCCTGCAAAGGAACTTCTTACACAATGTATAAGTGTTCCGTCAGGTGAAACTGATAATTATAATTCATGGGTTGCAAGACCTGATGAAATTCATCCGAGGGAAATGATTGAAGTTCAGCTTATCAATGTTACAGCACCATTCTTTCTTACAACAAAATTAAAGCCTCTTATGATTAAAAGTCAGAATTTAAATAAATTTGTAATAAATGTTTCATCGGTTGAGGGGAGATTTAATCAGAGCCGTAAACTTGCAAGGCATATACATACCAATATGGCAAAGGCTTCTCTCAATATGATGACACATTCACTTGCAGGCAATTACTGTAAGGACAGAATTTTTATATATGCCTGTGACCCCGGCTGGATTACAAGTCAGTTTCCTGCCCAATTTGAAAACAATAAAAATTTTGTACCTTATTTAACTGTTGATGATGGTGCTTGCAGATTATGCTATCCGATATATATGCATTTATATGATAATGATATAAAAGATTATGGATTGCAGTATAAGGATTATAAAGTTATTGATTATTGAATCAAGCACTTGACATTTCAATCAATTCATTATAAAATGTTATTAGATGTTAAATATTTTTGTAGAAAATATATGCTGTTTTATTTGTAATAAAAATATTTTGGGAGGTATTATTATGAATTTCAGAAAAAGAGCAATTTTTGCATTTTCACTGGCAGTTATTACTGGAATTGGATTTGTTTCGTCAGCAGGAAGTATTATAAATGATGATGAAAATAATCTTGTCGTATCAGCTGCAGCAGATGATTGTAATGATGACTGGCTTCATACTGATGGAAGCCGCATTTATGACATTGAAGGAAATGAAGTATGGCTTACAGGTGCAAACTGGTTTGGATTTAACTGTACAGAAAACTGTGCCCACGGACTTTATGCCGCAGATTGCGATGATTTTCTTTCAAATGTTGCCAATATGGGCATAAATGTTATTCGTATGCCGATTTCAAGCGAACTTCTTATATCATGGATGAACGGAGACCCTGACCCTGTTTCAAGTGTAAATGCCGCAAATAATCCGCCGTATACTGTTATAAATCCTGACTTGGTTGAAAGTGACGGAAAAACTTTAAAGAACAGTATGGAGATATTTGATGTTCTTATGCAGAAAATGAAGAAATATGGTCTTAAAGTTATAGTTGATGTTCATAGTCCCGCTGCACATAATTCAGGTCATAACTATAATCTCTGGTATTATAATTCAGAGGCTGAACAGGCTGACGGAATGGCTATAGGAAGTACAAGCGGTGAGGAAATAACATATGATTTGTGGAAAGATTCTGTAACATGGCTTGCAGAAAAATATAACAATGATGATACAATTATTGCTTATGACCTTAAAAATGAACCGCATGGAAAACGTGGATATAACGGTACAACCTGTCCGTCAGGCATTGCAAAGTGGGACGATTCCACAGATTTGAACAACTGGGCATATGCTGCAACCGACTGTGCAAATTCAATCCTTGCTGTAAACCCAAATGCACTTATTCTTGTTGAAGGTGTTGAACAGTATCCTAAGACTGAAAAGGGATATACATATGATACTGCTGATATATGGCAGGCAAGTGCAGAAGATTCTCCATGGTATGGTGCATGGTGGGGAGGAAATCTCAGAGGTGTAAAGGATTATCCGATAGTTCCTGATTCAGGTACAAGTCAGATTGTATATTCACCTCATGATTACGGTCCGTCAGTTTATAATCAGACATGGTTTGACAAGGATTTCACTACTCAGACTCTGCTTGATGACTACTGGTATGATACATGGGCATATATTGAGGACCAGGATATTGCACCGCTTCTTGTCGGTGAATGGGGCGGTTATATGGACGGCGCTGAAAATCAGAAATGGATGGAACTTCTCCGTGACTATATGATTGACAATCATATCAATCATACATTCTGGTGTCTTAATCCTAATTCAGGCGATACAGGCGGACTTCTTGGATATGACTTTATGACAATTGATGATGAAAAATATGAGCTTTTTGAACCATCACTGTGGCAGACTTCAAAAACAGGAAAATATATCAGTCTTGACCATAAAACTGCTCTCGGCTCAAATGGTATATCATTAAGTGAATATTACAGCACATATGTATCATCGGAAGGAAGCAATCTTGATGCAGGTGGAGAAAAGCATCCTCTTGAAGGCGGTGTAATTCCTGCTGAAACTTCTGAAACTACTGTTACAGCTGAATCAGAAACTACAGATGAAACAACTTCATCAGGCAGTGAAAATGTAAAAGCAACACTTCTTGGAGATGTTACCTGCGATGGTGGAGTTAATGTACTTGATGTTACTATGCTTAAACAGTATGTTGTAAAAATACATACTCTTAATGCACAGCAGTCAGCTAATGCTGATGTTATATCAGATGGTACTATTGATGTCAAGGACCTTGGTCAGCTTATAAAATATATTATTAAAGTTATTGATAAATTCTAAAATAAAAACAGGGAAATGATTGAAAAAATCATTTCCCTGTTTAGTATTATTAAGGAGGGTTTAATGTTTATTTATTAATAATAAGCTCAGCCCATGGTTTGTTATGGAATTTTTCATTTATTTCCTTTTCGCCATCTGTTAAAGGCTGATTATTAGGGTAATGAACAATAAGATTATAATTATCACTCATAATATTGACTTTGAATTTTTCGTAATTGAGTTCTGGTTTAATATGTTCTTCACCGTATGGGAGCATTACTTCATAATATATTTTGCCATCTGCTGTACATACACCATAACCTTTATCTTCAGAATCCGCATTTTCATAAAATTCATCAAGCGACATCGTAAAATCGCAGTCACCATAAAGCTTAATATTTGAGAGGTCAAATCCATTCTGTTCAAGACAGTAACTACAGAGAGTAAATCCAGTATCTGTACGCTGTAAAGCATCACCAAACAGCTCAATATATGAATTTATTGTTTCTTCGTCCATTTCAGCTAAATCAGCAAAACAGAATTTATCAGCTAAATTTTTATAATGTTCTTCAAGTCCAGCCTTATCCACAGAAAGTCCATTATCTATTGAAATATTCTTAACTTCAATATATGAAGTAAGTTCATCACCGGTATATTCTTTATAATCAAGAATAATTCCGCTGTTTTTCTCAACTGTAATAGTAAATTTATTGGCTGAATTTGTTTCTCCCTCTAAAACTAATCCATCATATCCAAACATATTTACTTCATCTGTAATTTCCCATAATGAAGTATCATAAAGCCTGCTGAATATAAGCTCCTGATACATAAAGCACTGTTTAGCATATGCCATATTCATATTATTTCTGTAAATCCAGTTATTATCACCGTTTTCATCTATATACATACGGTCTGAGGCAGGAATATACTCATCAGCAGTTATTATGATATTGTCAGAATAATATATATCACCATTATTATTTGAATATTCAAATTTATCTGAACAGAAATTTTCACAGCTGAGTTTATTATCATAGATACTGTCACTGCAAAATTCTTCAAATGCAAATCTTTCTGAAAGATTATCAGAGAAATTGACAGCAAATGCAACATTCGTTTCAGTTCCTGTTTCATATGTTACAAATTCGCCCTCAACAGTATCAAAGAAATCAACTGAATTAAGCATATGATTTAAAATATATTCCTTATCGATTGTCTGATTTTCATAAGTATTTTCCATTGATGTTTCGGCGGTTTCAATATTTTCAGAAATATTTTCTGCTGTTGTTTCAGCAGGTTCAGAGATATTATTGACAGCGGTATCTGACAGCTGGCTTGACGGGGCGGAAAATTCAGTATTACTGCTTAAACCATATGTTCCAATACTTACCATAATGAGGGCAGCGGCTGCAATTGCTGTTAATTTTGCAGGACTGAAAGTTTTATTTATATGTTTTTCAGAACCGCTTACTGTAATTTCAGGATTATATTCTGTTTTATTAGTAATATAATTGCTTTTAAATTCAAATTTTTCAGATACTTCTGAATTGTATAAATTCTCAAGCATTTTATCAAGATTTTCATCGCTGATATTTTTTTTCATAATGATAACCTCCTTTTAATAAGCTGTTTCGCTTTGTTGAGTCTTGATTTTACAGTGCCGACAGGGATATCAAGAAATTCCGCTGTATCCTTTTCGGAATAATCATTGAAATATCTCAGAGCAAGCACAATTCTGTATTTGTCGGGCAGAGTTTTTATTATCTCAATAAGTTCCTTATAATTTTCATTTTTTATTTCCTTATCTGGAATTGATGAAAGAAATATATCCTTTTCTTCTGTTGTTGCAAAACTTATATTTTTATGCGTGAATAAACTTTTGTAGTTATTTTTGTATGTATTTATACAGATTGAAAATAGCCATTTATCAAAATTTTTTGTCGCATCATATTTGTCAAAATTATTTATAGCTTTCAGCCATGTTTCCTGAAACAAATCTTCAGCATCAGCATAATTTCTGCAAAGATTAATGCACAGCCTTGTAAGTCTTTCCTGATACTTTTCTATATAGCTTTCAATTCCAATTTTATTCACTCCATTTTTTCACCTCTTATTCTTTCGTTCTGAAAGCTTTCATTATTATATACAATTTGAGTATATTAAAAGTTCATTAATTTTTGAAATAAAATGTAGAAAATGTTAAAAATATTATAAATTTAAATAATTTTTATTGACTAATATGTAATTTTATGATATAATTTGTATGTTATTAAGTAGATAATATAAGGAGTACTATGTGATATGGATAATCTTAAACATTCAGAAATAACCCTTGATGATGTTAAGTCTGCGATAAATAATAAAGAACTTGTGGTTTATTATCAGCCGCAATATGATATAATTACAAATAATATTTCAGGTGCTGAGGCGCTTGTACGCTGGATAAGGTCTGATGGTACATTTGTTATGCCGGGAAGTTTTATTCCTATGGTTGAAAAATCAGAACTTATTCTTGAACTTGACTGGTATGTACTTAATGAAGTATGCTGTTTCCTAAGAAGATGTATTGATAATAATGAAAAATGTATAAAAATTTCATCTAACTTTTCAAGAATGCATCTGCTCGAAGATGATTTCAAAGATAAACTTTATGAGATTGTTGACAAACATAATATTCCGCATAATCTTATAGAAGTTGAACTCACTGAATCGGCTATTATGGAAAATCCCAAAAATATGATTGATACTATAGAAAATATAAGAAACAATGGATTTGATGTTGCAATAGATGATTTCGGCAGTGGTCTTTCGTCATTAAGTCTTATAAAAGACATTTCTGCAAATGTGCTTAAAATAGATAAATCACTTCTAAGCGGAAATTGTGAAAATGAAAAGGAACGTATAGTTCTTGAAAGTATTTTCAATTTTGCACAGCGTCTTGATATGACTACTATTGCTGAAGGAGTTGAAACACAGCAGCAGCTTGGATTTCTTAAAACATGTGGCTGTAGTTTGATTCAGGGATTTATATTTTCAAAGCCTATGCCTGAATGTGATTTTATAAAGATTTGTTCAGAGAATATTTTGTATAAATCTGAAGATATACTTTTTAATCAGACATTGGCAACGTCAACAGAAATGCTTATTAAGGCGATATTTATGAAATATCCTCTTGTTATTATGGCAAATCTTACAAGGAACAGTTATTACATGATGGCTTATGATAACTTTTCAACAAGAGAATGTGCATCAACAGGCATATTTGATGAGCTTATATATGGAGGTTCAAAAACTATGTATCCTGATGATGAGGAAATTTTCAGAAATACATTTTCAAAGGAAAATTTGATAGAGGCTTACAGCAGGGGAGAACAATATGTAAGACTTGTTACACGTCAGCTGGGAGATGATGGTGTTTATCGCAGGGTTGAAACAGTTGATTATTTTGTAAAAAATCCGTCTGTTGATGATATTCTTGTAGTAGTTCTTTGTCAGAATTTAGATGATTAGATATATTATCCTTATATACTGTTATGGTATATAAGGATAATATATCTTTGAGAGCTTTTATAAATAAAACACACACTTCCATAAAAATATGGAGGTGTGTGTCAAAAAGGGAGAAATGAAATAGTTAATAAATTTCATTCAATATTAAAAAGTGTACTAATCACATTAAATCAGATTTTAAAGAGCATATCTGAATAAACAGGGAACGGCCATGCATCAGCAGCAACAATTGTTTCAAGTTCATCAGCAACTGCTCTGAGTGACTGCATTGCAACGAATACTTCACTTCTGTAGTATTTTGCAAGTTTTTCAGTTTCTTCAATTTCCTTAGTGCCAATAAGTTTAGTTTCAAGAGCATCAACTGCTTCATCAAGGCTTGATGTCATGCTTGCAAGTCTTGCTGCAAGCTTTTCTTCTGCACCGCCTGCAAGACCTATTGATTTCTTTGAAGCAACAGCATCACAGATTTCTTTTGTATACTTCATAGCAGCCGGAATAATCTGTTTTCTTGCCATATCAACCATAGTAAGTGCTTCAATATTTATAACCTTGCTGTAATTTTCAAGGAGAATATCTGTTCTTGATTCAAGTTCTGTTTTTGTATAAACCTTGAATTTTTCAAACATTTTAACGTTCTTTTCATCTGTATAATGAGGCATACAGTCAACTGTTGAAACATAATTGTTAAGACCTCTTACTTCAACGGCTTCCTTAACCCATTCATCTGAATAGCCATTGCCGTTGAATATAACTCTCTTATGTTCTTTATATGTTTTCTTGAGGAGTTCTTTGAGGGAAGCTTCAAAGTTTTCAGCACCTTCAAGTTCTGTTGCAAATTCATCAAGGATTTCAGCAACGACTGTATTCATGATAGTATTTGTACATGAAATTGAATCAGCAGAACCAAGCATTCTGAATTCAAACTTATTGCCTGTGAATGCAAACGGAGATGTTCTGTTTCTGTCAGTAGCATCTTTTGTGAAATTCGGCAGAGCATCAACACCTATAACAAATTCCTTGCTGTTATTTGTTTTAAGAGGTGTGCCGTTTTCAAGAGCTTCAAGTACAGCTGTAAGTTCATCGCCAAGGAATATTGAAATAACAGCAGGAGGAGCTTCATTTGCACCAAGTCTGTGGTCATTTCCCGCACTTGCAGCAGAAAGTCTGAGAAGGTCTGAATATTCATCAACACCTTTGATTACTGCACAGAGGAATGTGAGAAACTGGAGATTTTCCATAGGTGTGTCACCCGGGTCAAGGAGATTCTGACCGTCATTTGATGAAATTGACCAGTTATTATGTTTGCCTGAACCGTTTACGCCTGCAAATGGTTTTTCATGGAGAAGGCATACAAGACCATGTCTGAGAGCGATTTTCTTCATCATTTCCATTGTAAGCTGGTTCTGGTCAGCAGCTATATTTGAAGTTGTGAATATAGGAGCGAGTTCATGCTGTGCAGGAGCAACCTCGTTATGTTTGGTTTTTGCAAATATGCCAAGTTTCCAGAGTTCTTTGTCAAGGTCTTTCATAAATTCTGAAATTCTTTCCTTGATATTTCCAAAATAATGGTCTTCGAGTTCCTGACCCTTAGGAGGCTTTGCACCGAAAAGTGTTCTTCCTGTCATTATAAGGTCTTCACGCTGGTCATAGAATTTTTTATCTATAAGGAAGTATTCCTGTTCAGGACCTACTGTAGTAGTAACTCTTGTAGCCTTTGTATTTCCGAAAAG
>CAYRPZ010000055.1:0-10443 GCA_964426275.1 uncultured Ruminococcus sp. | reverse complement strand
TTCCGCCTGGCTTGATATCTGAAACCATATCATATTTTCTTATATATGACTGATTGTGGCAGGCAACGAAATCAGCTCTGTTTATGAGATAAGTTGATTTGATAGGAGTTTTTCCGAATCTGAGGTGAGAAACTGTAACACCGCCTGATTTCTTTGAATCGTATGCAAAGTAAGCCTGAGCATACATATCAGTATGGTCGCCGATAATTTTGATGGAATTTTTATTTGCACCAACAGTACCATCAGCACCGAGTCCCCAGAATTTGCAGGAAGTTGTGCCTTCCGGAGCAGAATCAAGAGGTTCGCCTGTTTCAAGAGAAAGATTTGTAACATCATCGATAATACCAATAGTAAATCTTTTCTTTTCAGTATTGTCGAATACAGCCTTAATCTGAGCAGGAGTTGTATCCTTTGAGCCAAGACCATAACGACCTGAGAATACAGGAGTATTATTGAATTTAGTATCCTTGAGAGCAGCAACAACATCAAGATAGAGAGGTTCACCAAGAGAGCCCGGTTCTTTAGTTCTGTCGAGGACAGTAATTTTCTTTACAGTATCAGGAATAGCTTCAACGAGTTTGTCAGCACAGAAAGGTCTGTAAAGTCTTACTTTTACAAGACCGAGTTTAGCTCCTTTGGCATTGAGATAATCAATAGTTTCTTCAATAGTGTCATTTACTGAACCCATAGCAATGATAATCTGTTCAGCA
This sequence comes from uncultured Ruminococcus sp., assembly GCA_964426275.1. Lineage (GTDB taxonomy): Bacteria > Bacillota > Clostridia > Oscillospirales > Ruminococcaceae > UBA5884. The sequence goes on along the minus strand of CAYRPZ010000055.1, from coordinate 9,733 downwards.
TCTTCAGCACCATAATAGTTAAAGAGCTTATAATCGGTACCGATTTTTTCATTTACCTGATTCATATAATCTTCAACAACAGCAGGAATAGCGTCATAATACTTGTTACAAGCTTCTCTTGCCTGGAAGAAGATATCAGGGTTCTGAGCAGAACCTCTGAGGACAGGGTGTTCAGGATTGATGGCTCTGTTTCTGAAAGCCTGGGCAGCGTCCATATCGAGCATTTCCTTAAGAGTTTCTGTATCCCATGTTTCGATTTTCTGAATTTCATGAGATGTACGGAAACCATCGAAGAAGTTGAGGAAAGGAACTCTGCCCTTTATAGCTGAAAGATGAGCAACAGCGGCAAGGTCCATAACTTCCTGAGGGTTGGATTCGCAGAGCATAGCGAAACCTGTCTGACGGCAGGCATAAATATCTGAATGGTCACCGAATATGTTAAGGGCATGAGATGCAACACATCGTGCAGAAACATGGATAACACAAGGGAGAAGTTCGCCGGCCATTTTATACATATTAGGAATCATGAGAAGAAGACCCTGAGATGCAGTATAAGTGGTAGTAAGAGCACCTGCAGAGAGTGAGCCGTGAACAGTACCTGAAGCACCGGCTTCCGACTGCATTTCAGCAACTCTTACAGGGTCGCCGAAAATATTTTTCTGACCTTTTGCAGACCACTGGTCAGTAACTTCTGCCATAACGGAAGAAGGTGTGATAGGGTAGATAGCGGCTACATCGGTAAACGGATATGAAGCCCATGCAGCAGCATTATTGCCGTCCATGGTTTTCATTTTTCTTGAAACTTTAGCCATTTGATTAAAATCCTCCTTAAAAGTTTATATACAGAAATATCCGCAAAAAACGGAAATATATATCAGGATAAACAGTTTTATAGATTAAAAGTAATAAAAACCTGCCTGATTATCAGTATTATTGTAACATAATCGATTAATTTTGTAAAGAGTATTTTATGTGAAACTTTATATTAAAAGAAAAATACAGAAAAATTTTTTGGCACAAATAAAAACAGGGTATCAAAAGATACCCTTAAAAATAAAGTTATAAATTAACAGACAATTAAAAAATCGTGGATAAAAAAATTTATCTATGTTCGCAAATTAACTTGATAGCAGTTCTTTCTTCACCATCAATAGTTATGTTAGTGAAAGCAGGAATGCAGACAAGGTCAACACCGATAGGGGCAAGATAACCTCTTGCAATAGCAATAGCCTTGACAGCCTGATTTGCAGCACCAGCACCAACAGCCTGTACTTCAACAGCCTTCTTTTCTCTGATAACTCCTGCAATAGCACCTGCAACTGAATTCGGTGAAGAATGAGATGAAACTTTTAAGATTTCCATTGTAAATCCTCCTAATAATAATGTAAGTGGGTTAATAATAAAAACAGTTATTAAAATAACTGTACATATTATACTATATAATCAATAATTTTTCAAGGGGGTAAATATATTTTTTTTTGCGAAATATGATTATATGTGACGAAATATGTCTGAATATGGGATATCATTGCCAGATAATTCTTTTAATATTCAAAGCCCTTCCGGTTTTTTCATCAAATGCAACTACTACAGCATTAATCATGCCTTTTGTATCAGCCTGAACAAACTTTACAGGGTGATGCATTTTCATTTTTTCGACAGCAAGATTACTGCATATGCCGAGGACTGAATCTTTCGCACCTGTCATACCGACATCGGTAATATATGCAGTATGATTTGAAAGAATATTTTCATCAGCAGTCTGTACATGGGTATGAGTGCCGAGTACGGCAGTAACTTTTTTTTCAAGATAAAATCCCATGCATTTTTTTTCGGCAGTAGCTTCGGCATGGAAGTCCACGAAAATATTTTTTGTGGTGATATTTTCAAGTATGCTGTCAATGGTGAAGAAAGGATTGTCAAGAGCTTCCATATAAACAGTGCCCATAAGATTTATAAAAGCGACCTGATATTTTCCCATATCGAGAATGAAAGAACCTTTTCCGGCACAGCCCTGAGGATAATTTGCAGGGCGGATAATATTTTCATGAGTTTCCATAAGTTCAGATGATTCATGTCTTTTATAGGCATGGTTTCCGGTAGTGATGACATCAGCACCATATTTTAAAAGGATATCAGCAGATTCTTTTGTTATGCCGTTTCCTATAGCGGAATTTTCACCATTTATTGCAGTTATGTCAATATTATATTCTTTTTTTATTTTATAAAGATGCTTTTTTATCATATCACAGCCGTTTTTGCCGACAACATCTCCTACAAAAAGCAGATTCATAATAAAAATCCTTTCTGAAATATATTTTAATGAAATTATATCATAAATTATAAAATATGGCAATATGAATTTTCAGATTGTTTATGGTGATATATCAGATTTTTCCGGAATATTATATTATCTTGACAATTAAAGCGGGCAGTGGTATGATAATTTTATACTATAATTTATATAATTTCAAGGAGGAAGATATGCAGGAAATACTTCTTGCCAAATATGGCGAAATGGCTCTTAAAGGGCTTAATAAAAATACATTTGAGGATATACTTTTCAAAAATATAAGAAGAAGGCTTAAAAGTACAGGAAAATATTCATACAGCAAAAGCCAGTCTACTATATATATTATTCCGTCAGATGAAAATGCTGATATTGATGAGGCTATGGAGCGTCTTACAAAAATTTTCGGGATAGCATCTGTATGCAAGGCTGTTTCCGCACCGAAAAATTTTGATGCAATATCGGCAAAAGCGTGTGAATATCTTGAAAATATTCTCCCATTCACAAAAACTTTCAAGGTTACAGCTAAACGTGCAGATAAGACATTCCCAATGAAATCACCCGAAATATGCAGGGAACTTGGCGGAATACTGCTTGAAAAATTTCCTAATCTTACAGTTGATGTAAATAATCCGGAAATAACGGTTACAGTTGAAGTCCGTGATGAATATGCATATATTCACGCTGAAAAGATTGCAGGAGCGGGAGGATTGCCTGTGGGAAGCAGCGGCAAAGCAATGCTTCTTATATCAGGAGGAATTGACAGCCCTGTTGCAGGATATATGATGGCAAAGCGTGGAATACATATTTCTGCTGTTCACTTTGCAAGTCCTCCGTATACTTCCGAACGTGCAAGGCTTAAAGTTGAACAGCTTTGTGAAAAATTAACTCCGTACTGCGGAAATATTGCATTTTTCTGTGTGCCTTTCACTGAAATTCAGGAGGCTATAAAGGATAAATGCCCTGAGGAATTTTTTACAATCATAATGAGAAGATTTATGATGAGAATAGCACAGAAAATTGCAGAAAAAGATGAATGTCTTGCACTTATAACAGGTGAAAGCGTGGGTCAGGTTGCAAGCCAGACACTTAAAGCAATGGCTTGTACGGATGCAGTCTGCACAATGCCTGTTTTCAGACCTCTTGCAGGCATGGACAAGACTGAAATTGTGAATATCTCAAGGAAGATTGATACTTTTGAAACATCTGTTCTTCCATATGAGGACTGCTGTACAGTATTCACACCGAAACACCCGAAAACAAAGCCTAATCTTTCTGATATTGAAAATGCCGAAAATGCATTTGATTTCAGCGAAATGCTTGAAAAAGCTGTTGAAAATACAGAACTTGTTATAATAAAGCCTGAATATCAGTGACATAATATTTCATAATAATACATTAATCGCAGAAACAAATTGTTGAAAGTGTGGTAAAAATTGAACGATTATGATGAAAAAATTGTGCATATTGTCAGAAGATACCGTGACAATCTTGACATACAGGTTGCAAAGGTGGTAAAATTATTGATATTAGGCAGTCTGCATATTGCAACAGCGGAAAGCTGTACAGGCGGAATGCTTTCAGAACTTATAACATCAGTGCCGGGTGCGTCACAGGTATTTGAATTTGGCATATGTACCTATTCAGACAGCATGAAGCACCGTATGCTCGGAGTTCCCTATGAGGAACTTGAAAAATTCGGTGCGGTAAGCAGTCAGGTTGCTATTTCAATGATAAAAGGTTTAAAACGCATCTCAGAGGCTGATATATGCGTATCGGTTACCGGATATGCCGGTCCGGACGGAGGTACTCCTGAATTGCCGGCAGGTACTGTATATACAGCGTTCTCCTGCGGAGATAAAGAATTTTCAAAACTCCTGAAACTATATGGGAGCGATGACAGAAACAGAGAAATCATCAGGCTTCATACAGCTTTATGTGTATTTGAAATCGTGGAACAATTACTGATGGAGGAAGTTCAATAAAATGGCTGAAAAATCAAAAAGAAAGAAAAAAAAGAGTGCTTTTTCCCTTGCAATGGGTTCAGTTTTTCCCCAGAAAGGCGATGGCATACTGGAATCACTCCGAAAGATTGTTTTTCTGATTTCAGTTATAGTGTTTGCTGTGTGTGCATATCTCATATTTGATTATTTCTATGAGAATTACCAGAACCGTCAGCTTTATGATGATATCGCTGATATATATATCGGTGCGGAAACAGAAGAACTTCCCGAAGAATCTGATGAAAATCAGGAATTAAATCTGCTTCCGGGTGCAGAATCACTCCTTGAAGTAAATCCTGATACTGTAGGATACATAAATATTCCGGGAATGGTTATAAGTTATCCTGTCGTTCAGAAAACTACTGAGGAAGAAGCCGAATATTATCTCCATGTCAACTTTATGAATCAGGAAGCCAGAGCAGGAGCTATTTTCCTTGACTGGAGAGCAAAGTTCAATGCCAAGGAACAGTCCGATAATCTGGTTATATATGGACATGATATGAAAGACGGTTCAATGTTCGGTACTTTGAGAAATTATAAAAAAGATGATTATGTTGAATTTTATAAAAATCATGCAATCATCGAGCTTAATTCAAATTATGAGGAGGCTAAATATAAAATTTTCGGCTGTTTCATAATAGATGCAGGTATGTCAGAAAGCGAGATTTTTGATTACTACAATTATATCGATTTCAGCGGTGAACAGGAATTTTATGAGTATGTCAATGAAGTGAAAAAACGTTCGCTTATACTTAATGATGTCGATGTAAAATATGGTGACAAGCTCGTCACACTTTCAACATGCAGTCAGGAATTTTCAGATTCAAGGTTTGTTGTCGTAGCAAGAAAACTGCGTGACGGAGAATCAGAAACAGAAGGAACTGAAAATGCATGGGAAAATGATAATCCGCTTATGCCTGATGCATGGTACAATGTCAAGGGCGGAAAGCGTTATGACCCTGATGCAGAATTTATACCATATGGTTAATTACTATTTTGTATCATGTTTATTATCTGATAAAACATGATAATATTTTACAGCTTTATATGCTGTTCCGGCAGTGAAATTCTCTCTGCCACAATCTTATATTCCTGAGTATGCGGCTTTTATCCTAAATCTCAGGAAATTTAATCTGCAAAAATTGCCGGAAAGGAATCTTGCCTGTAAATCAGGTTCGGATTCAATTTTCGGAATAATATCAACTTTCCGATGGAACAGTCGGGTAATGCTGAAACTGAGTTCAGCGTTTTAAGGTCTGATGCGGGGATTTATACTCCGTTTTTTACCAAGGCAATGACCTCAAATCCGCTGTTATTTGCTCAGGTTTTTCAGCATATAACTCAGGAAACTCTGCTGACCATACTCGTTTTGTCACAGGTACAGGACGTGTCCGTGCCGGTAATACCCAAGCAGACGGTACGGCTGATTGTGTGATGAAATAAAGCGTCAGAATTATCTGATTATGACGCAATAAAAAAATGGAGTTTTATATTATGAATGAAAAGATACCACTGAAAAGTATCGCCCTCGGAATTGCTATGGTCATCGTATCAGGCACGATTTTTTCATCGGTGAATACGGTCGAAGTCACTCAGGCACTTGATGAGCCTCAGTTAAACCAGACAAGTGCGTATGAAGAAACATATGAAACGACTTCCGATGATTACATTGAAGAAGATTATGAGGTTACAACATGGTGGAAAGCTGTTCTTTCAGATTATGACGAAGCCCTTTCACCATCAGCCTTGACAGAGGAAGAAACTTCTTTAGCAGAAGAAACCTCTGAATCACAGACAGAAAACACTGACATTTCCATATCAGAAACTCAGACACAGACTCAGGAAACCACAACAACATCAGCTCAGGCAGATAATCAGCCTGCAAATACAATAGCAGTTCCCCAGCAGGTTGAGCATGACTATGAGCAGATTAAATCAAACAGTTTCTGTTTTAAAACTTATGGATACGGTCATGGCGTAGGAATGAGCCAGAACGGTGCAAATTACTATGCTACATATGCAGGATATGACTATAAGCAGATTCTTGCACATTATTACCCCGGTACATATCTTTCAAACACAGGTACAGCTTACAGTGAATACCTTACTGTAAGAGGCGTTACAGGCACTGCTCTCAATATAGTTTCAATGGTATGCTATGCTGAAGTCGGAACTACAATGAACCCCGAAGCAATCAAGGCACAGGCTGTAGCAGCATATACCAATATCAAATACTGCGGAGGAAATACAAACGGAATGGCAATAAAAAGCAATCCTCCTGCAGAACTCGTTGAAATAGTACGTTCAGTCCTTGGAACAGCAGTTTACTATGATGGTGAATTTGCACTTACTTCCTTTTATGCATCAAGTGCAGGTTATACAGCATCAAGCAAAGATGTTTTCTCAATGGATTTACCTTATCTTAAAAGCGTTGTCAGTGAATACGACAGCATATGTGACCCGCATTACGGTGAAATTACCCAGATGGACAGAGAAACCGTAAGAAATAAACTTCAGAATTACCTTGGAATTACCCTTTCAAACAATTATTCAAATTGGTTTGTAATTACCAGAGGTGACGGAGGAATTGCGGCAAGCATTACAGTTGACGGACAGGTTACAGTAAAGGGCTATGAACTCGTTTATGCACTTGGTCTTAAGTCGCCTTTCGTTGAAATATCATATCACTGATTGAACTGTCATCAAAAATTTGGATAAAATTTTTAAATGAAAATTATGTAAAGTGACTAAGAGTAATCTTGGTCACTTTTGTTATACAACCTTAAAAAAGAACTTTCTTTTTATTTAAAAATTGTATTTTTATTATATATTAACTGATGTAATAATTATAAGTTATAAAGCTGATATAGAAAACATAATCTATATTTTTTAAAAAAAGATTTGGATATCTTTACATAAGCATTTAATTATGATATAATTATAAAAGATGTTGAGATTACAGCAGGATTTTGCTGTATATTGTGAAAATTCGGAGGTTTAATCAAATGAATTATTCGGCCAGCGATGTTATAAGTTTCATTGAAGAAAATGATGTGAAATTTATAAGACTAAGTTTCTGTGATATATTCGGCAATATGAAAAATATTGCAATTATGCCGTCGGCTCTTAGAAATGCAATTTTAAATGGAGTTGCAATTGATGGTTCAGCATTTACAGGTTTTGCTTATGACAACCATTCAGCACTTCTGCTTATACCGGACATTTCAACTCTTACAGTTCTGCCGTGGAGACCGCAGTCAGGACGTGTTGTAAGATTTTTCTGCGATATAAAGTCACCCGATAAAACTGATTATGCAGGAGATGTGAGAAATGCTCTTAAAAGTACTGTAAAATTTATAAAAGATAAAGGGTATTCATGTGAAATAGGCACTGAATGTGAGTTTTATCTTTTTAAAACAGATGAAAATGGTGAACCTACAAAAATTCCAAATGATAAGGCAAGCTATCTTGATGTAGCACCTCTCGATAAATGTGAGAATATAAGACGTGAAATCTGCCTTACACTTGAGGAAATGGGATTTTCTCCTGAAAGTTCAAGGCATGAGTACGGATTTGGTCAGAATGAAATTGACTTCAGGCATAATGATATTTTGACTTCTGCCGATAATCTTGCACATTTTAAAAGCATAGTAAAGACAATTGCAGCAAATAATGGTCTGTATGCTTCATTTATGCCCAAGCCTCTCAAAGGTCAGCATGGAAACAGTCTTCATATAAATATATCGGTTATTAAAAATGGAAAAAGTATATTCTCTCCTGACGAAAAAAATCAGACAGATGAGGGAAAATATTTTATAGCAGGTATCCTTAACAGAATAAATGAGATAACAGCATTTCTTAATCCGACTACAAATTCATATTCAAGATTCGGAGAATGTCTTGCACCTAAGAATATTGACTGGTCATATGAAAACCGTTCACAGCTTATAAGGATTCCAAGGTCATCGAATTCAAATGCAAGAATTGAACTGCGTTCAGCAGACCCTTCCTGCAATCCGCATATTGCTTTCAATCTAATACTTCGTGCAGGTATTGAAGGTATTGAAAATAAACTGGAGCTTTCTGCACCAAAATCATCAGATGTAAATTCTGATACAGATGTCAGGTCACTTCCCGAAAGTCTTAGTGATGCATATAAGCTTGCAAGAGAAAGCAGTTTTGTTGCAAAAAGCCTTTCTGATGAAATACTCCGTCCCATTTATGCTACATGGGAGAATCTTCTTGCCAGATATGATGCTTCAGAGGACAAGAAAGAGTTTGAAAACAGAATTTACTTTAATTCAAGTTATTTCAATTCAATTTAAAAAAGAATGGTGGTAAAAAAGAATGGAAAGAGTACTTTTGATTTCAGGCTCATCAAAAGGGCTTGATATGCTTGTACAGCTTCTCCGTTCGGCAGGGTCATATGAAATATCGGCACTTTCAAACGGGAGTGAAGCAAGACGTATTATAAATCAGAAGGAATTTGAACTGATTATTATAAACACTCCGCTTTCAGATGAATTCGGACATGAACTTTCAATTGACATTGCCGAAAAGACAAACTCAGGAGTAGTCCTTATATGCAAATCTGAAATATCTGATGATGTTTCTGATAAAGTCGGAACTTATGGAGTATGCGTTGTTTCAAAGCCACTTAATAAAACATTGTTTTTTCAGTCTGTAAAGCTTGTATCTGCAACACGTTCAAGAATGCTCGGACTCAGAAAGGAAAATTTTAAGCTCCAGTCAAAGATTGAAGAAATAAGGCTGGTTAACAGAGCAAAATGCACATTGATGCAGTACCTTAATCTGACTGAACCGCAGGCACACAGATATATTGAAAAACAGGCTATGGATTTGCGTCAGACAAAGCTGGAAGTTGCTCAGAGAATACTTACAACTTATGGTCTTTAATGTATAATTAACAGTATGCATTTCAGTATGTATACTGTTTTTTGTTGTATAAAAATGTCAGAATCAAATAATAAGCGTATACTGAAAAAATCGGGCAATAATATTTCTGAGGTGATTACAATGGCAAAACAGGGTATGAAACGTCCTGAAGTTACACATATAAAGTCAGAAAATAAAGCATCAGCTGTTCCTGAAATACAGGGAAAGGCGAAACATGGAAATGTTCATGCTAATCCGATAATTGCAGGAACTCAAGCTCCCGCTTTAAAAGTATATCATTCAATTCCTCATAATAACGCAAAAAAGGAAAAACCTGTTTCAGAAGTTTATCCTGTAATTGATAATGATATTGCAAGGGATAATATTGAAAATGATATGACAGCCGCAGATTTACAGGACCTTTAAAAAGATAAAAATGTAATTAAATGTTATTGGAAAATCTCCGGTATTATATAATATCGGGGATTTTCTATAAAAATTGTCAGGTAAACATTTACATACATGAAATTTTTTATTAATTTTT
>CAYRPZ010000054.1:0-10487 GCA_964426275.1 uncultured Ruminococcus sp. | reverse complement strand
CCCACATCATATGCCCCATGGAAAAATACATGAGCACAATCAGAAATCCCAGTGACCAGAAAAGTCTGTTTTTAAGAATTTTCAAATCCTTTTCAACAGATAATTCATCTGAATTTTTATTGCCGGAAATTTCTTTATTCCCTTTTTCAAATGCTCCGTATCCTGCATCAATAACTGCTTGTATGATATCCTCGGATAAGGCACTGCCCTCTGTTATCATAGAATTTGTAAGCAGATTTACAGAACATAATTCAACACCCTCAACTGATAATACAGCCTTTTCAATTCTTGCACTGCATGAGGCACAGCTCATACCTGTTATTGAAAACTGTTTCTTCATTTTAAATCTCCTTATTTTAATGAGATGAAATATCCGTTACTTTAAAATCAAGCTTTTCTAAAGCATTTCTTATTTCATCATCACTTACATTTCTGGTCATAGACACAACAGCAATATTTTTTCTCAGATTTACTTTTGCTGATGCACCATCTATAGAATTAATTCTCCTTTCAACCGTATTTTTGCAGTTGCTGCAATGCATACCATCTATTTTAACAATTTTCTGAGCAATTATATTTCCATCAAGTTTTTTAGGCTTTATCTTTTCAGAATCTCCTCCGCAGCATCCTCCCTCACCTCTGATATGCTTTATGCTGGATTTTACCGCCAATATAATTATTACTGCAATTACCAGCAGAATTATAAATGTTCCCATAAAAACACCTCATTTCATAAGTTTCTGCAATATGCATACAAGTTCATCTATAATCTCATCATTTCCGTTTTTTATATCATCTGCAACACACGTTCTTATATGTTCAGCAAGCAGTTCCTTATTAAAAGAATTAAGTGCTGAATTTACAGCGGAAACCTGTATCAGTATATCGGTACAGTATGCATCGTTCTCAACCATTTTTTTAATTCCTCTGACCTGACCTTCAATACGATTAAGTCTGTTTATAAGCTTTTTTATTTCATCGTCACATCGTTCTTTGGTTTTATGACAACAACAGTATTCTTTTTCTTCATTCATAAATAAAATTCCTCCTTTATAAATATTATATACCCCTACCGGGTATTTGTCAACATAAATTTAAAAAAATTTTTCCAATAACCCGAAAAACATATTGACATAGTAGGAATAATATGATATAATTCTATTAATGTAAAATTATTATAACTATATTTATTAATGAAAGGAAGCTTTTTATCATGGGAAAAATCTATAAGCAGATAACAGACCTTGTTGGCGGTACTCCAATTCTTGAACTCTCAAATACTGAAAAGTCTGAAAAGCTTCAGGCAACTGTACTCGGAAAACTTGAATATTTCAATCCGGCAGGCTCAGTAAAAGACAGAATTGCAAAAGCTATGATTGAAGATGCCGAGGAAAAAGGGCTGCTGAAAAAAGGCAGCGTTATAATTGAACCTACTTCCGGCAATACAGGAATAGGACTCGCATCAGTTGCCGCTGCAAGAGGATACAGGCTTATTATCGCAATGCCGGAAACTATGAGTATTGAACGCAGAAAGCTTATGAAAGCATATGGTGCTGAACTTGTTCTTACAGAAGGTTCAAAAGGCATGAGCGGTGCTATTGCAAAAGCTGAAGAACTTGCAAATGAAATTCCAAACAGCTTTATACCATCACAGTTTTCAAATCCTGCAAATCCTGCTGTTCATGAAAAAACTACAGGCGTTGAAATCTGGGAAGATACTGACGGAAAAGTTGATATATTCGTTGCCGGTGTAGGTACAGGCGGTACTTTAAGCGGTACAGGAAAATATCTTAAATCAAAAAATCCTGATATAAAAATCGTTGCTGTTGAACCAAAAGGCTCTCCTGTTCTCTCAGAAGGTGTTGCCGGTCCTCATAAGATTCAGGGTATCGGTGCAGGCTTTGTTCCGGAAACTCTTGACACAGACATATACGATGAAATCATAACAGTTGAAAATGAAGATGCATTTGAAACAGTAAGAAAAATTGCTGTAAATGAAGGCGTTCTTGTTGGAATTTCATCAGGTGCATCAGTATGGGCAGCAATTGAACTTGCAAAACGCCCTGCAAACAAAGGAAAAAATATTGTTGCACTTCTTCCCGATACAGGTGAACGTTATCTTTCAACTCCTGTATTCTCTGATTAAATCAAAGCATTGTATACATCATATATTTTAACTTAGATTATTTAAAAATTTACGGTAAATTTATCCTGAACAAAAAGATGAAATTTTAAGTTTGATTTAAATAAAGATGCAGGGAACAGATAAAAAATCTGTTCCCTGCATTTTTTCTCTTAAAGATTATATCCCTTTGCTCTTAATCCGTCTATAACATCTCCCAGTATTTCACAGTTCGTCGCCGATACTGAATGAAGAAGTATTATTTCTCCGCCGTGTGCAGAAGATATTATTTTTTCCATTGAAGACCGGCTGTCCGGCTGTGAATCAACATTCCAGTCAACATATGCAAAACTCCACATTATAGTTTTATATCCCATATCCTGAACTGTTTTCAGCGATTCTTCCGTAAACTCTCCGCACGGAGGTCTTAAATACTGCATTTCATATCCATATTTTTCAGCTACCAAATCATGCAGACTCTGTACTTCTTCAGCAATCTCATTTTCAGATATTTCTGACATCTTAAGATGTTTCATGCCGTGATTTCCAATACAGTGCCCTTCAGTAATCATACGATTTACAAGCTCTGTTTCTTTCTTTGCATAATCACCTGTCAGAAAAAATATTGCCTTTACATTCTTTTCTTTAAGCGTATCAAGAATTTTTCCTGTATATCCGTTTTCATATCCTTGGTCAAATGTCAGTATAATTGTATTTTTATCCGATGAAAGAGCATATGCATCATATCTTCCATACATCGCATTAAAATCAGATGCACCTGTCGGACAGTTCTTTTCATCAATCTGAGTACCTTGTCCGTATCCCTGAGCCGATACATTATAAGAATTAAAAGCAAGTACCGATGTCATAATAATAAACGCTGAAATAAAAGCAGTTAATTTCTTTATCATTATTAAATCCCTCTTTTTAATTTTTGAGGAGTAAGGTATTCCTGCCTTACAATAATTATTATAATCATAAAAAGTTTTTATAACCGCTGTAAATAATGCTAAAATTCAATAAATATTACAAAAAAACAGAATATTCCTGCAAAGAAATATTCTGCTGATAATATATATATAAAATAATAAAAAATTTCAGAATTAATCTTCAATATAAGCCTTTACCAAAGTCTGCAAAAGTTCATCTCGGTCTATACTCCGTATCAGTGAACGGGCATTACGATGTGTCGTTATGTATGTCGGGTCTTCTGAGAGTATATATCCTACAATCTGATTTACGGGATTATATCCTTTTTCTGTAAGAGCATCATAAATGACAGCTAAAGTTCTTTTCAGTTCAGTTTCCTTGTCATCATTTACTTTGAAAGTCATAGTCTTATCGCACATAAATATCAACTCCTCTACTACTTATATTATACTCCATTTTTTTTTAAATAACAAGACGTTAAAAAATTTTTATACTTTTTGTTATAATACATATCATGAATTTATGCAGAATATACAAATGAACTTAATTGATTAAAGACCATTCGGATTATTCTTTATAAAGTTCCAGCTGTCAGCACACATTTCATCAATAGTGGATTTTGCCTCCCAGCCGAAAATGTTTTTAGCCTTTGAAGCATCAGCAAATAATACCGCAATATCTCCCGCACGTCTTGGAGCGATTACATATTCAATCGGCTTTCCGCAGGCTTTTTCATATGATTTTACAACTTCAAGAACACTTGAACCTTTTCCTGTTCCAAGATTCACAGGTTCAAAACCTTTATGTGAAAGTGCATATTTTACCGCACATACATGACCTTTTGCAAGGTCGCATACATGGATATAGTCACGCACTCCTGTGCCGTCAGGAGTATCATAATCGTTGCCGAATACTCTTAATTTTTCAAGTTTTCCGACTGCAACCTGTGAAATATATGGCAAAAGATTGTTAGGAATACCATTCGGGTCTTCACCTATAAGACCGCTCTTATGAGCACCGATAGGATTGAAATACCGAAGAGCAGATACGCTCCATTCCTTGTCGGCAACACATAAATCCTTAAGTATCTGTTCAATCATAACCTTTGTATATCCATAAGGACTGGTTGCGGAAGTAGGCATATCCTCTGTATACGGTGCTTTATTGTCAAAACCGTAAACAGTCGCTGATGATGAAAATACTATTGTCTTACAGCCGTATTTTCTCATTACATCAAGCAGGACAAGAGTACCTGAAATATTGTTATGATAATATTCAAGAGGCTTTTCAACTGATTCGCCTACAGCTTTCAGACCTGCAAAATGAATTACAGCATCAATTTTATTTTCCTCGAATATTTTACAGGAATTTTCAAAATCAATGATATCTGTCTGATAGAATTTAACAGATTTGCCTGTGATTTTTTCAATTCTTGAAACCGCCTCGATTTTTGAATTTACAAGGTTATCCATTATAACAATATCATAACCGTTTTCAATCAGTTCAACACAGACATGACTTCCGATAAATCCGGCACCGCCTGTAACAAGTATTTTCTCCATTTTTCACATCTCCCATATTTATATATAAGACTTTAAGAAAAATCTTTAAATATTATTATACTGTAAATCATATCAAAAGTCAATACAGCATGAAAAACAGACTGATACCGTATTTTCACGGTATCAGTCTCCGGTTATGCTTTTTTAAATGAACGTTCCAGCCATACATTAGCAAGGTCAAGCGCCTCATAAAGCCCATCTTTTTCACTGCTCTTGACAACTCTTTCCACAGGATTGAGTTTTTCATCTGTTGACATCTGATAAACTTTTATCTTGCTCGCAACTTCAAGACTGCCTATTTTCTTTTTCTCTATTATGTTAAGCATTATAACATAATCATCATACATATTTCCATAATAAATAGTATCATTATTTCTTACAAGAGGATACCCTTTATACATAAAAAAACTTTTTGTTTTGTCGGAACTGCTCATATAAACTCTCCTTTCTCTCAGAACCTTTTATTCATACAATTTAATTATAGCATAATATTTTAGTTTTGACAAGTCGCACAAATAAATTTTCTTATTTTCATATTCTTTTAGCGACATTATTCATCATTTTATTATAAAAGCAGACAATTCCAAAGAATTGTCTGCTTTAAGAATCTATTTTTCAGAGAATAAATTTAAATTTTATCTTCATTTCTTGAGAGTACAAGTGTTACATTAAGGTTTCCGTTAAGTGTTCTGATATTATCGATGAACGATTTCTGGTCGATATCACTTCTTATATTTATATCATAGATAAGTTCAAAAAGACTTCCGAATTCTGTGGTTTTTACACGTCTTAAATTCCATGAAGTAGTATTTGCATTGAGAACATTGTCAAACATTCCCTGATAATTAAGATTTTCAGGAATTGTTATTTTAAGAGCCATATGAGTTACAGACGGTGAACCGAATTTCACATGATTAAGGAGTATCATAATTGCTCCAAGTATAATCAGGAAAATAAATCCGTATGCTACATATCCCATACCGCAGGCAAGACCTACTGCAAGCGAAAAGAATATATATGAAATATCAGACGGTTCACTTAATGCACTTCTGAATCTTATAAGTGAGAATGCTCCTGCAAGACTGAATGCTTTTGCCATATTGTTTCCGACTATCATTATAATAATTCCGATAATTGCGGGAAGCATTACCATTGTAAGTATAAAGCCCTGAGAATATCCTGTTTTCCTGTGTGTGAACATATAGATAAGACAGGTAAGAAATCCAAGTATTATCGCACTTATTGTACAGATTATAACCTGCTGAATTGTAAGGGATTCTGTTGAAAGAACAGTATCAAAAATACTTTCCATTTTTTATCACTCCTGATTATATTTATTAATATTAATTTAATTATGCTGAAATATGTTTTGCAAACCTTGCAGTATGTACTGAACCTGTATAAATCTGTTTTTCAGGCATCTGCATTTCTGTATTGATATAAAGTCCGCTTTCAGCCATTTTTTCCATTGTATAATTTTTAAAGCCTCTTCCGTATTTTGAAAAGCTTATTTTATAAATTCCGAATTCGGAAAGGGAATGTGCAAGCCACAGAGGCATAGCACCTATAATCTTGACTTCCATAAGGTGCTGACCTTCCTGAATAATCTGACTTCCATAGCTTGGACTTGCAAGCGTAAGGTCATATCTTCTTGTAGTTATTTTACGGTCAAATGTAAGCCTGAAATCCTTATCATCTTTTCCGAAAAATGCTGAACGCTGATAGCTTATATACTGTGCAGGGTGCACATGATAGATATTAAGAAAAGCTACAAGCTCGTCCATAACCTGATTCTGAATATATTTTTGACTATGCGGAGGCTTTTCACCGTTCATAAGGAAATTTTCTGCCTGCTCAAGCGTCATTGAAGCACGTCTTTTTGTAACAATTCCGCCGATTTTCTTTTTTATTTCAAGGAAAACCTTGTCGTCAGGCTTTGCAGGTGAATAATAACTGCGCAATCTTATTTTTTCCTTATAATAAGGTTTTTCAAGTGATGTCCTTATAAGGTAATTGTCATCAGTATCATAGTATATATTATAGATACCATATTCCTTTCCGCCCACACAAAAAGCATCAGGATTCATATACTCATGTATTACCGGCATAAGTTTGATATACTGTTCATCACTGAGAAGGAATTTAAGTTCATTCCTCTTGAAAGTATTAATTGCCATTTTCCATAACCCCTTTCTGCAATTAAATTACCGCCGCCATGGATTAAAAAATCATTTGCTTAATCCATGTTGAGTTTACATCTGTAAGTATAGTCCTTAATAAAAATGATACTGTGTGAAAATTGTGTTAAAACCATGAAATTTAAATTACATTTTATGTAAAATGGTCTTGTGTAAAAAATCAAACATATTTAAGCGTTTTGACATTTTAAGACTTAATTTTAAACTATATTTTTATTATAATGTATATTTTGAATAATTTAAACGTTTATATCATAATATAAATCCTATTATTAATATAATTAATCATCTATATTTTGTAAATTTTTGTTTACTGTAAGTTCATAATCTATCAACATTTATGCTGTATTATTTAAATTAAAATAAGTACAGCGGATATCAGCCAGCCGGAATATATAATTCTTCAGCCGGAATTATCCGGATTTAAATTCGCTTTACTCAATCAGCCTATACTATTTTCATTATTAAAAAGGAGAGATATAAACATGAAACCTTTAAAGAAAATTCTCAGCGGAATTACTGCTCTTGCAATGCTCTCTGCTGTTGCTGTCCCTGTAAGTGCAGCAGCAACTACTCTTGCAGGTGACCTTAACAATGACGGAAATGTAAATATGCTTGACTTCATGAGTATGAAACAATATATAGTAGGCGTTGCACAGCTTGATGAACAGGCTCTTGCAAATGCTGATATGAACGGAAGCGGTTCTGTAAATATATTTGATGCAGTTCTTCTTGCACGCCAGCTTATCAACATTGAAGAACCTACGACAACTACTACAACTACTACAACAACCGAACCTAATGAATCTGAAGAATCTACAATTACACTCCTCGGAAATGCAATTGAAACTTCTTCATCAACTGTTATAATAAACGGTACCGTTGCTACAATTACTGTTCCCGGTACTTATACTGTTACAGGTAATCTTGATGATGGTCAGATTATTGTCAATGTTGATAAGGAAACTTATCCTGACGGGGCAGTTGAACTCAGCCTTGAAGGCGTAGATATTGCAAGCAGCAATAATTCACCTTTATATATCGAAAATATCGGAGATGAATGTACAATCAGCGTAAAGAAAGGTACTGAAAATATTATTTCAGACGGCACAAACTATACTAATGCTGATGAAGACTGCGGTGCAATCTACAGTAAAGATGACCTCAAGATTAAAGGCAAGGGAACTCTTACTGTAAACGGTAACTGTGAAGACGGTATTGTCTGCAAGGACGACTTAAAGATTTATAACGGAAATATTATTGTAAATTCTGTTGATGACGGCATCAGAGGAAAAGATTCCGTAAGAATAGGCAATCCCAGTGACCTTGGAGTTGAAGGTGCTTATGATAATCTTTCAGTCACTATAACAACTCAGTCAGGCGATGGCATAAAATCTACAAATTCAACTGATGACGGCAAGGGATATATCACTGTAAACGGCGGTACTTTGAATATCAATTCATATGCTGACGGCTTACAGGCTGAACAGGCTCTCACAGTAAACGGCGGTACAATCGATATTTCAACATATGAGGGCAGCTCATTCACCGGCAGCGTTTCATCAGGAAGCTGGGGCGGAGGTATGCAGGACGGCAACTCCAATAAAACAGATATAAGTGCAAAAGGTCTTAAATCAAATGGTACTATTGATATTACCGGCGGCACAATAAATATTGATTCCTCAGATGACTGTATCCACAGTGCAGGAAATCTTAACATCTACGGAGGATATCTGACTCTTGCTTCTGCTGATGATGCCTGCCATTCAGATACAGACCTTACAATCGGAAACAGCACTGCTGATACATTTGATGATGTAATAATCCTCATCTCAACCTGTTATGAAGGTATTGAAGGTGCAAATATCAATCAGAACAGCGGTACTGTAATCGTAAATTCAATCGATGACGGCTATAATGCGGCAGGCGGTGCTGACGGTTCAGGAAATACATCTCCGGGCGGCTGGGGACAGGGCGGTATGAGTTCAGGAGGCAACAACTCTATGAATCTCAACGGCGGTTTTGTACTTGTAAATGCAACTGATGGTGACCATGACGGCTTTGACTCCAACGGAGATATTACAATAAGCGGCGGATACTTTATTTCAAACGGTAATGAACCGTTTGACAGTGACGGTTCAAAGACATATTCAGGCGGTGTCTATGTTATAGATAAAGGCTCATCAGGCGGTATGGGCGGCATGGGCGGAAGCGAAATGACTTCCACTGTTTCAGCATCATGCTCTGCAAGTGCCGGCACAAGAATCACACTTGCTGATGGCGACAATGTTATTGTTTCATTTATTGCTGACAAGAGTGTAACTCAGCTTACAGCAGGCTGCAATGATTATTCGGGAGCAAAATTCTATACAGGCGGTACAATTTCAGGAACACCGGTTGCAGAATCAGGTTCTCAGATTTGCTATGTAGGCGGTACAATTTCAGGCGGTACTGAACTTACAAGCGGCAGTTCAAACGGCGGAACAACAAATCCCGGCGGCAATCCCGGCGGAAGAAATTTTTCACGTATGAACAAGCCTACTCGTTAATTTAATTTCCGTAAAAATAAAACAAGATGCCCCCTGTGCTTCAGATAAGCACAGGGGGCATCTGTATGAAAAGAATTATCTTCCTCTCCTTGAACCGTTTTTACGGTCTGTAATGCGTTTTATATCGCACATTTTTTCTTCACTGTTCTGTTTAAAACGTGAAAGCATATCTTCAAATGACAATTCACTGGCAGGAGTCTGTTTTTTAGGTTCCCAGACATTACGGCGGTTGTCATCACGTTTCTGCTGAGGTCTTTGCGGTCTGTTTCTTTTTTCCCCGTCAGAATTGGGATTCTCAGAAGCTCTTTTTATGGAAAGGCTTATTTTTCCTTCTTCCGTAATATTGAGAACCTTTACTCTGACAATCTGCTGTTCGGTCAGGTGATCTCTTATTTCATTTACAAATGTATTTGAAATTTCCGATATATGTACCATACCTGTAACGCCATTTTCGATTTCCACGAAAGCACCGTATTTAGTTATTCCCTTAACCTTGCCTTCGTAAATTTTTCCTACTTCAACCTGCATAAAAAAAGTATTATCCTCCTGAAAAATAAAAATTGCACCCCTGCTTAATTTCTGGACGTATCAAAAAACCTGATTTCGTTTGGATATGCATAGCTCATATTCTCTATAGCAAGCGTTTCCATATACGCATTAACGTCCTCATTGTCGAGTAATCGCTGATATTCATCATTTTCTTCCTTAATCTGTTCAGCTTTTGCATTAAGCTCTTTAAGCTCCTGTTTTTTCTCAGCTATTGTAGCCTGTGTATATATAATTGTAGCTATGCAGCCGACTGCACAGAAAGCAGCTGCTACTTTAAAAATTCTGCCTACAATATTCTGAGCTTTTCTGTTTTTGATAATCGCCTTACTCAATGAAACTCACTTCCTTTTCAAGCATTAATATTCCTTTCAGAAATTTGTATGCTGTGTGCTTATAATAATTATACAACATTTTAACCCTGTCAATCAAGGGCTTTTTATATTTTTTTTTAAATTATCATCATTACTGCATAATTGTTTTGATTTATCAGATATTTTTCCGTATATTTTTCTGAACGGAAGAAATATCAATCTGAAAAAAGCATGAATCCAGCCCGAAATTTTTCTTATGACACCAA
>CAYRPZ010000053.1:0-10943 GCA_964426275.1 uncultured Ruminococcus sp. | reverse complement strand
AAAGAACTCAATGAGAATTTCAACAGGAATGCTCAATGATATTCTTGCATATGCTACTACAAGGGTACAGCCTCCGTCAGATAAGGGAAAGAGACTTAAAATTTACTATATGACACAGGCTTCTACAAGACCTCCTACGTTTGTGACATTTGTAAACCGAGCAGACCTTTTCCATTTTTCATATCAGAGATATATTGAAAATCAGATACGTTCAGCATTTGAATTAAATGGTACTCCTGTACGTTTTACAATCCGTGAGCGTGGAGGAAATGACAAGTAAAAATTTTGAGGGGATTGAAAAATAATGCTTAAATATGTTATTGCATTTTTCCTTGCCGCTGTGATATCATATCTTCTTGGAAGCTGTAATTCTGCCATAATAGTTGTAAGGCTTATGAAGCATAAAGATGTGCGTGATTACGGCAGTAAAAATGCAGGGCTTACAAATACGCTCAGATGTTTTGGAAAAGTATGTGCATTGTTTACACTTATAGGCGATATGCTTAAAGGTGTTCTTGCAGTATTTATAAGCAGAGGTATATTCAGCTGGTTTGATATCGGACTCGGAGCAGGCAATGATACAAGATTTATCGGATATATTGCGGGAATATTTGCAGTTATAGGGCATATATTCCCTATATACTACGGCTTTAAGGGCGGCAAAGGTATTCTTGTATCAGCAGCAGTCCTGCTTGCAGTTGACCCTCTTTCATTCTGTATAGTAATACCATTTTTTGCATTAATACTTGCAATTACTAAATATGTATCAGTTGCATCAATATCAGCGGCAGTTATATATCCGATAGTAACTTTTGCAACTCAGTATTTTAGAAGTACATATACAATTCAGGAAACAATAGTGAATACTATACTTGTAGTAATTACAAGCATAATGCTGATATATATGCACCGAACAAATATAAAGCGTCTTAAAGAGGGTACTGAAAACAGATTTTCATTCAAAAGCAGAAAGGAGTAATTTATGGCAGACATAGTTGTGCTTGGTGCGGGAGGATTCGGATTAAGCCTTGCAGTTATGGCAAGCAGTTTCGGTCACAGTGTTTGTGTATGGTCTGCATTTGAAGATGAAATCGAGGCTATAAAGCGTGACGGTGAGCATAAAAAGAAACTTCCGGGAGTTAAAATTCCGGATAATATCTCATTTATATCAAATCTTAATATGCTTGAAATGAATGATGATAATACAATAGTTATATTCGGCATACCAAGTGCATTTACAAGAGATGTTGCAAAGCAGGCATCACCGTATCTTGAAAAGGGAATAATTCTTAATACAGCCAAAGGTCTTGAGGACGGAACTTTCAAGCGTATGAGCGAGGTAATAAAAGAGGAAATTCCTGACCTGCCAGTATCTGTGCTCTCAGGTCCTTCACACGCTGAAGAAGTTGCAAGAGGCATACCTACAACTGTTGTAGTATCATCTGAAGATATCAAGGCGGCAAATTATATTCAGGAAGTTTTAAGCAACAGAGTTTTCAGAATTTATATAAATAACGATATGACGGGCTGTGAACTGGGTGGTTCTCTTAAAAATGTAATAGCACTCTGTGCAGGAATATGTGATGGTCTTGGATATGGTGACAATACCAAAGCGGCTCTTATGACAAGAGGAATTTCAGAGATTGCAAGACTTGGAAAGGCAATGGGTGCAAGAATCGAAACTTTTTCAGGTCTTACAGGTATAGGCGACCTTATTGTTACTTGTACGAGTATGCACAGCAGAAACCGCCGTGCAGGAATACTTATCGGTCAGGGAGTTTATCCCGATGAAGCTGTAAAGCAGATAGGTACTGTTGAAGGTTATTCATGCTGTAAGGTTGCATGGGAACTGTCAGAAAAAATGAAAGTTGATATGCCTATAATAGAACAGCTCTATAAAGTTTTGTATGAATACAGCGATGTTAAAGAATCTCTTGGGAATCTTATGGGCAGACCGCACAGGCATGAAACAGAAGAATTTTTATTTTAAGATATAAAATATTAAAAAGCGATATGATATTTTTCATATCGCTTTTTGTAAAATTTTTAAATCTGTCACTTGACTTTTTTAATTTTAACTGATATAATAATTCTGATAACATTATGACTGAGAGAGTAGGCTTTTCCGATGTACTTCAGAGAGCATATCCCGTTGGCTGCAAGTTTATGCGTACTTATGCGGAATTTCCGAAGTTCACTCACGAGTGGTCATGCCGAAATTATTTCTTGCAAATAACTGTAAGCGTGAACGTATAACCTGCGTTAAAGGAATGAAAGTATATGCTTTCTTTTTGTATTTTAAAAGGTGGTTAAAAAGCAGGATTATGTCTTGTCCTTTACGGGCAGGACTTTTTTATTTTATAAAATTTTTATGAGGTGATATTAAACAATGAAAAATCAGCTTGAACAGATTGAAGCTCTTGCTAAAGAAGAACTTAAATCCTGTAGTGCGATAAAGGCACTTGATGATTTAAGAATTAAATATCTTGGCAAAAAGGGCGAGCTTACCGCAATACTCAAACAGATGGGAAAACTTTCCGATGAAGAACGTCCTGTAATAGGACAGCTGGCAAACAAAGTGCGTCAGGATATCGAAACTGCGATTGGTGAAAAGGTAAGTGCATTGAGAGAAAAGGAAAAGGCAGAAAAAATTAAGGCAGAGTCGATAAATATTACTCTCCCCGGAAAAAAACAGTCTGTCGGAAAACTTCACCCGCTTAACAGCGTTCTCAATGAGATTGAAGAAATATTTCTTGGTATGGGTTTCAGCATTGCAGACGGCCCTGAAGTTGAATATGATTACTATAATTTTGAAGCTCTTAATCTTCCGCCTGACCACCCTGCAAGAGATACTCAGGATACATTCTATATAACAGATAATATTCTTCTGCGTACACAGACATCATCAGTACAGGTTCATGTAATGGAAAACCGTAAGCCTCCGATAAGAATTATATCCCCCGGACGTGTTTACCGTTCAGATGCAGTTGATGCAACACATTCACCGCTTTTCCATCAGATTGAAGGTCTTGTAGTAGATAAGGGCATTACAATGGCGGATTTAAAGGGAACTCTTGAACTGCTTATGAAACGTCTTTACGGAGATGACTGTAAAATCCGTCTGCGTCCGCATCATTTTCCGTTTACGGAACCAAGTGCTGAAGTTGATGTAATGTGCTTTAACTGTCATGGTGAAGGCTGCAGAATATGCAAGGGCGAGGGATATATTGAACTCCTCGGAGCAGGTATGGTTCACCCGAAAGTGCTTGAAAACTGCGGAATTGACAGCAGTGTATATTCAGGATTTGCATTTGGTCTTGGACTTGAAAGAATTGTTATGAGAAGATACAATATCAATGATATGCGTCTGCTCTTTGAGAATGATATGCGTTTCCTCGAACAGTTTTAATTTATATGAAAAAATAGTTTTCGGGAGGTTTTATATAAATGAATTTATCTATGAAATGGCTGTCTGATTTTGTTAAAACAGATATGCCTGTAAAGGATTACTGCTATGGAATGACTATGAGCGGTTCAAAAGTTGAGGGTTTTGAAGAAGAAGGCTCTGAAATATCAAATGTAGTTGTCGGCAGAATTACTGAAAAAGCTAACCATGAAAATGCTGATGCACTTTTTGTATGTCAGGTTGATATCGGAAAAGATGAAAACATACAGATTGTTACAAATGCAAAAAATGTTAAAGTGGGAGATTTAGTGCCTGTTGCACTTGATGGAGCAACTCTCCCTGAAGGGAAAATAAAGAAATGTAAGATGAGAGGCGTTGCAAGCTTTGGAATGTTCTGCGGGCTTGATACTCTTGGACTTACAAAGGGAGATTTCCCGTATGCTGATACAGACGGAGTATTTGTAATTGAGGAAGAATGTCAGGTTGGTGATGATATCCATAAGGCACTTGGTCTTGATGATGTGTCGGTTGAATTTGAAATAACATCAAACCGTTCTGACTGTCTTTCTGTAATTGGTCTTGCAAGGGAAACATCTGCAACATTTTGTCTTCCGCTGAATATTAAAGAGCCATTATTCAATGGTGCTGATGGTGATATAAAAGATATGCTTTCCGTTGATGTACAGAATAAGGAACTCTGTACACGTTACTGTGCAGGAATTGTAAAAGATGTTAAGATAGAACCGTCACCAAGATGGCTCAGAGAACGTCTTAGAGCAAGCGGAATACGCCCTATAAATAATTTTGTGGATATAACAAACTATGTAATGCTTGAATATGGTCAGCCTATGCACGCATTTGATTTACGATATGTAAAGGATTCAAAGCTTGTTATAAGAAATGCGAAAGATGGTGAAACTATAACAACTCTTGATGGTACAGAAAGAAAATTATCATCTGAAATGCTTGTTATAGCAGATGCTGAAAAGCCTGTTGCAGTAGCAGGTGTAATGGGCGGAGAATACAGCGGAATTATGGAAGATACACAGACAGTTGTATTTGAATCGGCAGTATTCAATCCTGTATCAGTAAGAAGAACAGCTAAAAAGCTTGGTATGCGTACAGATGCTTCAGCAAGATTTGAAAAAGGCATTGATACACTCGGTTCAATGAAAGCACTTAAAAGAGCATTTGAGCTGGTTGAAGAACTTGGAGCAGGTACAGTTATAAATACAGTTATTGACAATGATTACACGGACAAGACACCTGTGACAGTTAAATTTGATTCTGAATGGATAAATAATTTCCTTGGTACGGATATTGCTGAAGCTGATATGATAAAATATCTTAAAATGCTTGATTTCAAAGTTGAAAACGGTCTTGTATATTCACCAAGTTTCAGAGTTGATATTGAATATCAGGCTGATATTGCGGAGGAAGTTGCCAGAATTTACGGATATAATAAAATTCCGTCATCACTTTTCAGAGGAATTGCAGAGGCACAGCTTACACCGCATCAGAAATTTTCAAAGAATATAGAATCTTTAATGGTATCACTCGGCTGTTATCAGATTATGACATATTCATTTATTTCACCTAAATATTTTGATAAGATTAATCTTCCGTCAGAAAGCAGTCTGAGAAAAACTGTTACAATTACAAATCCGCTTGGAGAAGATACAAGTGTTATGAGAACAACAACAATTCCGTCAATGCTTGAAATCCTTTCAAAAAATTATAATAGCAGAAATGAAGAAGCAAAACTTTTTGAAATCGGCAATGAATATATTCCGTCAGAAGAAGGTAAACTGCCTTCAGAACCGTCAAGGCTTACAATCGGTATGTATGGAGGAAGTGCTGATTTCTATGATGTAAAAGGTATTGCCGATACAATGCTTAAAAATATTGGTATTGATGATACTGAATATACAAGATGCGGCGAAAGCTGTCCGTTTGATGAAGTTTCAGCATTCCACCCGGGACGTAGTGCCGTTGTATGGAAAGATGGTCAGGCAATAGGAATTATAGGTGAAGTACATCCTGATGTGCTTGAAAATTATGAAATAGGTGCAAAGGCATATATTGCAAAATTCAATATTCCTGAAATGGAGCAGATTGCTGTTACTGAAAAGGCATATAAGCCATTGCCGAAATATCCTGCCACATCAAGAGATTTAAGCCTTATATGTGATGATGAACTTCCGGCAGGAGAAATTGAAAAGGCAATTAAGAATGCAGTTGGAAATACACTTGAAAAAGTTACACTCTTTGATGTTTACAGAGGAAAACAGATTGAGGAAGGCAAAAAGAGTATTTCATATTCAATTACAATGCGTTCACATGAGGGAACTCTTACAGACGAGCAGGCTGACAGTGCTATGAAGCGTGTTCTCAAGGCACTTAAAGCAATTGGTGCTGAACTTAGAGTATAATTATAGATAGGGGAGAAAAATCATGTGGATTATGACACAGGCTAAAAAAGGAATTGTAAATTCTGATGAATGTACTGCAATATATGTATCAGCAAATATCGGAAAGAAAAAGGCAACAATAACAACGTCACCGTCACTTATAGCTCTCGGATATTATGATGATGAAAAGTGTGCAATTGATGAAATTGAAAATATTGCAGAAGCTATAAAGAGAAATGAAACATTCTATCAGATGCCATAAATATAGGGGAAAAGTATGTGGATTATGACACAGGACAAAAAGAAAATTGTCAATACAGATGAACTCAGGTCTGTTGAAGTTGCGGACAATATTCTCTCGAAGAAAAAATCCTCACTTTTCGGATTATCAGCAGGCGGTGCAACAGGTGTTACTCTCGGAATTTATGACAATGAGAAAATTGCTCTTGACGAACTTGCAAAGCTTTTTGATGCACTGGATAATAATGATGATACTTATGAAATGCCATAAATAACTTTAATATTTATAATAATTCTTTCAGCAGATTGTATTGCTGACAGCATATTTTAAAAGAAAATAATTTCAAAAAATCGGTATTGTATAAAAAGCAGTGCCGATTTTTTATAATTTACATATTTATACTTGATGTAATTTTATAATTATGTTATAATAAATTCAGAGATTTAAGCTTTTATCACCCAAGAACCGTGAGACGCACGGGGTTAGCTCGCTTATGCTGTAGTCATTAGACTACTCGAACGAGAACTGACTGCTTGCTTTATTGCAAGAGGAAGCCCCCATCTCTTTAGGTGGGGGAGGATGTCACAATAATAACAGAGGTGTATTTGTTAAAATGCAGATTGATTTTAATTTATTGGATTCAGTCATTACAAATTTTGAGTATATTAAATACTGCAAGAAAAATATTCTCCAGTATTCTCTTGGAGGACTGATGTACTCTCCGGCAGTCAATAAAACTATAGCTGATGCTATAATATCAGAGAAATATGAAGATATACGTTCAGTGGCATTCTGTCTTGAAGATGCTGTAAGTGATAATGCTGTTGAGGAAGCGGAGGAACAGCTTTTTAATACATTTGAAAAGATTTATAATGCTGTTGAAATGGGAGAAACCAACAGCAGTAAACTGCCGATTATATTTGTAAGAGTAAGAAATTCTGCACAGGTTCAGAGAGTTTATGATAAGATTGGAAAATTTGATCTGCTTACAGGATTTATTTTTCCTAAATTCAATATGACAAATGCGATTGAATACATAAATGAAATATGCTATATAAACAGAAGGACAGGCAAACCAGTTTACTTTATGCCTATACTTGAAACGGCTGATATTTTAAGCATTGAAACAAGAAAAGATGTGCTTTGTTCAGTAAAGCAGATGCTTGACAGTGTAAAGGAATTAGTTCTCAATGTTCGTATTGGTGCAAATGATTTCTGCAATGTATATGGATTCAGAAGAAATTGCAATCAGACTATTTATGATATAGCAGTTATAAGAGATGTAATTTCTGATATTGTAAATATATTCGGCACTGACTATGTTATATCGGCACCTGTATGGGAATATTTCGGAAATGAAAACAGTGATGAATGGAAAAAAGGACTTGAAAGAGAAATTGAATTTGACAAACTTAACGGACTTATCGGAAAAACTGCTGTTCACCCGACACAAGTTCCAGTTATAAATAATTCTCTCTGCGTGGATAAGAATGATTATTTTGATGCAGTCAGAATACTTAACTGGAAAGATGAGGTCTTGGGAGTTTCAAAGAGTACAGGCGGTGACCGCATGAATGAACAGAAAGTTCATCAGAAGTGGGCTGAAAAAATAATTGCACTTTCATGCATATATGGCGTAAGGTAGGAGCTTTAAATGGTAATTGATGAGAATAAATCATGGTTTCCGGAGAATCGCATAATTCAGATGGCAAGGCGTGAAAACAATAAAAAAAGAAGTTTTCTTATTGTTAATCCGTCACAGGCAAAGCACATACCTGTAAAACCGTCTGAAACAATGTTACTTTTCAGAAATCTGAGTGATGAACTGAAAAAATATGCTGACAGTAAAAATATACTCTTTATTGGATTTGCAGAAACTGCAACAGCTATAGGTGCAGGAGTTGCATCTTATTTTGAAGATTCGGATTATATTCATACTACAAGGGAAATTATTGAAAATGCAGAAATGACTGTGGAATTTAAAGAGCTTCATTCCCATGCGGTACAGCAGACATTGCAGTGCAGTAACTGGGATAATCTTATAAAAGGTAAGAAACATATTATCTTTATAGAAGATGAAATTTCAACAGGAACTACAATTATGAATTTTGTCAATGCTTTAAAGGATAATAAAAAAGTTCCTGAAAATATGAAATTTTCAGTATGTTCAGTAATAAACGGAATGAATAGACAGCGTACAGATGAGCTTGCACAGCAAGGAGTACTTTTCAGATATATTATGAAGATTTCAATGGAAAATCATTCTGATGTTCAGATTGATATTCCTGAAATTTCTCTTGACCTGAATAAAAATGCAGGAAGAAATGTGAAATATATTGATGTAAAAGGAATGATAAATCCAAGAACAGGAGTTAAAACTGAGGACTATATAAGTGCTGTCAGCAGGCTTTCAGATGAAATCATAAAAAATTCACAGATTTCTGAAAATATGAAAATTGCTGTAATCGGCACTGAAGAATTTATGTATCCTGTGATATATACTGCTTATGAAATTGAAAAAAACTGCAATCCTGAATCAATAGTTACACATTCAACTACAAGAAGTCCTGTAGAACCTCATAATGAAAAGAATTATCCTCTTAAATCAAGAGCTGTTCTTGAGAGTTTCTATGAAAAAAGCAGGACAACTTATCTTTACAATACATATTATGATTATGATATTGTAATTCTGATTACAGACAGTGAGAGGAGAGATGATGAAACTGAAAATATTTTCATGTCATCATTTCCAAATTGCAGTAATTTTATAATATCGAGGTGGATTAAGTAGAAAATATGGTACGTTCATCATATAAAAAACAAGATGTAACAATTCTTCTTAAAGATATAACAGGGCTGGTAGAGCCTCTGCCGTCAGAAAAGCGTGAACCGCTTATACAAAGTGGAGTACATTACTGTGAAATGCTCCCTCTTGAATATATTCCTACTGAACAATATTTTTCTCTGTATAAGTCAGCACTTGATAATTACAGCAGTATTACTGCAAAAGCATCTGTTGTATGTGCTGAAAAGATTTACAGAAAAAAATATGAAACACCTGTTCTTGTGTCACTTGCAAGGGCGGGCACTCCAGTTGGAATTATAATTAAAAGATATCTTGAAAGAAAATATATGATAAAAGTTCCTCATTATACTATATCAATAATAAGGGGTAGAGGAATTGACAGAAATGCCATGAATTATATACTTGAACGTCATTCTCCTGAAAGTATACAGTTTATTGACGGCTGGACAGGAAAGGGAGCAATCCTTGGAACACTTGAAAAAGAAGTAAGAGCATTTGATGGGGTGTCGTCAGAACTTGCAGTGCTTGCAGACCCTGCATATATAACTGATATGTGCGGAACTCATGATGATTTTCTTATACCAAGTTCGTGCCTTAATTCAACTGTATCGGGACTTATCAGCAGGACATTCAAGAGAAGCGATATAATAAAGGAAAATGATTTTCATGGCTGTGCATATTACGGAGAACTGAGCAATGAGGACAGAACATATGAATTTATAGACTCGGTGCTTGAAAATATAAATTACGGTCTTTCAGAAAATGATATTCTGAAACTGATTGATGAAAGTAATGAGGATATATCTGATACAGGACTTGGAAAAGATGAAGTAAATAAAATTGCTGAGAAGTTTGAAATTGATGATATAAATCTTGTGAAACCCGGAATCGGAGAAACTACAAGAGTTCTTTTAAGACGTGTGCCATGGAAAATACTTGTAAAGGATATTGATGATATCAGATATACAGGTCATATTTTAAGGCTTGCAGAGGAAAAGAATGTTGAAGTTATACAATATCCTCTGAAATGTTACAGAGCCTGCGGAATTATACGTTCAATGGCTGATACATAATATATAAATAAAAATTCAGGAGTATAAAAAAATATGATTTTATTTGCCTGCGATCTTGATAATACACTTATACATTCATATAAAAGAGCTGATGAAAATGATATATGCGTTGAAATCGGAAAGGACGGGAAAAAACTTTCCTACATGACACCAAAGGCATATAATGCACTTGAAAAGCTCAGAGAAAATAAAAATATATATATTGTTCCGCTTACAACACGTTCAGTTGAACAGTATCAGAGAATAAATCTTTTTAAAAATACTGTTCCTGAATATGCAATGACATCAAACGGCGGAAATCTTCTTGTGAACGGAATACCTGACAAAGAATGGCATGAAGATTCATTGAAGCTGATATCTGATTGTATTTCCGAAATGAAAAAGGGTATGGAGATTCTTGATAATCATTATGCAACACAATTTCCGTCAAGATTTGTAGATGAACTTTTTGTTTTTACAAAATCAGATGCTGTTGATGAAATAATGAGTATACTTGAAAACGCTCTTGATACTGATAAAGTATCCTTATTCAGCAATGGTGAGAAAGTATATATACTTCCTGAGATACTTTCAAAAGGTACAGCTGTAAGACGTTTCAGTGAAAAAATCGGATTTGATATGACAATAAGTGCAGGTGACAGCGGATTTGATATACCAATGCTTTCGTATACGGACATATCAGTTTATCCATCAGAGAAATTTGCGGAAAAAATAAATTCAGACGGAAGAAAAATTATAAAAAGAAATGACTGCAATTATGCAGAATTTGTATGCAGTCAGGTTGCAGGCATATGCAGAGAATTGGAATTATGAAACAATTTGGCACAAAAATTCGAGATGTGGAGTTGATGGATGCAGAACTGCTTTGCTTAAAAATTGCGGACAAATATCTGTTAATATATATGGTTCAATATGTACAGAAACTGTATAAAACAGTTCGGTCTGTTTAGTAAAAAGATGACATTTTTGTTTCGTATATATGTTTATTTTTACTTAATTTTTATTT
>CAYRPZ010000052.1:0-11151 GCA_964426275.1 uncultured Ruminococcus sp. | reverse complement strand
ATGATATGGACGTATGTATAGGTGCTGATGATATGGAAATGAGTGATGAAGAAGTTTCATACAGCACTGATGCAGGCGGTGAAGATACAGATGTATATGAAACATTACAGCAGGTTGAGGGAATTGCTGAAGCTGACATTATCAAGGCTAATGCAGAATGTATTTTCTTTACGGACAGAAACGGAAATCTTATAAATGTACCATTCAATAATAAAGACGGAGTATTCGGTGAAAGAAATATTATAAATCTTAACAATATCCAAAACTGTAATTATTTTGATATTCAGGAAATGTATCTTACAGGGGATATACTCACAGTTATAGCTGATTTCAGCAGTAATTACAGCACTACGGAAGTATTGATTTATGATGTTTCGGGAGGTACTCTTGAATTTGTGTCAAGCTATTTTCAGAGCGGGAATTATTCTGATTCAAGAATGAAAGACAATATCCTGTATCTTACAACAAATCAGTATACATATTATAATATGATAGTTGACGAAGATGACTACAAAGAATATATCCCAACTTGTGGTAACACATATGACGGAATGGAGTGTATAGATACAGATAATATCTATATACCGAATGACTGGGATAATACCTCTTTAGAGGTTGACTATGTAAATATTGCGGGAATTGACATAAATAATCCGGCTGAGGCTGTTTCAATAGTATCGGTTGCAGGATATAACGGTAATCTTTACTGTTCAAATGACAATATATATATTACTCAGCGTGATTATAATGGTGGCAGTGAACAAACTGCAATAACAAGATTTTCAGTATCAGACGGGGTTATAAATCCTGAAACATCAGGAATGGTTGATGGATATGTTTTAAATCAGTTCTCAATGGACGAATATAATGGATATTTCAGAATAGCAACTACTTCAAATAAAAATACTTATTATTATGATGATGATATAGATATCACAAACCGTTCAAATAATATATTTGTACTTGACATGGATATGAATACAATAGGTTCAATAACAGGAATTGCTGAAACTGAAAGCATTAAATCAGTAACATTCAAGGGCGATACAGGATATGTTGTAACATATGAGCAGACAGACCCGCTTTTTGCTATAGATTTTTCAGACCCCTGCAATCCTGTTATTACAGACGAATTTAAAATAAACGGTTACAGTTCATTCCTTTATAACTGGAGTGATGATTTACTGCTTGGATTTGGTATTGATGCAGATGAAAGAGCATTGGAAATGGGAGTAAAGCTTGTAATGTTTGATGTTTCTGATAATGGAAATCTTGATGAATGTGGATTTTACAGCATAAGCGGTGAATATGCACACGGAGTAATATCGGACGCAGTATATGAAAGAAAGGCTCTGCTTTTAAGCAGTGAAAAAAATATTATAGGTTTTCCTGTTGTGAGATACAGCAGTGAATATTGGGTGCCGTCATATTTGTACTATATATTTGCATATGAAAACGGTGAATTTATTGAAAAGGGCTGTGTATCTGCTTCAGATATGAATAACTGCAATTCGGAATTTGTAAGAGCTGTTTATATAGCCGATTATATATGCATTTTCTCATATAGTGAGGCTGTATGTATTGATATGAACAGTATGGAAGAAACAGAAAGAATATCATTATCATAAGATAAAAACAGGGAAATCCTTTCAGTCAAGGATTTCCCTGTTTTATTTTATCTCATGATGTAGTTGAAAGATTTAACCATTATATTCCATGTAGCGATATTTACAGAACCGGTCTGAGTCATCTGTGAAAGTTTCTGAAATTCCTTTACAGCTCTGACAGTGGCAATATCATAAAATCCGTTTACAGGTATTTTTTCATAATTGTTGCCGTTCTCCATAACAGCATTAAGCATTATCTGAATAAACATTATCTCATAGCCTTTGTCACCCTGTTTTATTGTATATGTATTTGAAGGGAAAACAACTATTGATTCAGGAGTGCTTGTAAAACCTTTATAAATCTCAACTATTTTTTCCCATGTTATTCTGTTTATTTCTCCTGTTATGGGAAGATTGTATTCCTGCTGAAATGCTTTTACTGCAATTTGAGTTTCTTTTCCGTAGATACCGTCAGGTATTATTTTGGGTATTTTATTATTATAATATGAAATTCCTGAAAGATATTTCTGAATTTCCATTACGTGGTATTTATAATTATTTTTGTTGTATTGCATAAGTATATCCTCCATACTATTTGATTGTATAACCGGGGAACTGATAAGACTGTTTATCATAGCCGTATTTTAAGATTGAGTATTCTCTTGCGATATCATTCCATGTTGCCGCAGCGACTACTCCGTTTGCAGGCTGTATGTTATACTCACGTTGAAAAGCGATTACTGATGCCTTTGTTAAAGGGCCGAAATAACCTGTCGGGTTGACATCAGGTATTGCTGGATTTGAGCTGTGTATAAATGAAAGATATGTTTGCAATATTCGTACATATTCATTTGTTATGCCTTCTTTAAGAACTATTCCCGGATAAAGAACGATATCATTTCCGTCATCAAGCGGAATACTCTCAATGATGCCCAAATATGTGCGGTAAAGGTCATTCCATGTCTGACGGTCAGCAACACCTGTTTCCGGCAGTCCGTATACTTTCTGGAATGATTTTACCGATGCTTCTGTCTGTTCTCCGAAATAACCAGTTATATCGACAGGCTGTACTCTTTCATAATATGCACCTATTACTGCAAGATAATATTGAAGAACCTCTATTTCCCGTCCCTGCATACCGATTCTTAATTCTTCGGAGAACTGTTTTGAAACTTCTTCAATATTTATACCTTCTGAATTAAGCTCTGCAATTCTCTTTACACTTATAAAAATGTATGCAATTTTATACCATGTTGCGGAATCTACCATACCGGTTATATTGAGATTAAAAATTCCCTGAAATACTTTTACGGCATCTTCAGTATATACATCGAATACACCATCTGTATCAACTTTAGGGATAGCAGGATAATTCCTTGAAATTCTGTTAAGCTGAATCTGTATTGTGCGGACATCATTTCCAATCATTCCAAGGCTTATTATCGTTCCGGGATATGAGGGAGTATTTGTTCTTACTTCTGCATCTTTGACAATTTCAATATCATTGCCGTAATAGTAGACAAGAATGTCATAGGGAGTATAGCCTTTGTTGGCAAGGTCAACGGTTCCCCATTGTGAAAGACCTGAACATGTGCTTGTTGTTCCGTTGCAGAATGCAGTAAAGTATGGTTCAATGCTTCCCTGTTTTCTTATGTAGTCATTGAAAAGCTCATCGGCAAGAGTTGATACATTCTCAAATATATCACGTTCAGGAACGAAAGCCTGGTCGAACTGTGTTGTGCTGGTAATATCGAAATTATAGCCCCTTGCCCTGTACCATTCAGTATAAATTCTGTTGAGAGCATATGTAACTATTACATATATATTTGCTCTTAATGAATTTTCAGGCCAGGTCGGATAAATTTCACTTGAAGCAACATTTTTAACATAATAGGGAAAGTCAACAGTTACATTCTGAGCATTTTCATCAGGTCTGCCAAGATGAACTGTAATTGTCTGGGGTATATACGGTATGTCAATCATACAGCAAAATCTCCTTTTTTATAAATCGGGTTCTTGTTCATAGAATGTCATGACCTTGTTATTATCTGTATATGCAGGCAATGGTATGAGATTTACAGGAAGAAGAGATGTTATGCCTGAAAATATGGATATATTTTTATTCTGTACTTCGTAGTATGAATTGACATATGTGATAACATTATAGTATGCATAAGGTCTTGTATCTGAAATTTCAGTACCATTTTCAAGTGGGGCAGGGAGTTCTGTTATATTGGTTCTTCCGCTCTGATTTGTTGTGAGTATGCTGAGTATTTTCTCCTCACCGTTTATCATTCTTGTTATTATGACAAGTGCATTTTCAATTGGAAATGCATTGTTGCCTGCTGTTACTTCAACTATGAGATATCCGCTTCCTTTATCCTTTTCCTGATTTTTATTATAAACTGTAAGGGGTTCGGAAACCGCAGGAGCCATTACATTATTCGATTTATTGTCTGAATTTTTAACTTCTTCTGAATTATTATCAGATGTTTCTTCATTTACAAAATCAGGGATATATTCACTGTCCTGACCTTTATAGAGGCTGACAATTTCATCTCTGTATTTTTTGGTTATATCATCTAAATTATCCATTCAATCACTCCTGAACAAATTTATATGACAGTCTTGATTATCTGTCTTTCATTTCAATATTTATTCATGAGAGATTATAAAAAGAACAGGGATTTTTACATTGGCATACGGCACATTAAAATGCCTGATGTAAAAAATCCCTGTTTAAAATCAGTGGGCAGATACCTTATCGTCTCTGAAAAGAAGTGATATACACCATACAGCCGACAAGGCAACTACAATATAGATTATTCTGCTTATAACTGATGCTGCACCGCCAAATGCCCATGCAATAAGGTCAAAGCTGAATATTCCTACCAGACCCCAGTTTACTCCGCCAATTATGAGGAGTATTAATGCGATTTTATCCCACATTCCGTACACCTCCTCCGAACTTTAATGTTGTTCGGCAATTATATTATTATCTGATATTGAAAAAATATTCTTGATATGATATAATTAATTATGGTAATTTTTGAGGTGATTTTAAATGAATAAATTCTTTAAAACTGCTGTAATTTTTATTTCAGCATTTGAATTATACGGCTGTGAAAAAGTTGAGCAGACAGCATATATTCCTGCTGAAACAACAGAAACTGTAACGGAAACAGTTTTGGAAACTACAGAGCCATATAATCCGCTTGTTGAAATAAAGTTTTCATTTCTTGGTGACTGTACACTTGCAACTCAGATGGGTCAGAATTATGAGGGAAGTTTTAACTGGTATGCAGAAAACTATGATAAAGAATATTTTTTTGAGAAAACATATCCTTATGTATGTGACGATGATTTTACAATTGCAAACTGTGAAAATGTATTTACCGATTCAGCACTTGAAGAAAGATACAAGGGATATACACCTGCATTCTGGTTTCGTTCTCCCAGTAAAAATGCTGAGATATTCCCTGCCGGAAATATAGAGGTTGTATCAATAGCAAATAACCATACACTTGACTACAGTGAAGACGGCATGAATGATACTATAAAGGCTGTTGAAGCAACAGGTCAGCTTGAATGGGGCGGTGAGGAAAAAGATGTAATACTTGAAAAAGATGATGTCAAAATAGGTCTTGTATGTGATACAATGTGGAGTGAAATTGATACTGATAAAATTATACAGCGTATTGAAAATCTGAATAATTCAACTGATATACAGATTGTATACTTTCATGGAGGAGAAGAAGCGGTACATACAGAGGAATACTGGAAAGTACAGGCTTGTCATAAGATGGCTGATGCAGGTGCAGACCTGATTGTAGGAGGTCACCCTCATGTTTTACAGCCTCTTGAAACTTATAATGATGTGCATATAGTGTATTCAATAGGTAATTTCTGTTTCGGAGGAAACAGATACCCTGAAAACAGAACTGTTATTTATCAGGAAGTATTTTCATTCAATAAGGATACAAAGGAAATTGAAAGCAGAAAAGAAAATATTATTCCCTTTTATGTTTTTACAGGCGATATAAATAATTTTCAGCCTGCACCGATTGAAGATGAAACTATTTCACAGCAGGTTCTTGATTTTATGTATCGTAAATCATCATCACTTTTCTGATAAAAGGCGGAATAACAAATGGAAAAAATAATTTTTATAATACTTTTCTTTATTATGTTAATATGGCTTATATATGCCTTGATGTTGAAACTGCCGTATTTTAAAAGAAAGAAAATCGGCTCAGACGGTGAGGCAAAAACAAATGAAGTGCTGAAAAAATTTGTCAGTCAGAAAAAATGTATGCTTATGACAAACGTATTTCTTCCTCTTTATGACGGGACGTGTGAGATTGACCATATACTTTTTGGAAAATTCGGAGTTGCTGTAGTTGAAACAAAGAATATATCCGGAGAGCTTTTGGGAAATGGCAAACAGCTTGTTCATAAAAACGGCAGCAGGGAACGCATGATGTATAATCCTGCAATGCAGAATGAAACCCATGTTAAAAATGTAAAATATCATCTTACAAAGGCAGGATTTAAAAATATTCCTATATATTCATTTGTAGTATTTACAAGTGACAATATAAAATTTCCGAAATCTGTAGGAATACATATTTCAGAACTTGAAAAAAATATAAAAAATCTCCCTGATAATAAATGCAGTGCTGAAAAGCTATATTCAGCAATAGATAAGATAAAGGTGTCAGACTTATTTGAAAAGTTTAAACATAACATAAAGGTAAGTATGAAATAATAATTATACATCAGGTAAATTCTTGTAATAAAGAATTTACCTGATTTTTTTATGAGAAAAGAGAAATATAGCCGAATAGTTAAATTTTATAATAATTCCATAATATTTCCTGTAATATATGTATGATATGACAGATATGTTAAAAAAGCATTACTCTTTTTTATATTTAAGTGTTATAATAAATATATGAAATATTAAATTGATAAACGGGAGGAATTTAAAATGTCAAGATTTACATTGCCAAGAGATATCTATTATGGAAGAAATTCTCTTGAAACCCTTAAAACTTTAAAAGGTAAAAAAGCCATGGTTGTAATCGGCGGAGGTTCAATGAAAAGATTTGGCTTTCTCGATAAAGTAACATCTTATCTTGCAGAGGCAGGAATTGAAGTTAAGCTTTTTGAAAATGTTGAGCCTGACCCGTCAGTTGAAACAGTTATGAAAGGTGCTGAGGCAATGAGAGCCTTTGAACCTGACTGGATTGTTGCTATGGGCGGAGGTTCACCGATTGATGCCGCAAAAGCTATGTGGGCATTCTATGAATATCCGGAAACAACTTTTGAAGACCTTATAACACCATTCAGTTTCCCTGAGCTTCGTCAGAAGGCAAAATTCCTTGCAATTCCGTCAACATCCGGTACTGCTACCGAGGTTACTGCGTTTTCAGTAATTACAGACTATTCAAATGGTATTAAATATCCCCTTGCTGATTTCAATATAACACCTGATGTGGCAATTGTTGACCCTGAAATTGCAGAAACCATGCCTCCAAAACTTACCGCACATACAGGAATGGACGCTCTCACACACGCTATTGAAGCATATGTTTCAACTCTTAACGGTCCATTTACAGATCCGCTTGCACTCAAGGCAATTGAGATGGTATTTGATTATCTGCCCGAATCATATAATGGAAATAAGGTTGCAAGGGAAAATATGCATTATGCCCAGTGCCTTGCAGGTATGGCATTTTCAAATGCCCTGCTTGGAATTGTTCATTCAATGGCACATAAAACAGGTGCAGCATTCTCAACAGGTCATATTCCGCATGGCTGTGCAAATGCAATCTATCTGCCATATGTTATAAAGTTCAATGCAAAATGTCCGAAAGCTATGAAACGTTATGCGGATATTGCAAGATTTGTTGGACTTGAGGGTAAATCTGATAAGGCACTTGTAAATGCTCTCTGTGCAAAGATTGATGAATATAATGTAAGACTTTCAATTCCTAAGACTCTCAAGGAATTTGGAATAGTTGAGGAGGAATTCCTTGAGAAAGTTGATACAATTGCTGAAAATGCTGTAGGAGATGCCTGCACAGGTTCAAATCCGAGAACAATCACACCTGCTGAAATGGCACAGCTTTTCAAAGCTACATATTACGGAACAGAGATTGATTTTTAATTTAAGTTTTCATAATAATTTCTTTTCTATAATAAAATGCTCTGAATCCATATGTTCAGGGCATTTTGCTATTTTTAACAAAAATTGCATTTCAATAAATATAAACTTTTGGTTGCAGAATTTATTACTCTATGATATAATGTCTATATAATTATATTATAAAATGTTAAAATATGTATTCAGAATACGGTTGGTCTGTTATTATTTTGATGCAAAGATACTGAATCTATTTTCAATATGTTAAAATTCATGTGTAAAAAAGCATGATTTTTATAAATTTTTTATTTTTGTTTGTGTCTGTATTTTATGAAAGGAGTTAATACTGCCGAGGCACACGGTGGGGATTTTATGAACAGTAAAAATTTAACTGTACAAGAAAAATCTTTTAAAGTAAGATTTATAAGTATTTTTCTTGCATTGATGGTTTTGCTCATGTATATACCATCGTCAGCGTTTCTGTCTGTATCCGCTGATGGTGAACTGGTAACAACAAATCTGAAAATCGAGTTTCAGGATAAAAACTATTCATCAATAGATGAAGTGGAATCAAATGATTTGTTTTATCTTTCTATTTCAATATCAGGTAATAATGTTAATGAAGGGCAAAACAAAAGTGATGTTTATCGTTTGTATATAGAAAACGATAATATTTTGCTTCCTAACTTTGATAATAATGGTTTTTCAGATGGAAGTACATATAGTATTTTTACATTGCATACCCAAACTGATGGAGAGGGGAATATAACCAGTCGTTATATTGAATTTGATATTAACAACGGTTCAACGGCTTTTGAAAGACTTCAGGCTAAATTTAAAGAAGGCAAAACAATTAATGGTGAATCATGTGAATTTAAACTTATAAATACAGTTACAAATGAAACGGCTGCAAATACAATAACAGCATTATCATCTGTAAAATGGAAAGGCAGTAAGACTTTAAATTCAAGCAGCACTGTAAAAACAGATGATGTTAAAAATGGAACTGTAATAAAATACGATCTTTCTGCAAAAAATCAGAATACAACCTCAAAGGGAGTAACATGGGTAACAGGTCTTAAATTTAATGATACGCTCACTCTGCCGAATGGAATGGTGTTTAATGAAGGTGCGGAAGATATTATTAAAAAAGCTTTTTCAGATGCAATAACAAAATCAGGATATACTGTTTCGGGAGATATATCAGTAAATATTATAAGTAACATCGAAGCTGAAATATCGTTTGTAATTGACAGCAATTCTTCTGAAAGTGATATGACTGATGTAAGCATTGATTTGCCGATTACAGTAAATACTTCGCTGGTTAATATCGACAATTATACATCTGACGGAAGAATTACCAATTCTCTGGCAGTAAATGCAAAGCCTTATGGCGAAAGCGATTATAATACTTCTCTTGGCAATTCAAATACATATGTTAATGTTAATGTTCCTAAGCCTGCTGATATTAGTATTTCCAAAAAAGTTCAGGATAAAAAGGATTACTATATAGAGGGCGATGAGGTGACATATGTCATTTCAGCCGAAAATAAAGGTGAAATATCAGGAGATATTATTCTGACAGATGAAATTCCAGAAGGACTTACATTTAAATCTTCAAGTCCTGCACCAACATCTGTGGATGGCAGGGTATATACATATAAGCTTGAAAATCTTGCTCATTCATCATGGAGCGGCGAGAAAGTATCATCAGTAACAGTTGTATGTACTGTTGATAAAGTTAACATTGATAAAACTACTATAACAAATATAGTAACAGGAGATAATGGAAAATCTGATTCTGCTGATATTCTTGTAAGAACCAGCAATTCTTCTTTTGATATTGAAAAATCCGGTCATATTGAAAAAGATGGAAATAACTATGGTTCTACATATTATAAAGGTATAGAAGGTCAGACTGCACATTATACCATTACAGTAAAAAATACAGGTACAATTGCCGGAGATGTTGTAATAACAGATGATATACCAAGCGATATTAAAGAACCTTCATTGGATACATCGGTTGACGGAATTTCAATATCAGGCAATAAAGTTTCAGGTACATTAAATATTCCTGCCGGACAGTCTGTGCAGATAAAAATAAGCGGTTCAGTTTCGACCACAGCAACAAACTCAATTTTAAACAGTGCCTCTGCCGGTGATGTTACCTCAAATACAGTTACATTCAGTCCTAAAGAACCGCAGCCAATAATTGCAATAAACAAGACAGTAGATAAAACTACATATCTTCAGAATGTTAATGGTCAGAAGCTCACATACACCATTACTCTTGAAAATAACGGTACTGCTTCGGCAACAGGCGTTTCAGTTTCTGATACTCCATTGAAATCATATATTACAGAAAACGAGCTTTCAGTCAGCAGTATTACTGTAAACGGTGAAGCTATAAGTGCAGATACTGACCTTAGCAGTATTATATCAAACAGAACTCTTGGTGTTGGTGAAAAAATAGAGATTGTTATTATAACAGACGTTATTGATACAACTGTTGACAGTTATATAAACAACGCATCGTATTCTTCATCAAATGGCGGTGAAGGTTCATCATTGAATGTTACTTCATCAAAGCAGACATCATCTGAATATAAAGTTGAAAAATGGATTGTTGATAATAATGGTAATGATATAACATCAACTACCATGGGATATAATACAGGTGATACAGTAAAATTCAGAATGAAATTTACCAATAACAGCGGAGCAACACTGCAAGATTTAAGCATGATAGATTATTCCGAGTGGCTTTATCCTGTAGATGATAATGGAAATGCTGTTGATTTTGATTCTATAGATCTTAAAGTTGTAGAATCAGAAAAAAATGATTATGAAGTAGGAACTGTTATTTCAGAGATATCAGGAACTTCAGGTTGGGGTAATTATGGCTGGTATGTTGACCTTAAAAATATAAATATTGAAGATGGCGGAAGTATTACGTTTGAATATACAGCTGTTGCAAATGATAATGTTGTAAAGCAAACATGGAAAAATGAAAATTATGTAGGTTTTACTTCAATAAATGGGAATAAAAGTTTAGTAACTAACTCTGAGTATGGCTATGCAACAGTTGCTATTCCAGCAAGTAAAACTTTCAGTGTAAAAAAGAATGTTTATGATAATGGTGTTTTATCAAATACATTGAATGTGAACATCAGTGATGATATGCAGAAAATATTTAAATATTGTATAAGTATCCAACCTTCATATATGCAAGATAATAATCATGCTGATTATGTAAACAAAAAGTTTGTTATTAAAGATGTTCTTCCTGAGGGAATGACTTATGTTAACGGTTCAGCAACTATAAGTCAATCATGGCTTAGTGATTTTTCAGTTAAAGTTTCTGATGATAACAGAACTATATATTTTTCATTT
>CAYRPZ010000051.1:0-11334 GCA_964426275.1 uncultured Ruminococcus sp. | reverse complement strand
AAATATTGATGTAAAATAATATAATACAATTTATTATGAAAGGATTTGTAAATATCAAATGAACAAAAATAAAAATTTCAGAACAGCCTCTATAGTGCTTTCATCAATTTTTACTATTGCGGGATTTTTCCTTATTCTT
The DNA here is from genome assembly GCA_964426275.1 of uncultured Ruminococcus sp. GTDB lineage: Bacteria > Bacillota > Clostridia > Oscillospirales > Ruminococcaceae > UBA5884. Next base: position 11,195 of record CAYRPZ010000051.1, on the reverse strand, counting down.
AATCCTCAGATTTCTCAGCAGGCAATTGGAACAGTAATTGGAGTTATATTCATAATATATGGAATTTCAAAACTCTCAGGATATATATTTGGTGCCGGACTTAAATCAGAGTCATTTTTTGATTTCATAAGCGGACTTCTTAATATCGGAATAGGAATGTTTGTAATTTATCATCATGGAAAAGTTCTTTCAGCAGCAGCGGTTATAATCGGAATTACAATATGTTTTGAGAGTATAATGAAGATAATCACATCATTTGAACTGAAAAAATCAGGATATGAAAACTGGAAAACTGAATTTGGTACAGGACTTGCGGCAATAATAATTTCATTATTAATAATATTCAATCCGTTCAAAGCTGCTATGGCAGTATATGTAACATTTGGCATTGCACTTGTTGTCAGCGGAATATTTCATTTCTGGACATCATTAAGAATAATAAAAATAATGGAAATACTTGAGCCCGTTGAAACAACTGCAACTGTTTATGATGATAATCCTGAACTTCCTTTTTCAGATGATAAAAATGAGAAAAAATAAACATATCAAAAAAGTCCGGCAAAAACCGGACTTTTTATTATATCACAAAAAACTTATTCTTAATCAACTTCAAGATTTTTGCTGACTGAACCTACTCCATCAATTAATCCGACATTAGTTACATCAGTAATTTCAAGAGCAGATGAATCATAGTTTATACCCAGCTGAATAGTACAGAAACCGGGATTGCTTGACAGCTTAACTTTCATTTTTATATCATCGCCTGCATTACCGGATACATTTTCAAGGATAATTGAATTTCCTGAAGCAGATTCCTGAGAAGGAGCAGATGCAGAACCCACAGTTACAGTACCATCGATAATATCTGCTTCAACAACTTCAAGGTCTTTATTGCATATCTGAAGTTCATTTATAACAATATTATAATTTCCGTCTGCAACATCATCTTTAATTTTGAAAGAAATCTCAAAAATTTCACCATCACCCATTATATCCTCAACACCGTTGTCAATCCATAACCAACTTGCTGATTTACCGTTTTCAACAGTTTTATTGCTGTAATCCTTAAAAGTTTCAACAGATGAATTTTCATTCATTGCAGCAGGAGCTGATTCATCACCGCCATTATCATTATTTACTACAGCAGCTTCTGATGAATTATCTTCCGAACTGCTTGATGTTGAATCACAGGCACTGAAACTCATCGCCATAATACCTGCAAGTATAAGCACTGTAATTTTTTTTGTGAATTTTTTCATAATTTATCTCCTTTCGATTATAAGAAATCGAGTTTTTATTATATAAACATTATAAACATTTTTTTTACAAAAGTCAATAGACCTGTTAATAACTATAAATCTTCCAATATATTTCAGACTTCGCTGAGTTTATAGAATATCTCCTGCATTTCAGCATCAGTCTGAGCAATTCTTTCAGCACAGTTTTTCAGCTGACGTGAAAGTTCATCTGAAACATTATTATCAGATTTATAACGAAGCTGATGTTCAAGACTTGCCCAGAAATCCATTGCAATCGTTCTTATCTGAATTTCAACTGCAACCATTTCCATTCCTGTTGAAAGGTATACAGGTACTTTTATAACCATATGAAGACTCCTGTATCCATTTGGCTTTGGATTTTTGATATAATCTTTACAATTAATAAATTCTATATCATCATGAGAAGCAAGTATTTTTGAAACTATGTAAATATCATCAATATAGTGGCAGATAACTCTTATTCCTGCAATATCATAAAGATTTCTTTTTGCAGATGCAAGTGTTACGGGCTTTCCTTTGCGCTGAAGCTTTTCCATAATGCTCTGAGGGGATTTCAGACGGCTTTCAATTGTATGAATAGGGTTTCTCTGAAATTTCACCTTAAATTCATTATCAAGGATATAAAGTCTTGTCTTTACTTCGCTTATAGCCGAATCATAGATATGCTGAAGTTGCATAAAATCATTTATACCTTCAATATCATATCCACGGACAAGATTTGTCATATAAAGTGTTGTGTTATCCATAAAAATTACTTCCTTTTTCTTTTGTTTTCTATATCTTTCCAAGGAACAAAATCTTCTTTCAATTATTATATCATATTAAAAAAAACATTCAAGGGAATTTATAAAAATTGTTCAATATTTATGAAAAAAATTTACTGTATAGATAAAAGCAAATTTTTATGATATAATTATTATATAAAAATAAAACAAAGGAGAAAAGATATGCCTTTTATTAATCTTAAAACAAATGTTTCTGTTTCTCAGGATAAGGAAAAACAGATAAAATCACAATTTGGTCAGGCTATCACAGCTATTCCGGGAAAAAGCGAAAACTGGCTTATGGTAGGAATTGAACCGGAATACAAGCTTTGGTTTAAAGGTGATGATGCCCCTTGTGCAATGATTGAAGTAAGTATTTTCGGAAAAGCTTCATCATCTGACTACAACAGTCTTACAGAGAAAATCTGTAGTATTATCAGCAGCGAACTTGGTGTAAGTCCTTCAAGAACATATGTAAAATACAGTGAAATATCCGAGTGGGGCTGGAATAACGGTAATTTTTAACAAGATAATTGAAGCAGAAATTTATTTAGTTGAAAAACGGTCAGAAATTTTTTAAATTCTGACCGTCTGTTTTTATGATATTAAACTTCTATCAGGTCAATGATATAACATTTATTTTATCATAAATATCTGAAAATTCAATTTCAACAGCATCAATAACTTTCTGAGCAGCCGTTGAATACTTTTCATAATAGTCACTGTTTGTCATCATAATATCAACTATATTTTCTTCAAGATATTCATCTGAAACCGGTACTCTCTTAATAATATGATATCCATAGTCAGTTTCAACAATATCACTTATTTCATTTTCATCGAGTGCAAAAGCAGCATTTTCAAATTCCTCAACCATTTCTCCTGTTGTAAAGAAATAACCATCATAAGTTCCGTCATCATTGAGAGTTTCACCGGGGTCTTCATTATATTCAGTTATAAGCTCATCAAAATCATCGCCGTTTTTAGCTTTTTCAAGAACTTCCTCAGCAACAGCAAGCTTTTCTTTTTTAGCTTCTTCCTCGAGTTTTTCATTTTCAGCATTTATCTCTTCAATTTCCTCATCTGTAGCATCTTCAGGAATTTCCTTGGCATCATATTCAAGTCCTGTAGTGCCGATAAGAATATGTTTTGCCATTACATAATTCGACATTTCATTTTCCATAAATTCATCTTCATAGAGAGCACGTATCAGTTTATATTCAAGGTCACGTCTTTTTGTTGATTTTATATAAAGATTGTCAGTACAGAAAATACTGTCCATATATTCCTGCCAGCCATCATCGTCCATGGAATTTAATGTCATATACTCTTCTTTTTCATTTTCAAATTCTTCTTCAGAATTTTTTTCTTCTTCAGCAGTCAATGAAATGTTATTTTCATCAGCAAATTTCTCAACAGCATAGTTATTTTTCAGATAAGTAAGCACCTGTTCCTTAAGAGTATCAAGCTTTTCCTGAACATCTTCCTCGCTTGAACCATCCCAGTATGAATCATCACCATAATCAAAAGTATTTTTAATATTAAGGAAATAATACCTGTACTCTTCAAGGGTAATGTCACAACCATTAATGGTCATAACTACTGCATTCATGTCATCAACAGGTGTGTTGTCGAAATAATCAGATGCAAGAACAGCTGCTTCTTCCTCATCAGAATCCTCATCTGTTTCAGATGAGGAATCATCAGCTTCATCAGCTGCTGAAGTTTCATCTGATATTGTAGTTGAATCAGCAACATCACTTTCTTCTGAATTTTCATTCTCGGAGCAGGCGGTAATGCTGAAAAGCATAGCCATTGCCATAACCGCAGATAAAAACTTCTTATAAGATTTCATAATATATAATCCTCCAATAATTTTTAAGTCCTCTCCTGCCTGTAAAGGCATAAGACTTCTTAATATTTTCTTATAAAAATATACATATAAGCACATTGAACTTACAATAATATTATACCATACAATGATAACATAAAAAAGTGAAAATTGCGTGAAAAAATATATTTTTATATAATATACAAAAAATCAATATATTTAGATATAACTTATATAAAAAAAGCAGGAAACATGATTATATCTCCTGCTAAAATTATATAAATCTATCATGATATTAACCAAATTTTTTTATATTTTAATCTTTCATTAATTTCTATTTCAATTCAAGATAAGTTGAAAGTACTGCAAGAGATGATGCCATGTCTTCATTCTGAACAAGTATTTCGGGCGGTACTTTGAGATGTATATTTGAAAAATTCCATATTGCAAGAATTCCGCTTTCAACCATACTATCACAGACTTCCTGAGCATTGCATGAAGGTACTGCTATTATACCGATATGCACATTATTTTCACGGCAGAAATCCGGCATATCAGAAAATGATATTATTTTCTTTCCATTTATTTCTGTGCCTATGATATTTTCATCTGTTTCAACTGCCGTAACTATATCAAGACCGTAATTCCTGAATCCTTTATATGAGAGCAGAGCCTTCCCGAGATGACCTGCACCAGCAAGAAGTGCATACTTTGTATTGCTGTATCCAAGAAAATTTTCTATCCCTGAAATAAGTTCATCAATAGTATATCCTGTCTTTGGACGACCTTTTCCCTTCATAACAAAAGCGAGGTCTTTTCTTACCTGAACTTCATTAAGTGACAGGTCATTGGCTATTACTGTAGCTGAAATTGTAGGTGGTTCAAGTTCTCTCCTCATTCTGAGATATTTAAGGTAGCTCGGAAGTCTTTGAAGAGTAGGTTTTGGAACGTTCTGATTATTTTTACTGTTAACAGGCATTAAATTCACCTCATATTGTAAAATTTAAATCAATCTTTTTATATCGATATATAATTATAGCATGGTTTATCATTAATGTCAAATATGTAAATTTATTGACTGCCTTGTATAATTGCCTTTCCGTCATGAATTTTAACATATTCCGAAGCCTTTATAATTCCGAAGTATATAATTCCACTCAAAACAATATAAGCTGTCATCTTAATTATTTCGTCAGATATCATATTATATACAATACCTGCTGTCTGCCATGAGATTAATGATGCAAATAGCGGAACAACCACTGTTTCAAATAATTCAAATGAAATTCCTGTTGTTTTTACAATCATTATTATTCTTGATATATTTGAAATTATATTGCTTGAATAGTATGATACAACTATCCCGTAAAATCCCATGAGAGGTACGCATATAAGCAGTACAGATATCCTTATTATATATTCTGCCGTATAGTTGAAAGATGAAAATTTCTGAAGTCCGACTGCCTTTATTATACTCTCAAGAATTATTTCAAGATATATAAATGGTATTACAAATGCAAGTGTTTTTATCATTTTACCTGCAAATTCACTTCCTCCGCTTAAAAGTATTCCGAGTTCATCTCCGCACACAAGCATTATATTTACTGAATATACTGAATACTGCAAAGTTTTTCTTATAATCTTTTTTGTAAGACGTTCAATACGCTTATTATCTTCTGCACCTCTTGACAACGCAATTTCAGGAACTATTATTTCTGCAAGACTTGTAAGAATTACTGACGGAAAATAAATACACGGCATTATTATTGCCTCAAGTATTCCATATTCACTTAAAGCTCTTTCTGTACTTCCTTCATACTGTTTAAGAGTAAGCGGAAGCAACGCTTCATGAATACTGCTGAGTATTACAATTATATAACTGTTTAATGTTACAGGAACCATCATTTTTATATATCTGCTGAATTTAAGTCCGCTGTTGCTTATCCTGCACTTATTTCCATGTATTGTATGCATAGAAAATGCAAGAAATATAAATGATATAATCTCACCTGTAACAATACTTAATGATACCGCAGAAAAAATGTTCATTTTTCCGCATGACACCATAAATTCCGCTAAAAATGCTATAATCCCGCTTCTTGCGATAAACTCCACAGAACTTGCTGTTGCTGATGTAACAGCTTTTTTATATGCATTGAAATATCCTTTCATGCAGGCATTAAGAGCTGTTATTGGCAGACACAGTGATATAATTCTTATTGGTATGACCATATCAGAACTTTTAAGAAAATATTCTCCGAGTTTATCAGCTGAAATAAATACTCCTGCTGATGTGAGAATACTCAATATCATGCAGACAATCAGACTATATGTAAATATAACTGACGGACAGCCGTTCTTTTTTCCAAGTTCTTCAGATGCAAATCTGCTCATGCATATAAATATATTTCCGCTTGCTATTACTGATACAAACGATGAAAATGAATATATCAAAGAACATATTCCTACCGCTGATGAACCAAGTTCATGAGTTATAAATATATTCAGCAGTATTGACAGTCCGTCAAGACATAACTGAATTAATGTAAGTATAATCGTATTTTTTACAAGATTGCTTTTATACAAGAATTTCACCTCTGATATATTAAATCTTTTAATATATCATTATTAAAAAAAGTATTCATTTAGACCTGCTTTATATTATAACAAATTTTATACTTACTATTTTCAACAAATATGAGATGGATATACGGCAAAAAATAAAATTTAATGCGAATTCCGCAAATAAAAAAGTTAGTCAAGTGCTCTGATTACAAAAGTGCGTAAAAATATGAATAGCTGTATACTTTTGTATTTCCATATTTATCTAACTAAATTATCGAATTCGCATTATATTATCATTCTTCAACATCTGTGTTTTCTTCTGATACTGTTTCCGTATCCGTTGTTATGTATCCGATTACCGCTGTATGGCTGTATCCTGTTTCAGATGAAAGCCAGTTGTTTATATAGCCTTCCAATTCCTCTGACATAGGGTTTTCAGTTTCTGCTGTGACAAGAAGATACTCATTATCCTCAAATCCGTTTTCATCATTTATTTTGCCGTAATGTATTCCTATTGAACAGCTTTTTATCTCAGGGAATACAGTTTTTATTTTTTCGCATAATTCCTGAAGATTTACTTCATTTGAATGATATTCTTCAAGTGCCTTATTGGCATCATCAAGTTCACGCTGAAGCCTGTCAGCCTCCTCCTGAAGAAGAAGATTTCTGAAATTGCTGTTATCTGCATCAATCTGGCTGTCGATTATGGCTTGAAGCTGTTCAGAAGTTATTCCTTCGGAAACAGCTGTCTGAGTTATATTAAGTGTATAATCAGAAAGATTATAATTATCCAGTTTTGTTTCAAGCATATCGATTACATCATCGGATATTACAGAGCCAATCAGTGCCACTGATATTATTTTTTCATCAGTGTCGATTGATGACTGAACAATTTGTGTATTATCAAATTCAAATTCATTGTTTATATAGTTATTGTATTTGCTCGTTGTCACCGTATCAGCCACTATTTTCCATGCAATAAAAATGCTTGGAATTATTACTATAACTGATATAAATATCATTGAACTGGTAATTTTTTTCTTTGCCTTTTCATTTATATTCCGTTTTTCAGGAATAAGAATTAATATAACCATAAAAGTTGAGAGTGCTATGAAAAAACAGTTTATAAAGAAAAGATAAAATGCACCAAGAAAAAATTTAAGGTTTCCGGCTGCAATTCCATAGCCTGCCGTACATAAAGGAGGCATAAGTGCTGTAGCTATTGCAACACCCGGTATAACATTTGTTTTTTCTTTTCTTGTACTGCCTATTGCCCCGGCAATACCTCCGCATATAGCAATTATTACGTCCCATATTGTAGGACTGGTTCTTGCAAGGAGTTCAGATGACGTAGTCGAAATAGGAGATATTACAAAATAAAGAGTTGATGTAACTATGCATATAAGTACCTGTATTACGAAACCTGATGCAGCTTTCTTTAAAAGAGGCATATCATTCGTTGCAACACTATATCCCATAGCCATAATTCCGTTCATAAGCGGTGAAATGAGCATAGCACCAATTATGACTGCTGTTGAATTCATATTAAGTCCGACTGATGCAATTATAATTGCAAGAATAAGTATGCACATGTTCGAACCATGTATCTGAGCACCTGATTCAATTGAATTATGGATAACTTCAGGGTCTGCCATGTTATCGTGCAGACTGAAAATTTCAACAGCGTGGGATTTTACCTTTTCACGCTTCTGCGTTATCTGTTCTGTAAGTTCTTTCTGCATAAAATCATTCCCTTTCGTCATAAAGATTAATGAATATTATAACATGATACTTTCTGAAAATCAATATTTTAAGTTGAATATATGTACAAAAATATGCAATATTATATGGAATTTATAATTTATACTATTTTATATATTGTTTAAACTGTCAAATGTTACTGAATAAAGTAAGGAAATTAAAAAGAACTTGAAATTTATGTCCATCTGTGCTATAATATATTATAAAATATTCAATGGAGGTTTAATGTTATGAAGCATGTAAAAACTATCAACAAAGCTAATCTTAAGGAATCCGCTAAAAAGGGCGGATGTGGACAGTGCCAGGCATCATGTCAGTCTGCCTGCAAAACTTCATGCACAGTAGCTAATCAGAAGTGCGAAAGATAAAGTAATTTTTTGCTTTAATTCGGTTTCTGTTTTCTGTGACAGAATTATATTAAAAAAGGGACAGATTTATGTCCCTTTTACATTTTTCTTTTTATTAGGGAGATTTTTATTATGATACATAAGTATAAACTTAACGGATATAATATTGTGCTTGATGTAAATAGTGGCGGTGTTCATGTTGTTGATGAACTTACCTATGACTTGCTTGACAATATTGAACCGCCTTTTAATGACATATGTCCTGAATACGTTGTTGAAAAATTAAACAAATTCTATAAAAAAGAGGATATTGAATCATGTTATCAGGAACTTAAGCAACTTTATAACGATAAAATACTTTTTTCTGATGATGATTATGAACAGTATGCAAAATATTCTGTTGCATCACCGGTAAAGGCTATGTGCCTTAATATTGCCCATGACTGTAATTTAAGATGCGAATACTGCTTTGCATCAACAGGTGATTTCGGTCAGGGAAGAAAACTCATGGATTTTGAAACAGGGAAAAATGCTATAGATTTTCTGCTCAAAAAGTCGGGCAACAGAAAGAATCTTGAGCTTGATTTTTTTGGCGGTGAACCGCTTATGAACTTTGAAACTGTAAAGAAAATTGTTGAATATGCACGTTCAAGGGAAAAGGAATATGGCAAGAATTTTCGTTTTACTATAACCACAAACGGTATGCTTCTTACTGATGACAAAATTGACTTTATAAATAAGGAAATGTCGAATGTTGTTCTCTCCATTGATGGCAGAAAAGAAGTCAATGACCGTATAAGAAAACGTGTTGACGGTACAGGCTGTTATGACAAAATTATTGAAGGATATAAAAAGCTTGTCAGCAAAAGAGGTGACAAGGAATACTATGTAAGAGGTACTTTTACCAAATACAATCTTGACTTTTCGGAAGATGTATTCAGTCTTTATGATGCAGGATTTGATCAGATTTCAGTTGAACCTGTTGTATGCGATGCAAAGGAAAGCTATGCTCTTACAGAAAAGGAGTTACCTGCGGTATTCAGTGAATATGAAAGGCTTTGTGCAAGAATTCTCGAAAATGAGGAAAAGGGTAAGAAATTTAACTTTTTCCATTTTATGATTGACCTCGACCAAGGACCATGTGCCATAAAGCGTCTGCGTGGCTGCGGCTGCGGAAATGAATATGTTGCAGTAACTCCTGACGGTGATATTTTCCCGTGCCATCAGTTTGTCGGAATTGACGAATATAAGATGGGAAATGTAAATGACGGTACTTTTGACCTTGATATAAAAGGCAAATTTTCTCAGGCTCATGTATATACAAAGCCTGACTGTAAACAGTGCTGGGCTAAATTCTATTGCAGCGGTGGATGCAATGCAAATAATTATCAGTATATGGGAGATATTCATACTGCTCACAAGCTTTCATGTGAAATGGAAAAGAAACGTCTTGAATGTGCAATTATGCTCAAGGCTGCAAGGCTTGAAAGAGAAAACTGATTTTTATGGTGTAAATTTCAGAAAGGAAATTCCATTGTCGGAGTTTCCTTTTTTTATTTTATATTCCGATGTTTTACAACAATTTTACTATAAATATATTACAATATGGAAAACTTTAATTAAAAGCTACACAAATTAATAAAATTATGGTATAATAATAAGGTTAAAATATTTATATAAATTAAGGGGGTTTTGCCAATGTTTGATTTAGTTTCTGTCGGAACAGTCCTTGTTGATTTCACACCAATAAGAAATAATAAAACAAATAAGGAAATACTTGTTCAGAATGTAGGGGGAGCTGCTGCAAATATTACGGTGGCAATGTCAAGGCTTGGAATGAAAAGTGCTTTTATAGGCAAGACGGGTGATGACCGTTTCGGACATTTCTCAAAATCTGAACTGGAGAAAGAAAATGTTGATGTAAGCAATCTGATATTTGACAGTAAGCATCAAACTGCTCTTTCATTTATAAATCCTTTAATGAAAAGAGGAGAAAAATATACATTTTATCGTCATGACAGTGCAGATATATATCTGAAGGAAAAAGAAATAAATAAAAAACTTATTGATGAATGTAAGGCTTTTCATTTCTGTTCCCCAAGTCTTATACATGAACCATCATGTGAAGCAATTGTAAGTGCTGTAAAATATGCGAAACAAAAGGGCAAGATTATTACATATGACCCGAATTACCGTCCGTCACTGTGGAAAAGTTCTGAAGATGCTTTTGAAAAACTTAATTTTCTTGTAAAATACTGTGATATAATCAAGTTTTCTGATGATGAATTTCGTTTTATGACAAACAGTGATAATCTTATAAGGGGAATTGCAAATTTGTTTAAAATAGGTGTAAAAATAATTCTTATATCTCAGGGAGCAAATGGCTGTATTATTGCGAGCAGAAAAGGTATTCATCAGATTCCTGCACATGACACCGCAATAGTGGATACCACAGGTTCAGGAGATGCATTTTTTGCAGGATTTATATATAAAATACTTTCAGAGGGAAAAAATCCTGAAGAATATTCAGATAGTGAACTGTGTGAATTTGCTGAATTTGCAAATGCAGCAGGTGCTTTATGTGCAACAGATTTTGGTGCAGTATCTGCTATGGCTGATTCAGAAAGTATTAATAACTTTATAATAG